>CAZKBY010000118.1:0-8650 GCA_964550915.1 uncultured Eubacteriales bacterium | reverse complement strand
TGCCCATGAGATTCTACGCTGGAGCTAGATTCAGGTTCTAAAACTCAAGCTCGATAAGAAAGGGCTGGCTGCCCTCCCGGCGCCAGCCCTTCTTTTTTCTAAGGTTTTCGCGGGGCGCTCAAGAAAGCAGTTGCCCGACATCTTCCTATGAAGAATGAAATTTTTATTTTATCGCGTTGTCTTTTATAATGTCATCGATGTTCGTCAAAAAAATAATCCTTTGGGTCCTGATTCTCGGTTTGCTCTTTTTTGCTGGCGCCCTCAGTCCCTCAGCAGGGAGCTCTGGGCACCCTGGTCAACAGGAAAAACAGCAAGAAATACCCAAGCCCAGCTACGAAGTCAGAGTCATCGTTACAAATATTGATGTTGTTGTAACCGACAAGGCGGGGAAGCGCGTGACGGGCCTCCGGCCGGAAAACTTCCAAATCTATGAAGATGGCCTTCCCCAGAGACTGACCAACTTTTATGAAGTCAAGGGAGCGGATATCTATGTTTCTCAGGCCGGAAAAGAGCCGGGTCAACCCCTGCCCCCTCCTCGCCCCTTGTTAGAGAGAACTCCCCGGGTGGCCAACAAGGTCATTTTTTATTTCGATAACTGGCACCTCCACCCCATGAACAGAAACTGGAGTATCAAAAAGCTGGAGTCGTTCATTCATCACAATTTCGGCGCCGGCATGAACAACCTGGGAATGGTCGTTTGCCTCGAACAGAAGCTGGAGTGCCTCCAAGACTTCACTCCCGACGCCGGGCTTCTCCTGCGGGCCATCAACGAGGTCAAGGAAAGATCAGGGCAGGCGTTGCTGCGCACCAGAACAAGGGAAGACTTGAGAAAAGAGCTCAACAGAATCGTTTCCGAAACATCAAGGGAATGGAGGTCTGAAGATTATGAGAAGGCCATGGGCATGGCCCGGAGCTTTGTCGAGGCCGAACAGGGCGACCTCGTCTATTCTCTCAATTCCCTGAACGCCTTTCTCGACTATCTCACCGGAATCGAGGGGAGAAAAATTCTGATCTATGTCAGCGACGGTCTGCCTATCAACCCCGGCGAGGAGGTTTTCTCGTTCATTGACCAGGCTTTCCCTCAAGGAAGGGCCCAGGCTGAAGCGATGAACTACGATGCCACGAATTTCTTCCGCAACCTGACTTCCCAGTGCAACGCCCATGAAGTCTCTGTTTATCCCATCAACGCTCGGGGGCTGGAGACGCTCACCCTGTCTGCTGACCAGGAAGCAGGCTGGAATGTCTATTCCAGGCGTGGCGGCATGGTTAAGCCAGGCACAAGGGTTCAGGACACGGCCCTGAAGATGATGGCCGAGGAGACGGGAGGGCTGGCCATCCTGAACACCAACGAGATTGAATCCGGCCTGAAGAAGATCGAGGACGATTTTCTCTATCACTATTCATTGGGCTATGTTTCACCGCATCGAGAAGATAACAAATTCCATTCGATCGAGGTCAAGCTGAGGGGAGTTGAAGACGGCTATGCCGTCCGGGTCAGGCGCAGCTATCTCTATTTTTCCCTGGAAGAGAACATCAAGAAGAGTGTTTTTTCCAGGTTGTATTTAGAACGCATCCTGAACCCGATGAACATCAAGATTCAGGTCCTCCCCGAGGAGCGAATCCCCGGGTCTGAAAACCTGAGCCTCAAGATAAAGCTCTTGATCCCGATCAAAGACCTAACCCTGCTTGAGAATGCAGATGACTATACTGGCGAGATTAAGGTCTACGTGGCTCTAAAGGATGCGGGGGGATATGTTTCTCCCTGTCATGAGCTTTTCCACGACATCCGGATTCCCAAAAAAGATTATGCCATGGCCGTAAAGAGCTATTACCCCTATGTTGCCGAGATGTTCGTCAAACCGGGCACTTATACGATCTCCCTTGCCGTCAGGGATGTCCTGGCCGAAACGATCAGCTACCTCCAGTTCGAAAGAGCCGTCACGGCCAAGTAGCACCCCACCTGAAAATATCCGTTTCTGTGATCTTTCTATGATAATCTGCGGAGGGTGGCACGGAGTCAGTCCCCTCCCGCTCGCAGCGTAAGGGGTTCCCCACGGGGGATGGGTGGAGCGAGGACGGAAGGGGACGCGCCGTGACAGGACCCTATTCACGATCTTAGAGATCACAGAAACGGAATTTGAAAAACCCGCTGGTTTGGGGTATATTTTGCAGGAAAGACCGTGCCCCTGTAGCTCAGTATGGACAGAGCAAGGGATTCCTAATCCCTGTGTCGCTGGTTCGAGTCCGGCCAGGGGCACGTCCCCTTTTTTCGGAGGAGCGAGGGATGAAGAAAGTTGTCAAGAAGCAGCTCAAGGAAGATGAATTCGTCAGCACGATGACCATAATCTTTGAGTTCGTCAAAAAGCGGACGCGGGAGATCATCATCATCGCGGCCGCTGGCGTTTTCTTTGTCCTCCTTTACGCCGGCCTGAGGTTTCTTCAGGCGCAGAACGTCAAGAAGGAAAGCGAACTCGTCAGCCAAATGTTGGATCTGAGGACTGAACTCGGTCAGAACCCGGAAAAACTTGCCGAGCTCAAGAAGCTGGCCGGCCGGGGAAAGTTCGCCCGCCTCGCCTTCATCCTCGAAGCCACCTATTGGCTGGAGCAAGGAGAGCTCGAAAAAGCAAAAGAAGCCTTGGCACCGCTCCCACCGGAGCCACGGGACTTCATCTATTATCAAGCCCAGGACCTCCTCGGCCAGGTCAACCTCTTCCAGAAGAACTACGACCAGGCCGTGGCCATCTACGAGAAGCTGGAAAAGGCAAAACCCGAGGACTACGGTCTCGACGTCATCCTTTACCACAAGGCTGAGGCACTGGAGGGAAAGGGAGATCGACAGGCTGCCTTGGCTCTCTATAAAAGCATTCAGGAGAAATATCCCCAGTCTTACTACAGTTTTGACGCCTCTGACAGGGCGAAAAAAATCGAGTCGGCCACAACGCCTTCCTTGTAAATTGGGCAAAAAACGGTATAATAGGCTTTCATTTTAATGAGGAGGAATGATAATGGCTTACAAGATCACCGAGGAATGCATCAACTGCGGAGCCTGCGAACCCGAATGCCCGAACCAGGCCATCTCGGTAGGAGATGAGATTTACATCATCGACCCCGAGAAGTGCACGGAATGCGTGGGCCATTTCGATACCTCTCAGTGTGCCGCTGTCTGTCCTGTGGACGCTTGCATTCCTGACCCTGATCACAAGGAGAGCCACGACGAGCTGATGGAGAAGTACAAGCGGATGCAAAAAGAAGGCTAAAATCTTCTCAGAAAATAGAATTCATAAAATTGATGGATGAGGGGAGACGGCCAAAGAGAATCTGGCTGAACATCTTTCTGTTCATCGTCACCTGTCTGTCGGCCTTCGTTGTCGGCCTGAGCTGGAGCGTCAACTATACGTTTTCCGAAGACCTGTCCCTTAATCCTCAGTCTCTTCCGCCTCCTCAGGTTTTCAGCGACCCCCGGATCATCAGCCTCAGCCTGGTCTACGCCGCCGTCCTCATCGGCATTCTCCTCGGGCATGAGATGGGCCACTATCTAACCTGCCGATTCTACCGGATCGAGGCGACCCTGCCCTTTTTTATTCCCGCGCCCACTTTAATCGGTACACTCGGCGCCTTTATCAAGATCGAGTCTCCGATCACCCGGAAAAAACAACTCTTTGACATCGGCATCTCGGGTCCGCTCGCCGGGTTTATCCTGTCCCTGCCCGTTCTTGTTTACGGGCTGTCCCTTTCGAAGGTTGTGCCGTCCCTTCCCCGGGAAGACACCCTGATTTTCGGCGAACCCCTGTTGCTCAAGTTTATCGGCGGCCTCATCTTCAGGGATCTCCCCACTAACAGCGATCTTTTCATTCACCCGGTCGGGTTCGCCGGCTGGGTGGGCATTTTGGTGACGGCTTTTAACCTTTTTCCGGTCGGACAGTTAGACGGCGGCCATGTCGCCTACGCGCTCATCGGGCCGAAGTCAAAGCCTTTAGCCAAGGTTTTTATGGCCGCCTTCTTCATCATGGGCGTTTTTTTCTGGGTTGGCTGGATCGTTTGGGCGCTGGCGATTCTCCTTTTAGGGCTGAAGCATCCGAGAGTTATTGATGAAGCGGAGGTGCTTTCGCCGCTGCGACGGGTGCTCGGCGCCGTTGTTATCGCCATTTTCATCCTGTCGTTTATCCCGGCGCCTATCAAGGGGTATAGCGCCATGGAGTTGGTCGGGCAATGGGGCTTCTAACTTTTTCACAAAAACTGTGGAAAACCTGTGGAAAAACCGGGGGATATTTGAGTCCAATTTTTGCAGTTTCTTGCAGATATGACGTTTTGCACAAATTTTCGTCAGCCGCTTGGGGGCTTTGGCGCCTTGCTTATATTTTGTTGATTATAAATAATTTAGAGATAAGATGAACAATCCCTTCAGGGACGTCGAAATTTCCTTCCAGGCTCTCCGCCGGCAATTCCGCTCCAAGGAGATCTCCCGCCGGGAGTTCATCGATCGCCTGAAGAAACTTCGGCTCTGCGACGACCAGGGCCGCTTCTGGATGATCGGTGCCCAGACGGGCAAGTGGTACTACTTTGACGGAAGCGCCTGGGTTCAGGCAGACCCTCCCGTTCCAGAGCTCACGAAGGTGAAATGTTACACCTGCGGCCTCGAAAACGACGCCGGCGCCGAGTTCTGCGAGCGCTGCGGGGAGAACCTTGGCGAGAAAGAAGCGTCCTGTCCGCGCTGCGGGACGAAGCTTGAAAACGCCTTCCAGAGATGCCCCGTCTGCAGTCAGGAAGCAGAAACCCCTCCCGTGCCTTTTGCAGAACAGGCTCTTTTTAAAAAGAAGGAAGGGGAGAACGCTGTCCTCCGCCGGCTTAACCCGTCGAGCTGCCTTTTCGTAAGCGGCGGCACCGGCCTGCTCTTGGGCGTCATCATCGGAGCCTTTCTTGGCGCGTCCGAATTTTTTTCCGGGCTCGGCCGCCGCTTGCCCGATTTCTTCGGCACGCTCCAGGGAACGCTGATGGGAGGGATTGTCTTTGCCGTCCTGGGCGGTCTTGCGGGGTTTGCCCTCTTCGGTCTCTTGGGTTTTCTTGAAGCCCATGTTTTCAACGCCGTTTCTTCGATCAGCGGAGGAATCAAAATCACTCTGGAAAAAAAGGCCGACGCGGACGGGGAAGAAGAAGCCGGCGAAGTAAAGCCGGATCAATAGTCTCTTCAGGCTTTCGGTTAAGAAGCAAGGGGGTGTTTTTTTAGCCAGGCCAGGGCATGAGCGATCTGGCCGAGCGAGATCGACTCATCGTTGGGGGAATGCCTGACCGGCCGGAGGACCGAAAAGCCTTTCTTTGCTAAGAGAGTTGAAGCCGTCACTAAAAGCCTTTTGTTCAGGAAAACGCCCCCCACAAGAACGACTGTCCCGAGGCCGAATTCAAGTCTCGCTTTTTCAGCAACGGCGACGATGGCCCGGCCCAGAGTGTTGTGGAAATGGGAGGCAATCCGGCCGACCGGAAGATTCCGGCCGAGGTCGCTTATGATTCCCTTGATCGTAGGGGCGAAAGAAAGCTCCCACGGTGCACTCTCTGTCTTGAGATCGAACGCGTAGGCGGTCTGCGCCGTGTCATGGGCCAGGGCTTCAAGGCGCATCGGCGCTTCGGCCTCGAATTCCACCTCAGTTGGCGCCACACCGGTAATGAACGAGACGGCGTCAAAGAGACGGCCGCAGCTTGAGGTCAGAGGCGAGTTCAGGCCGGCTTCCATCATCCCCAAGATGAGACGGCGTTTTTCGGCCGGGATCTTTTCTAAGGCCCTGACCCTCGGGAGTGTATCTCCATAAGCGTCCCTGAGGTAGGCGAGGGCCATCCGCCAGGGTTGGCGGGCAGCCTGGTCGCCTCCGGCAAGCGGGACCATCCGGAAATGAGCTATCCTCTCATAAGACCCATAATCCGCTAGCAGGAATTCGCCTCCCCAAGCCTGGCCGTCCTGGCCATAGCCGTAGCCGTCAAGAGACACACCCAACACTTTTTTCCCATCCGGGATTCCGTATTCAAGAAGGACAGCCAGGACGTGAGCATAGTGATGCTGGACCTGAAGAAGCGGAAGACCTGACTTTCGGGCATACTGGGTCGTGTGGAAATTGGGGTGGAGGTCGCAAACGACGAGCCTGGGCTTGACGTCAAAGAGCCGCTTGAGGTGGGCGATCGTCTCTTTAAAGTACCCGTAGTTTTGGTATTCGTCGAGATCGCCTAAGAACTGGCTCGTGATGACGTAGCCGTTCTTGTAGAGCGAGATCGTGTCCTTGAGCTCGCCGCCTACAGCCAGGATGTGGCTGTCGCTCTGAAGCTCAGGGGGGACGCGCTGGGGATAGGGGACATAGCCGCGGGCTCGCCTGAGGAAGAGGGGTTTGCCGGCGACAACCTTAATGACCGAATCATCCGCCCGGCTCTGGATGGGTCGGTTATGTGTGAGGATGAAGTCACAAAGCGGCGCGATGCCCTCCTTCTCGTCTTTGGCGATCGGCGCATCCTTCATGTTCGAACTCGTGGCCACGATAAGGCCGAGCCGTCGGAGAAGGAGATGGTGAAGGGGAGTGTAGGGAAGCATGAACCCGATCTCATCTAAGTGGGGAGCGATGAGCGGGACGTCGCGCCTTTTCTTGAGAAGGACGATCGGCCGGCTGGCCGAGGTAAGCTCGCGCCTTTCAGCCGGGCCGACGAAGGCAAATTTCTTGATGACCTCGATGTCCCTGGCCATGAGGGCAAGCGGCTTGGTCTTCCTTTGCTTGAGGCGGCGGAGCCTTTGAACCGTCCTCGATCTGAGCGGGTCGCAGACAAGATGAAACCCGCCCAGCCCCTTGACGGCCAGAATTTTTCCCTTCCGGATGAGCTCGACTGCGGCCTCGAGTCCGCCGGGGATTGTCTTTCCTGTCCGGGCGTCTTTGAGGTTGAGGCTCGGCCCGCAGGCGGGACAGGCGATGGGCTGGGCGTGATATCTCCTGTCGAGCGGGTTCTCATACTCGCGGCGGCAGTCCGGGCACATGATGAACCCGGCCATCGTCGTTTTGGCTCTGTCATAGGGGAGCGATTTAGCGATCGTGTAGCGCGGCCCGCAGTCCGTGCAGTTCGTGAAAGGATAGCGGAAACGCCGCTCTGCCCTGTCCATGATTTCCTCAAAGCAGCTCTGGCATGTGGCAATGTCGGGCGAGATGAATACGAAACTTTCCCCTTCCCGGGATTTTTTTATCCGGAAGTCTTTATATCCCCCGAAGCGAGCCGTTCGGGCCTCGACGCTTTCTATCTGGGCAAGGGGAGGCTTCTCCGCCTCCAGTGAGTTCATGAATCGGCCGAAGCTTGCTCTGCTTCCGGATTCGAGGTGAATGTCGACGCCGTAGCCGATGTTCTTGACCCAGCCTCGGAGCCTGTGCTGCCGGGCCAGTCGGAAGACAAACGGCCTGAACCCGACACCCTGGACGACGCCAAAGACCGTGATCCTAATCGCCCGGCCCTGGGATTTGGTTCTCTGTCTCTTCTTTCTGCGTTTCCTCAATCCTCTTCTCGCTTCGTTCAGGTTCATCCGTCTCTCAACATGCTGATGCAAATCCTATAAATTACCATAAAGAGGTTATCTTGTGTCACTCCTACCCTGACCCTGCCGCGTCGAGGGGGAGGATGAACTTGGGGAGTAACGCCGATTCATAAGTTTGCATTGAATCATCGGGGTTGATTCCGGTTGCGGCGGCTGTAAAGGCAGCCGCAGTAGTCTTGCCGGTAGAGGCCGTGGGCCCGGCTGAGCTCGACGCTTTTTCTGAAGCCGTCTTTTTTCTTGAAATCCGCCTCCAAATAGCGCACGTTGAAGCGGCGGCCGAACATCCGGCCGATGCGGTTGAGGGCGTCAGCCTTTTTCCATGGGCTCAGGCTCATGACGGTCGCAAAATAATCAAATCTTAAGGAGGATGCCTGCTCAGCCGTCTTCTGAAGCCTCATGGCATAGCAGACCTCGCAACGCCGGCCTTTCTCCGGCTCGTTTTTGAATTTTTCGGCCAGCATCATCCACCGCTCCGCATCATACGGGCCCTCGAGGAGCGGGAGGCCGAGACGCGCGGCCACAGTCCTCATTTCTTCGAGCCGCCGCCCGTATTCTTCTTCAGGGTGGATATTGGGGTTATAGAAGAAGCCTGTGACCTCGAAATCTCCTTTAAGCAGGCCGAAGACATAAAGGGCGTCGGGTGCGCAACATGCATGAGCTAACAGCTTCAGCCTGGGCATAGGTCTATTTTAGCCGATTTAACAAAATGGTGACAGCATACGTAATTACCTAAATTTGAAAATTAAGCTCTCAGTCCCAGCCTCCGTGCCCAAATCAAAAGGGTGCCCTTAGTGCCTTGAAAACAACTTGTCGCTACTCCAATGGGTGTTTCTGATCGGGAGAAATTGGGCAGAGACATTGGGTAGACAGGCAAGCTGTCCCCAATTTCGTGAAGGAGTCGGCGGCTCGGGTAGGGTCAGCCGCCGGAAAGGCTTTCGATGCGGTGCTGGATCGTGGAAATCCGCTGATTGATGATGTCGATCTCGTCGTAAAGGCCGGTGAGATTCTGGTTTGCCACCCGGGTTTGTTCCAAAAGCCGGCCTAATGAGAGAAAAAGTGTCTCCTCCTGGGCTTCGATGTCCTTGAGCCGGTGCTCGATCC
>CAZKBY010000117.1:0-8679 GCA_964550915.1 uncultured Eubacteriales bacterium | reverse complement strand
TATCAAACCTCCCGAGGGAGTAAAGGTTGTCAGCGATCCGGCGGCGGTCATTGTCCTCATCAGCCTGCCGCATGCCGAAGAGGTCGCGGCCAAGCCGGCTGAGGAGGCAGAGGTCGCTGCCGAGCCGACTGAACCTGAGGTCATCAAGAAAGAAAGAGCTGCGGAAGAGAAGGAAGAGGAGTAATCGTTGTGGGCTGTTATCGGGTTGGGCAATCCCGGGCGCCGATATGCTCGGACGCGCCACAACGTGGGTTTCATGTTTGTCAGGATGATAGCCGATCGTCAGGGGGTCAAGATCAAAAGAAGCCCATACCTGGCCAGGGTTGCCGAGACAAAAGTGAACGATGAAAACCTTATCCTCGTCCAGCCGCAGATATACATGAACCAAAGCGGTCTAGCTGTCAGAGAAATAGCCAAGGCCTACGAGCTTGCCGCCCGTGATATCATCATCGTTTATGATGACCTCGATATTCCTCTGGGCCAGATCCGCGTGCGCCGGAAAGGAAGTGCCGGCAGCCATCACGGCCTCCAGTCGGTTATCGACGAGCTCAGGACGCAATCTTTCCCTCGGATTCGGTTGGGAATAGGTCCTCTGGCCGACCGCGAGGAAGCCATTCGCTTTGTTCTCGCGCCTTTCGGCGAAGAGGAAATTCCCCTCCTGGAAAAGAGCCTGGATAAGGCCGGGAGGGCCTTGGCCATGATCCTTGACGGCCGGATTGATAGGGCTATGAGCACGTTTAACCAGAAGGACAGACAGCCGGAAGACAGCTCAGGAACAAACTTGAGTCATTAAATACCAACGCTCCTTGTTCCTTCTTTAGAAGAAGGAGCTGTTAGATCCATAAGGAGGTCTCGATGAGGATTTACGAAACGGGGTTCATCCTCGCCCCCAACTTGGCTGAGGACGAAACAGAGCAAATCATTCTCCGGATGGCGGACATTATCGCCCGGAAGGAGGGACGCCTCATCAAACAGGACAGGTGGGGCAAGAGGAAGCTCGCCTACCCGATCAAAAGATTCAGCGAAGGCTTTTACATTTTCTTCCAGTATGAAGGGAAGGCAGATATCCCTCTCGAGCTGGAGAGGCGGTTCAAGCAATCTGATGCCGTATTGCGCTACATGACGCTGAAGAAGGAAGCCAAAAAGACAACGCGCCGAAAGAAGAAAAGGGAGCCAGAGCACGAACAGAAAGAAGCAGCAACGCCTGAGCAGAACATCCCGATCCAGGAATCGGCGGAGGAGGTGAAGTAAAATGGCCAGAGAAGAGAGGACGGAAAAGCCGGGCTTCAGAAAATTCTTCCCGCCCAAGCGGAAGTTTTGCCGGTTCTGCCAGCGAGACGTTAAGGAAATCGATTACAAGAACATCGACATTCTGAGAAGGTATGTTCCTGAACGAGGTAAGATTTCACCGCGTCGCATTACCGGCACCTGCGCTTACCACCAGCGCAAACTGGCCACGGCTGTCAAGCGGGCGAGGCTGATGGCCTTGCTCCCTTATGTCGAAGATTAAGACTGTCGCCGGACCGATTCGGGGAGGAAGCATGAAGATTATTTTGAAACAAGATGTTGAAAATTTGGGCCGAAAGGGAGATATTGTGAATGTCTCAGCTGGCTATGGCAGGAACTACCTCATCCCCAGGAGACTGGCCATGGAAGTGACCTTTTCAAACCTGAAAATGGTTGAGATCGAACAGCAGGCATTGAAAAAAAAAGTTGAGAAAGAACGTCTATCCTATGCGGAGCTGATTCGCAGGCTTAACGAGCTCAAGCTCACGTTTTTCCGCAAGTCGGGTGAGAAGGACATGATCTTCGGCTCGGTCAGCGCCGGCGACATCAAGGAAGCCCTTGATAGGCTGGGGTTCGATATCGAAAAAAAGAAGATCGTTCTTGAAGAACCAATCAGGAGGCTGGGAAACTACAGCATTGCCGTCAGGGTCTTCCACGACGACAAAGCGGATTTGAAGATCGAGGTCCGCAAAGAAGAGGGCGAGGAAGAGGCGAGCGAGAAGGGGAAAAAGGAAGAGGAAGGAAAAGATAAAGATATAGAATAAGAGGCTGGTCATGGAACTCGACCTCATGTTTTTGAAAAAGACGCCGCCGCACAGTCAAGAGGCGGAAAAAACGGTCCTTGGCGGAATTCTGATCAACAAAGAGAACCTGAACACAGTCCTGGCCGTCATTTCGCCGGAGGATTTTTATAAAGAGGCGAACCGTAAGATCTTAGAGAAGATCATCGCCCTGGTGGACAAGGGGCTTCCCGTTGACCTCCTTTCTTTGAGCGAAGAGCTTGGCCGGGCCGGACTGCTGGATGAAGTCGGGGGGGCCTCTTACCTTTCATCTTTAATGGACGGGGTCCCGCGGAGTTTAAACATTGAGTATCACGCCCGGATCATCAAGGAGAAAGCACTCCTGCGCCGGCTCATCCTTTCGTCGGCCAAAATCATCTCCTCGAGTTACGAGCAGAAAGAAGACGCTGATGTCCTTCTCAACGAAGCGCAGGCAGCGATCATCGAAGTGGCGGAGCAAAGAGTAAAACCGGGGTTTATCCAGGTTGGCCAGTTGACCGAGCCGACTCTGGGAATGATCGCGAACCTGGTCAAGCGGAAAGAAGCTGTTACCGGCGTTCCTTCGGGTTTCCGCGACCTGGACAATCTCACCTCGGGCTTTCATCGGTCAGAGTTCATCGTCGTCGCGGCTAGGCCGTCAATGGGCAAGACGGCCCTGTGCCTGAATATCTCCCAGTATGTCGGGTTGAAAACCGATCTTGCCGTAGGGTTTTTTTCCATGGAGATGGCCAAAGAACAGATCGTCATCCGGATGCTCTGCGCCGACAGCCAGCTTGATATCAAGCGGGTCAGGACAGGATTCATCAGCGAGCGGGAATTCGAGAAGCTGAAGCTCAGCGCCGAAGGGCTATCCAGGGCCCGCATCTTTCTTGATGAAACGCCTGGCCTCACCGTGATGGAGATGAAAGCCAAGGCGCGGCGTCTGAAGATGGAAAACAACCTGGATGTCCTGTTCATCGATTACATTCAGCTCATGCGGCCGGGAGGAAGGTTCGAAAACAGGAACCAGGAAATGGCCTTTATCTCCCGCTCCCTCAAAGAGCTGGCCAAGGAAATCCAGATTCCCGTGGTGGGCATCTCCCAGCTCAGTCGGGCCCCGGAGAAGGGCAGGCGGGAGCCGCGGCCCCAGCTTTCCGACCTGCGCGAGTCGGGAGCCATCGAGCAGGATGCCGATGTTGTGATCTTCATCTACCGGCCGGAGATGTATCATCCCGGGGACGAGACGATTCGAGGAATCGCCGAAGTCAACGTGGCCAAGCAAAGGAACGGCCCCACGGATACGATCAGGCTGGCCTTTTTTAACAAGTACGCCCGTTTTGCCAACGCGGACGTGGACTTTCAACCTCTCGAGGCCTAAGATGGGCGGGTTCGAGCAGTTAGGCGAGGTGAGTCTTCTCTTTCTTAAAACTCTGCAGAATCTTTTCAAGAGGCCGCGGGAACACCGGATTTTCCTGCGCGAGCTCGAAGAAATCGGAGTGAGATCGCTACCCGTCATCTCGCTCACGGCGGCCTTCGGGGGGCTGGTTTTCGGGCTTCAAACGTATGTGGGCTTCCATCGCTACATCGGGCCGGGCTCCGAGGCCTATGGTGGACCGATCATCTCGCTCGGGCTCTCCAAAGAGTTGATCCCCATCTTAGTTGGCCTGATGGTTTCAGGCCGGGTGGGCTCGTCGATGGCGGCGGAAATCGGGACGATGAAGATCACCGAGCAGATCGATGCCCTCTTCAGCCTCGGCGCCAACCCCATCCGGTATCTTGTCGTCCCCCGGGTCCTGGCAGCCTTTTTCATGCTCCCCTGCCTCACTCTCTATGGAGACATCATAGGGATTTTCTGCGGCTATTTTTATAACGTCGTCCTCATGGGGGTAAATAGAGTCATTTACCTCCAAAACACCCTCCGCTATCTCGAGCTGTGGGATGTCGCCAGCGGGCTGATCAAAGCGTCGGTTTTCGGGCTGGTCATCGCCACGATCGGCTGCTGGCAGGGTCTGAAAGCAGAGGGAGGTGCTGAAGGAGTCGGCCGGGCCACGACGCGCACGGTCGTCCTGGCCAGCATTTCCATCCTGATCCTGAATTTCTTCCTGAGCAAAGCCCTGCCGTCTACCTTAGGAACATGATCCGCATCGTCGATCTTCATAAAGCTTTCGGCCCAAACAAGGTCCTCCGCGGCGTCAACTTGACCGTGGAAAAGGGAGAGACGATGGTTGTTATCGGCCAGAGCGGTTCGGGCAAGAGCGTGCTGCTCAAGTTGATGATCGGCCTGCTCAAGCCAGACGCGGGAGAGATTTATGTTGATGGTGAGGAGATCAGCCGCTTGAAAGATGAGGCCCTCCAGGGGATAACGAGAAAATTCGGGCTTCTTTTCCAAGGAGCGGCCCTGTTTGATTCGATGACGGTCGCCGAGAACGTCCGTTTTGGGCTGGAACGTCATACCCAATATTCTGCTGCCGAGATGGACAAGCTGACAGCCGAAAGCCTGGCCCTGGTTGGCCTCTCCGGGGTAGAAAGGCTCATGCCGCATCAGCTCAGTGGAGGCATGAAGAAGAGAGTCGGGCTGGCCAGGGCCATCGCCTACCGGCCTCAAATCATGCTCTATGATGAACCCTCCACGGGGATTGATCCCATCCGGGCAGACGCCATCAACGATCTTATAAACAAGCTAAAGATCGAAATAGGCGTTACTTCCGTCGTGATCACGCACGATATGGCCAGCTCCTACAGGGTTGCGGACAGGATTGCCATGCTCTATGAAGGCCGGATCATCGAAGAAGGGACGCCGCATGAAATCAAGGGCAGCCAGAATCCCGTTGTCCAGCAGTTCATCCATGGACGGGCGGAGGGCCCCATCAAGACGTATTAGAGAGGCGAGACCGATGCGACGAGAAGCAAAAATCGGTTTTTTTATAGCCGGAGCGATTCTTATCCTGGCCATCTTCATTTTCATCGTCGGCGACCTATCGGTTCTGTTCAAGAAACGCGGCTACGAGCTTTTCACCACTTTTGATTCTGCTTCCGGGCTGGAGACGAGAGCGGCTGTCAGGATGGCCGGCGTCAAAATCGGGTTTGTCAAGGACATCAAACTGGCCGGCCGGCGGGCCCAGGTTGAGATGAGCATCTTTGCCGGCTATAACGTTCCCAGGGGGTCGAAAGCAACCCTCGCCTCCCTTGGGCTGATCGGAGAACGGTATATCGAGATTGCTCCCGGTCAAGAGGCCTCGGTCCTCCGGGCTGGGGAGATGGTCGAATCGGCTCCCTCGGTCAGCCTTGACCAGGTCGGCAGCCTGCTCCTCGGGGTGGCCGACGATATTAAGGAGGTTAGTCGGTCAATCAGGGAAATGGCGGGCGCAGAATCGCGGACCAGCCTGCAGAATGTCCTTCGGAACCTGGATTCTTTTTCTCGGGAATTAGACGTGTTCATGGCTCAGAACAGGGACGACCTGGAGAGCGGCATTCGCCATGCCTCCCGGGCAGCTGGGGAGTTTGAGCAAAGAATCAGCGCTGTCTCGCAAAATATCGACGAGACCGTTGCCCTGCTCAAGAATATCGGCCAGGAAAACAGGGAGACGGTCAAGTTCAACCTGGAGAAGATCAAAGAGTTGCTGGTCCGGCTTGAGGAATCCCTCCGTCAACTCTCCGAGTCCTTGGATAAGATAAACAAGGGCGAGGGAACCCTTGGCAAACTGATCAACGACCCAGGCCTCTATGAAGAGGCCGAGGAGACTCTCGGTTCAGTCAAAAAAACAGTCGAGCCGCTCGCCCGGATGAGGGCAGGGGGAAACTACAGGCTCGATTATCTGGGCGAAAGCCAGAAGGTCAAGAGCTACTTGAGCATAAGCTTTCATTTGACTCCTCGGTTTTTTGTCTCCGGCCAGGTTGTCGAAGACCCTTATCTCAAAAGGTTCACCTATTCGGCTCAAGGAGGAGTGCGCTGGGGGCCCGTGGCCTCTCGGGTAGGAATTTTTGAATCTGCCTTTGGAGCCGGCCTGGATATTCTTGCCCTCGGAGACCGTCTCATCTTCAGCCTGGAGGGCTTTGATTTCAAACGCGACGATGGCCTGCGTCTCCGTTTTGCAACCCAGTATTTTCTGCTCAAGTATTTTTATCTTGTGGCGGGCTGGGACGACTTTAGCCGGCCAGCTAAAAGAGAATTCTATCTTGGGCTGGGGTTGGGTACGCGATGAAAGACAAGGTTAAGACAGTCTTCATTTGCCAGACCTGCGGCTTCCGCTCTCCCAAGTGGCTTGGCCGCTGTCCTAACTGCGGCGAATGGAACAGCTTCGTTGAAGAAGTGGAAGAGGTCGCGCCGGCTGAGTTTCCTTTTCCGCTTTCCGAAGCTCTCCTCTACCGTGATATTCAAGAAGTCAAGAAGCCTCGCCTTAAGATTCCCGTGGAGGAGTTCAACAAAGTCCTGGGAGGCGGGGTCGTCCTTGGCTCCTTGGTCCTGATCGGCGGGGAACCGGGGATCGGGAAGTCCACCCTCCTCCTCCAGGTCTGCCGTGATTTTGCCGGGCAGGGGGAGAGAGTTCTCTATATCTCGGGCGAAGAATCGTTGGAGCAGATGAAACTTCGGGGCGACCGGCTGGGCGTCAAGGACGGAGAGCTCTATCTCCTGGCCGAAACGAACATGGAGCGCATTCTCGCTCAGGCGGAAAAGCTGCGGCCAAGGGTTTTGGTGCTGGACTCTGTCCAGACCGTTTTTTCGGCTAAATTGAGCTCGAGCCCCGGAACAATCAGCCAGGTCAGGGAAGTGGCCAGCGAGATCTTCCGCTACGCCAAGAAAAACCAGGTTTCCTCTTTCCTCATCGGTCACATCACCAAGGAAGGTTCGCTGGCCGGCCCGAAGTCGCTTGAGCACATGGTCGATGTCGTCCTCCTTTTCGAGGGCGAGAGAGACCACAGTCACCGGGTGCTGAGGGCGCTTAAGAACAGGTTCGGGCCCGTCTCGGAGTTAGCTATTTTCGAGATGGGGAGCTCCGGCCTTCAGGCCATACCCAACCCGTCGGCTTTTTTTCTCAAGGAGAGGCCGGCCGAGGAATCTGGGAGTGTTGTCGTTTCTACAATCAAGGGCACCCGTCCGCTGCTGGCAGAAATCCAGGCTCTGGTTTCCCCGACGCTCTTCGTTGGCAGCCCGCGCCGGATGACTATCGGGCTCGATCACTTCCGCACAGCCATGCTATTGGCCATCCTTGAGAGGAAGCTGGGCTACAGCTTCGGCGGGGAGGATATCTACTTTAATGTGGCTGGAGGGTTGACCATCGAAGAGCCGGCCGCAGACTTGGGAGTGGTCCTGGCCGTCGTTTCTTGTCTCAAGAACAAAGCCTTGCCCCGCGACATGGTCGTGTTCGGAGAAGTCGGCCTGAGCGGTGAAATCCGGTCTGTGGGCAGTCCCCTGTCCAGGATAAAAGAAGCCCTTTCGCTTGGCTTCAAGACCGCCCTTCTTCCGCAAGGATGCCTGGCGCTCTTGGAAAGGGAAAGCTTGCCCGGGGCGCGGCTGGTGGGCGTCCAGAATATCAAGGAGTCGATTCAATTCATATTTTAAATAAGGACTTATCCCATGGGAATTTTTATTTTCAGGTTTCTGATCATTGCGACGATCGCGGCAGCCGGGTATTTTTTGCCTTTATTCAACCTGCCCCGTCAGGCCAGCGCTGCCGTCGCCTTCGCCTTGGCTGCGATCATCATGTACTTGGAAACTCGCATTCGCCGGACTCAGTTCAAGATCATCTGGGGGTCAACGATCGGGACCTTTGCCGGTGTCTTCCTAGGCTGGATTCTGGGGAGTATTTATAAGAAAATCACAGCCGACGCGTCAACCTCGCTCTTCATCCAGATTTTTTTCTTGATTATCATGCCATACATCGGGTTTCTGGTCGGGACGCAGAAGTCGGAGTGGCTTGACCCAGCCCACCTTTTCCGGTTTTTCAAAGAAAAAAGCGTGGGCCGGAGCTATAAGATTCTGGACACGAGCGTCATCATCGACGGCCGCATTACCGACCTCTGCGACACTGGTTTCATCGAGGGCACTCTGGTCATCCCTCAGTTCATTCTCAAGGAGCTGCAGCTGGTGGCCGATTCCTCGGACGGGCTGAAACGCCAGCGAGGAAGGCGCGGGCTCGATGTTTTGAACCATCTCCAGAAGTCGTCGCAGATTTCGGTCATCATATCAGAGATGGATTTCCCGGACATCCGGGATGTTGACTCGAAGCTCATCGAGTTGGCCAAACAACTGGATGGGAAGCTCGTCACCAACGACGTCAACCTCAACAAAGTGGCCAGGCTGCACGGCATTGCCGTCCTGAACATCAACGAGCTGGCCAACGCCCTGAGGCCGGTTGTCCTCCCCGGAGAAATGATGCGGGTGTTTATCATCAAGGAGGGGAAGGAGAAAGACCAGGGGGTTGGTTACTTGGACGACGGAACCATGGTCGTGGTCGACAATTCCAGGCGGATGATCGGCCAGAACATCGATGTCACAGTTACGTCTGTTCTCCAGACGACTGTGGGGAAAATGATTTTTGGGCGCTATAACGAAGACTCCCGATGAGGCACGTTTCAGCCATCATTGTTGCCGCCGGCCAGGGAAAGCGCTTCGGCTCGGCCAAACAGTTTGCCC
>CAZKBY010000116.1:0-8741 GCA_964550915.1 uncultured Eubacteriales bacterium | reverse complement strand
CGCTCGCAGTGAGCATGAGCCGGACCTCCTGGATTCGGTTCTTGGTCAGTGGATGGGTGGAGAGAAAACCCGGCAGGCTCCGGCCTCCCGACAGGTCTCCCAATTTTTCAAGGGAAGCAAAGAAACCGATCATTTCGCCCGGGTTAAAGCCCCCTTTTCGGGAATACTCCACTCCAAGGGAGTCGGCCTGGTATTCGTCGTCACGGCTGTACTTGAGGAAGAGGAGCTGTATTCCCACTCCGGCCAGGCCAGAAATTTTGGCCACGGTTTCACTTAACGCACTTCCCACGGCCAGGCCGGCTTGGACGAGCATCATCTGGCTCATTCGCCGGACACTGTGCCGGGCATTGACGTGGCCGAGCTCATGGCCGAGGACTACAGCCATTTCTGCCTCCGAGTTCATCAAGGCAAGGATCCCTCGGGTTAAGTAAATGTAGCCTCCCGGCACGGCGAAAGCGTTGACAACCGGGGTGTCCAGGACCGCAAAGTGGTAATCAAGGTTCGGCCGGTGCGTATGAGGAACGAGGGCTTTTCCGACGTTCTCAACGTAGGCGGTGAGCGCGGGGTCGTCATAGACGCCGAACTGCTCGCGAACCTCCCCATCAGTCTGCTGGCCGAGTGCGACCTCCTGTTGTTCTGAAATAAAGCTGAGCTCTTTCTTGCCCGTGACAGGATTGACGGCACAGCTCAAGCCACTCAGGACTAGGCCCCCGATGATAATAACGATGCTGACTTTTTTCATCAGTGCCTCTTTTCTGGAAAATGTTGTATACCGGCATTATGTCGGAAATGACGGCCAGTCGTCAATGTCCTCTGTCAGACTCCTCGTTTATATAATTCATTAGGGCGCAGGGAGCTGCCCTTTGGCTCCCGCACCCCGGGAAACCAGTCCCGTCGGTTCTCCCCGTCGGAGAATCCGACGGGTCCCCCTCCGCTACAGGGACTTCAGATCAGCCTCCTGCTCTCTTCATAAAAATCACATAGCGGGAAATGCTTCCACGCCTTATTGCTCCAGCCGGGGCCTAAAGTCAGTATTTGCCCAGCCCCTCCAGGAGAGAAGAAAAAAGCGCAATCCCCTCCCAGAGGTTCTGGAGACGGAGGTTTTCGTTGGGGCCGTGCTGGTTGTTATCGTGGTTGACAATAGGAAGAAGCACGGCGGGCATTCCCAACACATCCATGATTCCGCTCATGGGAATGCTGCCGCCAAGACTCGGCATCTTGATCAAGGAGGGCCCGGCCACTTCCTCGAGAGACTGAACAACAGCTTTGGCAAAAGGCGTGCTCATTGGCGTGCGCGCCGGCGCATATCCTTCGCCCCATTCAAGCTTGACCAGACGCGGGTGCTCGAGCCTCATCTCTCTGCCTGGAGTTGAATCAACGATATGGAATCCCTGTTTGAGGAGGTGCCTCTCCACGAGCTCCTTGACTTTTTGCGGAGTTTGATTGGGAACAAGCCGGAAATCAATAGAGGCTTTTGCCTCAGTCGGAATCGCGTTGGCGGCCTTTTCTTCGACATGGCCCGATTCGAGGCCCCTGATGTTCATGGCCGGCAGCATGATCCGCTGCTCCAGCCGGCTTTGCCGGCCCTCGCTCCAGGCGAGCTCGAATTCCTGGAGGAGCATGGTGTCGGTTTGAGGAGCTTCCGCGATCGCCTGTCTTTCTTCGGCCGTAAGCGGCGCGACATCGTCGTAAAAGTTTTCGACAAGAATTTTTCCCTCGCTGTCGCGCATGGTAGCGAGGAGGTTAGCGAGCAGGGCGGCCGGGTTGGGCGCCCAGTTTCCGTAGTGGCCGCTGTGGAGGGCTCGCTTGGGACCGTAGACGGTCATCTCTAAATCGAGCATCCCCCTCGCACCAAAAACGATTTGAGGCTTTCGTGTCTGATGAACCGGGCCGTCGCAAAGGAGGATTCCATCGCCAGAGAAAAGGATTTTGTTCTTTTCCAGAAGAGAAAGAAGATGGGGCGAGCCGGCCTCCTCCTCGCCTTCAAAGAGGAACTTCACGCTCATCGAGAAGTCAAGCGGCCGACTCCTTAAGAAATCAAGAGCTGCAGCCATGGCCATGATCGGCGCCTTATCGTCGCTCGCCGACCGGGCATACAAGCGAAATTCTTCCCCCGAAGATTTTTCGAGCAGGCTAAAAGGAATTTCCTTTCCCCCTGCTTCAAGCGGGCCATCCCTTAACACAGGCTTCCAGGGAGGGGAAGCCCATTCGGCCGGATTAGCCGGCTGGCCGTCGTAATGGGCATAGAGAAGCAAAGTCTTCGACGCTCCGGGCACCAGCAACTCTCCATAGACGAGCGGCGGGCATCCTTCCTCTTCGATAAGGCGGGCTCTGACCCCCCGGCGTTCTAACATGGCCTGGACGAAAAGGGCATTACGGCGGATGTTCTCCTTGTCCGCGGCCACGTTGGGAACGGAGAGAAACTCCATGTATTCCTGGATGATGGCCGCTCTTGTTGAAGCCAGGAAATTCGAAAACTCATGCTGCTGGCTCCACTTCGAAAGAATATTCTCCTGAGGCTTGTCTTGCGACCGGAATGAGAAAGAGGAAGAGTTCAAAAAACAAATCAAAAAGGACAGGAACAAAAGAGCAAAAAGTCTAGTCTTGTCTTTCCGGGACCTTTTCATTAATCTCTCCTATTTTGAATAACTCGCCTCTTGAAAAAGGCTTGACGTTAATTCTGCTTTAAGACGAGGAGCGAGAAGGCGTCGGGGACGATGAGAAATTCGCCGGCCAGCACCGGGCACGTCGCTTCACCCGGCGTATCGAAGGAGGCGATGACCCTCGGAGATTCGGGACGGCTGACATCGATTTTCTTAACGCCGGCGTTTGCATCCGTCACGTAGGCAAAATTGCCGCTAATGGCAACGCCGTTGGCAAAGTCCTCAGTCGTGCAGGATCCAACCTGCCGGGGCCGAGCCGGATCGCTGATATCGACGACTTGAAGTCCCGAGGGACCGCAAGCAACGTAAGCATATTTTCCCTGAAGGGCCACACCGCAGGGCTCCCCTTGGAGCTTGATTGAACCCTGAAGCTTGGGTGATGAGGAGTCTTTGATATCGATAATGTGAAATCCTGTATCGCTATTGGCGAGATAGACGAAGTCTCCGGCGACGTCCAACCCGTAGGTGAACCTCGGCATCGGATAGCTGCCAAGATGCCTTGCGGCCTTTGGGTCGGAAACGTCGATGATATAGAGGCCGGCGTGGTCGGCCGTCAAATAGGCGAGCGATCCTTTGACGACGACCGTCCTGGGCACGCCGCCTGGAATCTGAATCGCCTGAACCTGTCTGGGCTGGGAGGGATTCTGGATATCGAAAACCCGGACGGACCAGCGGTCCGTAACATAGGCATAACCGCCGCTCACAGCCAGGCCATGGACCCCCCTAAAAATGCTCGTTGCCGCAAGGGGCCGGAGGCGGAGAGGGTCGCTGATATCGACGACGCGAAGTCCGGACAATTCTCCAGCCGCGTAGGCGGTTTGATCTTGGCGGGCGACAGCGACGATCGAGCTCGGCGTCAGATAAAAACCGGTCATGGCCGGCCTTTTGGGCGATGAGAGGTCGAAGAAACCGATTCCTGAAAAATAGTCCAGAACACAGAGCCGTTTTCCCATCAAAACGACGTTCCAGCTTTCGTTGTACATCGTGTATTTCTGAGTGGCCACGACAACCGGCGTGGCTGGACGGGAGATGTCAATGACCTGGTAGCCGCCGTCATAGAGATTGCCGGCGCAGACAAGGTTTCCGTCAGCTGACACTCCCCGGCAATATCCCGAAGTGGTCAGGGAGGCAATTTGTCTGGGAGAAGATGACTGGCTGATATCTATGGCCTTAAGGCCCGAGGAGCCATCTGCGATGTAAGCGCAGTTTCCTGAAAGAGTGATATCCTCGGCAGTTCCGTCCGTGTCAAAGGCCCCGACTAATACCGGCTTGGCAGGATTTCCGAGGTTAACGACCTGGAGACCGGCGCTCCCGTCCGCGATGTAAGCCACGGCATCCCTTATAGCGATTCCCATGGATTCCCCGGGCGAATCCCAGGTTCCGACAGGTTTTGGGTGGGCGGGATTGCTGATATCAAGGACAACTAAACCCTCAGCTCCGTCCGCCATAAAAGCATAAGATCCGCTCAGGGAGATATCGCGGGCTTCGCCTTTTGTATCCGCGCTGCCCTTGAGCAGAGGGAACTTTGGGTCAGAGACATCGATGATTTTCAGACCCTCTTTGTCGGCGGCCATATAAGCTGTTTTTTCCCGGACCGCGATGGCGTACCCGCCGCCCAAGTAGAGCTGAGAAAGGAGCGCTGGCTTCGTCAGGTCCGTCAAGTCAAGGATGACAAGGCCGTTGAGGAAAGCGCAGTAACCGAGATTTCCCTTGATGACGATGTCATGGGCTTTCGTCCATAGCGCCGAGCCTGCGTAGGTCAATCCGGAGGGGGACCCGCCCGATTGCCTTTCTGAGGGCCGCTCTGCCCCCAGAAATACGGCCAACATCCCGGCAAGAATAACCGCTGCGATTTTCGGTTTGTTTTTCAGCATTTCTTTTCCTCTGTTACGCCTTAGTCCGGGCAGTCCATGAATTGGCTAAATCATCGCGCCCTCGAGCCAGCCTAACTTGATGAGCTCGATTTTGTTGAGGTCGCTAGTGCCCAGGCCGTATTTTGTGTCGGCGATCTGGATATGTTTCGGAACGGGCGGCAGCTCTTGGCCGGGCCCGAGTTCCTGGCGACGTTTGGCCATGATCAGCATCAGCCCGATGGTATCGATTGCCACCGGATCTTGGCTGACCAGGAGACCTTTGTAATTCCAGACAAAACGCCGGCTAAAATGATGGGGACCGCGGCCGTGATACTGGGGTGTCAGGGCGCAGAGGATGTTCAGCCTGGTCTTCCCCTTGACCTGGGGGAGAAGGAAGGCCGACCCCAGCGAAGCGCAACTGTCAGGGTGGAAATCCGGCTGGGATTCGCCGAACATGATGTAGTTCTTGATGCATCCGGACATCCCGGCCAGGTAATGGGTTCTGAGCGGCCTGACATTGATGAGGGCCGTCGCTTTGACGAAAATCGGGTTGGTCCGGACTGTGTGGTCGTCGATGCTGATATTTTCTTCTTTGACCCCGGTGTCTGACAGGCGGCCCTTGATCGCCTTTTCGACGGCCGCTGGCGTGGGAAGATAGGACCAGACGTTAGTTTTGATTCCGACGATGTCATCAGGCTTAACCAGGAGCTTGAAGGCTGCCACAGGATCGCTCTTATCGAGGAGAGTCATCACGGCCTCGTCTAACATCTGCTGAATGACCATCTCGTTGAACTCGGAATTTTCGTCAAGGGCATCGGGATGCCGGATGAGGACGACGCGAGACTTGGGCTCCTCGGCCGGTAGATAATCAATAAGACCGAGAGCCGCGGCGCCCAGGGCGGCCGCGGCTGCTTCCCGGATGAAATCACGACGAGTGATGCTTTGTCTCATGCTCACCTCACTTGGCGGGAAAGCGCACGGCGGCAAATAGGTTTTTTGCGCGTTCCTCAGATGCGGCCTCAAAGACAATTGCCAAAAAGTTCAGATGTCGCCGGCAGAGTACCCATTTTTTGTCTTCTCCTCTCGCCACTCCGTCTGGTTCCGCATCCGGCACAAAGCTTTTCAGGAAGGATTGGCAGGCGGCCTCCGCCTGAGTCTCATCGGGATAGCGGACGACTAAAAGCTTGGCCGTTTCTTCACCGTCCTCATATTCAGCGAAAACGCAGTCGGTCTTTCCTCTATCGAGCCCCAGGATATTTTCGCTGGCCACGAAATATCTATTGTTCAGGCTGATGGGGCCATGAAAATAGCTGATCTTGCTCTTGACGAGTCCTTCTGGCGGCAGGAGCCGGAGAAACGAAGGGCGTTGCCCGGCTGGGCCGAGGAGAGGAGCGACAGCCTTCCCCAGCTCAAGAATGCCCTTAGCGGCCTTTTCCTCTTCGCCCGCTGAGGTGATGGAGACGAAATAGCGTCCCTGCCAGAGCCGGAGAAGCCCGGGGCCGAAGGTCGATTCCTGGCCGATTGCAGCTTCGGGGTCCTCGCGGTCGCAGGAGAAGACGCCATAAGCTTCATCCGCAGAACCCATGTCATAGATGTCGAGGACGATTTCGATTCCCGATCGGTCTTTGTACCGGCGGACCAAGACTTCCCGGAAATCGAAGGCGAGATAAACCTCGGCGCCGCCGTCCATATAATTGAAGATCGTTTTCCGGTCATAGACCTGGTCTTTCCCCGACGCCTCCCAGTCCAAAATTCTTTGAGGAATGACCTGAAAAAGATTGTTCACGGTGCCTCCGGCAACGAAGATAGCGAACACGAAAATATATAATCTAAGAATGATCATCGTTCGCGCTCGATGGCTGAACAACATGAAGAGACAGTCTCATCCACATGCACCTATCCGGCGCTTGTTGGACTTATTACACCAGCAGGCGAGGCAAGTCAAGCCGGAGCCGGCCTGATCTTCGGGCAAAAACATTTGACAGAATTCCCCTTCTGGCTGTATATTTTAGGCTCTCGATTTGGGGTTTAAAAGGAAAAAAGTTGTCCGGCCATGAACAGCAAGATTGTCATCATCGACGACGATCGGGTCACGGTGCGCCTTCTGGAAGGCATCCTGACGAGAAGCGAATTTTATGTCTTTTCCACCCGTGACGGAGAATCCGGCTTTGAGCTGGCTCTCCGGGAAAAGCCTGATATCGTCATCTGTGATTTTCTCCTGCCCAAGATCGACGGCGTCGAAGTCTGCAAAAGGATCAAAGAGAGCCCTGAATTGAGCCGGACAAAGGTTATTTTGATGACCGCTGTTTACAAGGGAGCGACGGCCAAGGATGCCCTGCGTGGCAGCCGGGCCGACGAGTTCATCGAAAAGCCTTTCGAGACGTCAGTCTTGATGCAAAAGGTGTATAAACTCTGTCGGGAAATTGCTGAAGAGGAAGAAAAGTCAAGCCAGGAGCCGAGCGCCTGAATCGAGGGGAATTTTCGGCCTCTCCGGCCCTGAGGCCGGGATCATCCTCTGGCTCATGGCCACGATCACATGAAAGTCATGCAAGACATCCGGGATCTCTCGTTCAAAGAGCTTACCGAAGAGCTCAAGGATTTAGGCCAGCCCTCCTACCGGGCGGGACAGATTTTCGACTGGCTCTATAAAAGGGGAGCAGCTTCATTCGAGGCGTTCACAGACCTTCCTAAATCCATGAGACTCAGGCTCGAGGAACGCTTTTCGCTTGAATCGCTCGAGTTGGGCGAGCGGCTCGTCTCGGCTGATAAAACGGAAAAATTTCTTTTCCGGCTCGCTGACGGGAATTATATCGAGACCGTGCTCATCCCAGCGGACAGAAGGAACACCCTGTGCCTTTCGACTCAGGTGGGCTGCAAGTTCGGCTGCGCTTTTTGCGCCAGCGGCCGGGGAGGGTTCAAGCGGAACCTCCGGCCTTCCGAGATACTCGGCCAGGTCCTTTTTTTGCGGGACAAACTCAGTCTCCACCTGACCAACTTTGTTTTCATGGGCATGGGCGAACCCCTCGATAATTACGATAACGTCGCCAAAGCCATTCAGATCATGAATGACTCCCGGGGGTTGGGCATCGCCTCTCGCCGCATCACTGTCTCCACGGTCGGCATTATCCCCGGGATCGAGCGCCTGAAGACTCTCGGGCTTCAGCTGCATCTTTCTCTTTCTCTCCATGCGGTGCGGGAGGAACTGCGGTCGAAGCTCCTGCCCGTCAGCCGCAAGTATCCTCTCCAGAAAGTCCTCCAGGCCTGCCAGGATTATGTCCGGACTACAGGCCGGATGATGACCTTAGAGTACATTCTTCTTGGCGGACTCAATGATTCTCTGGAAGATGCCTCCCGTCTGGCTTCAATCGCCAGGCGGCTTAGAGCCAAGGTCAACCTGATTCCCTGCAGCCCGGTCCCCCGACTGGATTTTGCTCCTCCACCAAGGGAGACGAATGAGATTTTTTTGAGGAGGCTCGAAGAAAAAGGGGTGAAAGCGACGTTGCGCCGCCCCAAAGGCGCTGACATTCAAGCCGCCTGCGGCCAGCTGGCCGGGAAGATGCACAAAACGGAGTCGTCAGAGAGATTAATGAAGAGATAGGAAGAATTAGATGGAGGGAGGGCGCAGAAAAAGGGATCAGGCGGGCAGCAGAAAAGGCACAGCGGGCCTACATCTTGCTCGAGGCGGCAGCAGCGACATCTGAGCTTTCCTCTTCGTCTTCCAGCTCGCTTTCGACACCCAGCAATTTGGCGGTACCTTCATAAATCATCCGGTAGGACTTCTTTGATTCCTGGAGCTCGGCCAATCGTTCTCTGACTTTCTGGAGTTCTTTCTCGATCTGGGCATCAACTCCCTCAAGCTGCCTCTTCGCTTCCTGCATGGTCTTTTTGTAAAGTTCCTCTTGCTCCTTGCTTAAGGCCATTCTTTTACTCCTTTGACGGCGATTGATTTAGCTTGAAACCAATCTCAATAGGTTTCCAGACTTTGACGTTAACCCCGTCTTTCTGGGCCGGTCTGAACAGCCACTGTTTGACGGCGTTCTCAGCCGCCCGCTCAAATCCATAGTCGCCCGATGCGACCTTAAGGATCTCGGTCCTGATCACTTCGCCCGTTTCAGAGATCAGGGCGTTAACGGTGACCTTTCCTTCAATCCTCATGTTCAGGGCCACCGGCGGATACTTGGGCTCGACTCTTTTCTGGAGGACGGGCTTGACTTGGGCTTCGGCC
>CAZKBY010000115.1:0-8761 GCA_964550915.1 uncultured Eubacteriales bacterium | reverse complement strand
CTCTGTCTCCTTACGGAGTCACCAAACTGGCCGCCGAGCAGCTCTGCTATCTTTATTATAAAAACTATGATGTTCCGGCTGTCTCCCTGCGCTTTTTCACCGTCTACGGCCCCGGCCAAAGGCCGGACATGGCGTTTCACCGGTTTTTTAAGGCCGTCGCTGAGGGAAAGGCCATCACCGTTTACGGCGACGGAAAGCAGACGAGAGATTTTACCTACGTGGACGATATCGTCGAGGCCTGTCTTCAAGCTCTGGAGAAGGGCCGGCCGGGCGGGGTTTACAACATTGGAGGAGGCCACCGAGAGAAGCTGGATGACCTCCTTCCTCTGTTCGAGAAAATCTGCGGAAAAAAGCTGTCCGTCGTCCGGGAGGAAAAACAGAAAGGAGATGTCCTTCACACCCAGGCTGATATCGCCAAAGCTAAGGATGAGCTCGGTTACGCTCCCCGCACGGTTCTGGAGGACGGGCTGCAGGAGGAATGGACCTGGATTCGTGAGCTGTATGGTTTTTAGTCGCCAATGAGGAAGATCATGACTGTTACCAGAAAAGCCATCCTGCTAATCATTTTGGTGTCGCTCTGCCTTCCGGCATTCTGGGGCTGCAAGAAAAAAAGCGTCGAAATCGCTCCGGAAATCGCATCCTCCGATGAATCCCTTTTTAAGGCCGGACAGGAACACATGAAAAAAGACCCGGAGAAAGCGCGTCTATATTTTCGGCAGGTGATCGATTCCTTCCCCAAGAGCTTTTACGCCCAGAGGGCAAAACTGGCCATCGCGGATTCGTATTTTAATAAAGGAGACGAGGGCAGCATGATTCTGGCCGCCTCTGAGTACAGAGAATTCATTCAGCTTTTCCCCTACAGTCCCTCGGCTTCTTACGCGCGTTATCAGATCGCCATGACTTTCTTTAAGAAAGCCCTGAGGCCCGGGCGAGACCAGACAAAAACCAGTCAAGCCTTGGCGGAATTCAAGAGGGTGGTGACCGATTATCCCCTGAGCGAGGAGGCGAAGCCCGCCCAAGAGAAAATTAAAGCCTGCGAAGAACGGCTGGCTGCTCATTATTTAGCCATCGGCGAGCATTATTACCGGGTTTCAGCTTACAAGGCGGCCACGAGCCGCCTGATAGAGATCCTCACCAACTACCCGGACTATTCCAGAATGGATCGAGTGTATTTCTGCCTGGCTGATTCCTATTTCAAAGGGAAAAAAATCGAGGAGAGCATCCCCTATTTCACCAAATTGGTTTCTGACTACCCTCAGAGCAAGTATGCCAAAAAAGCGCAGGAAAGACTCGATGAAATCAACCGGAGCAAAAGCTGAAACACCCAGGGAGGTTTAAATGCGCAAGCTCCATCGTCTGACAATAACGCTCTTGCTCATCACCGTCCTTAACCAGGCGCAGCTCGCTTTTGGGCAGTTTCGTCTGGCTTCTCAGTCTTTCAAACTGGGGCTTCGTTCGGAATATTTTTCGCGAACACTCAGCTCCGAGGTCGAGGGAGAGACACCCCGGCTCACTGCTTATTTGATTAACCTTGCCCTCGGCTACGATCTTGGGAGAGGGTTCTCTTTGGCCCTTCTCCTTGGCTATGCTTCCTCAACTTACAAGGAACTCGTTTTCCGGCAACTGCCTTTTTTTATCGATTTTGAGGGAAGCGGCCTCAGCGGCCTCGTGGCCGGCACAGAAATCAAGAAAAGCCTTCTTCCCGAGCACAGCTTTGAGATCGATGTCTTCGGTCAATTCATGGCCTGCCTGGGCATTAAGAAAAAATACGATATCCCTGGACTCGCTGTCCCTGGTTCTGTTGAGGCCAGTCCTACCTGGATGAGAGTGGCGGCAGGACCTGTTTTTGTGTTCACCGGCTGGGAGGGAATAAGGCCGTATATTTCCCCCTGTTACAATTACCTGTGGGGCACATTCTCCATGGACCAAACCGTTGAATCGCTCGAGGGAACGGAAAAAAAGAAAATGAAGACGAAAAGCCAGTTCGGCGTCTTGGCCGGGACAAGCCTGAAACTAAGCGAGAAACTCGAACTTTGGGCCGAGGGAGGTTTTTATCCCCGGCAGGGCGGGTCCGATTACTCGGTGATGCTCCAGGCCCTCTTTGGTTTTTAGCCACAGAATGCGGAGGATAAAAATGATCGGCGCCAACCGTCGGAAAATAGTCTTTCTCTTTCTGCTTCTAAGCCTCTTGCCCTCTTCCTTTTTCAGTAAGGAGAGGCTGAAAGCGGAAAAGAAAGAAAAGAAGGAAGCCAGGATCTTGAACCGCGAGATTAAGACTTTCGCCGCCAACAGGCTTCGCCGCGAGCCAGGGCGGCGCTACGCCCCTGACCATGTTCTGGTGAAATTCAAGCCAACTTTGCAACCTCAGCTCATCAAAGAAGTCATAGCGGCGTACGGAGCGGAGCCCGTCAGCAAGATTCGCGGAGTTGATGTCTACAAGATCAAGATCCCTGAGAGGACCTCCGTCGAGGAAATGGTCTTTGCTTTGAACCAGAATCCCGACGTCGAGTATGCCGAGCCTAACTACGCGACCCGCCTTGCGGTTAAGCCCAACGATAACCTTTTCGACTACCAATATTATCTTTTTAATTCGGGCCAAGAAATCGGTCCCTCGGGAAGTCCGCGGGGAAAATCTCAGGCTGATATCAAAGCAACCGCAGCCTGGGAAGAAACCAAGGGAAGCGCTGACATCGTCATCGCCATCATCGACACCGGCGTCGACCTTCTCCATCCTGATCTAAAAAATAAAATCTCATCAGGTGGCCGAGATTTTATCAACGACGATTTTGATGCCACCGACGATTTCGGCCACGGAACAATCGTGGCCAGCATCGCTGCTGCCCAAACAAACAACAGAGAAGGAATTGCAGGAGTCGCCTGGAATTCGGAGATCCTCCCCGTCAAAGTTATGGACGAAAACGGAGAAGGCTACTACGATGAGCTGATCAGCGGCATCATATGGGCTGTTGATAATGGCGCCTCTGTCATCAACCTGAGCCTAGGCGGCGATGAACCTTCAGATTCTCTGCGCAATGCCGTCAAGTATGCTCATGACAAGGGTGTTATTGTCGTGGTTGCTGTGGGCAATGACGGCAGTTCGGTCCTCTATCCTGCCGCCTACGATGCCTATTGCCTCGCTGTGGCAGCGACAGACTACGAGGATAAGAGGGCGGACTGGTCAAATTTTGGAGAGCAGGTGGATGTGGCGGCGCCAGGGCTGAGGGTCGTCGGAGCTGTGCCGACTTGGTACTGGGGTCCAGATTCCTTCCCCTATGCCTTCGGGACTGGGACTTCCTTGGCCACCCCGCAGGTAGCTGGTCTGGCTGCTTTGCTTAAAGAGCTCAAGCCGTGGCTCACGGTGGACCAAGTCATGGATGTCATCCGCTACTCGGCTGACGACGTCAATTCGAGTGAGCACTCCGGCCAGGACGATTACATCGGGTACGGCCGGATCAACATGGAAAAAGCTCTCGTGCCGATAAAAATAAAGAACTGAAAAGGGATGATCCGGTCTCTCCGCATCAAAAACCTGGCCACGATTGAAGACCTGGAGCTCCATTTTAAAGAAGGCTTCTCTATCCTCACCGGGGAGACGGGCGCTGGAAAATCCATCATCATTGACGGGATCAAACTCATCCTAGGAGAGAAAGCCTCGGCCGACCTCGTCCGGACCGGAAAAGCTGAGGCCACGATTGAGGCCATCTTTGAACTTCCCAGGGGAGAGCGATTTCCCGAGGATTTGCCTTCTCCGGAGGAGGGCGAGCTCTTCGTCCAGCGTCAGATCCCGGTAACCGGTCCGGGGAAAGCCTACCTAAACGGTGTCCTCGTCCCGGTCAAAAGACTCAGAGAAATCGGCCCGGCCTTCGTTGACGTCTACGGCCAGAACGACCATGTTTTCCTACTCGAGCTCGAGAGCCATCTTCTTTTTCTCGACCAGTTTCTTGGTCTCGCCGGGCTGAGAGAAGAGGTTGGAGAGAAGGCCCGCCAGCTCCGCCAGCTTATCCGGGAGAAGGCCGATCTCGAGGCCAGAAAGAGGGAGAGAGAGCAGCGACTCGATTTCTTGGCCTTTCAAATCAAAGAAATCGAAGCCGCGGGGCTCAAGCCGGGGGAATGGGAAGAGCTATCAGCCGAGAGGAATATCCTCAAGAACGCCGAAAAAATCGCTGCCCTCGTAGAAAGGGCCGTGGATCTGAGTTATCTCCAGGAAAATTCCTTGACGGCTCAGCTCGGCCGACTGGAGGACCTCATCCGCGACCTCTGCCAGTACGAACCGGGCTTCCAGCCTTATGGGGATTCCCTAAGGCAAGCCGAGATTGCCATCAGGGAGCTGGCAGATTTCTTGATCAAGTTCAAAGAAAGGCAAACTCTGGGCCCGGAAAGACTCGAGGAAATTGAAGAGCGACTCAGCCGTCTCGAAAAACTCAGACGGAAATACGGACAGACCGAAAAAGAAATCCTTGACTATCTCAACCTAATCCGCCTGGACCACTCTGATCTTCTCACGAGCGAGGAAAAGCTGGCCGAACTCGAAACAAAAATCAAGACAGCTTTCAATGAGTACAGCAGCGGCGCCGAGCGCCTCTCTCGCCAGCGCTCTGAGGGGGCCGCGATTCTAGAAAAAGAGATGGAAAAAGAGATTGCCCTGCTCGGAATGAAAAGGGCCCGTTTTAACGTCAAGCTTGAGACCCGGCCGGCAACCTTCCTGGAGCCTGACGATATCAAAGACGCAGGCCTGGACGAAGTCGAGTTTATGATCAGCCCAAACCCGGGTGAAGAGCTGAGGCCGCTTCGAAAAATCGCCTCAGGCGGCGAGCTTTCCAGGATCATGCTGGCCCTGAAGACAATCGGCAAGGAGAAAGTTCGGTTTAAAACTCTCATCTTCGACGAGATCGACTCCGGCATAGGCGGCAGGACTGCCGAATGCATCGCGGAGAAGCTCCGCGGATTGGCCGGACGCCATCAGGTTATCTGCGTCACCCATTTGCCTCAGATCGCCTGTTTCGCGCCCCATCACTACAGAATCGACAAGAGAATTGAAAAAGGGAGAACATTCACAGATGTCAAGGAGCTGACTTTTGAGGAAAGAGTGGAGGAGATAGCGCGTCTTCTGGCCGGAAGCCGGGTCACCGAAGCTTCTCTTCTGACCGCCGAGGATATGCTCCTCCACCATGGACAAGAAAAAAAGGAGAAGGGGTGATGAATCGACAGGACTCAGCTGTCCTGATCTTCAAAGAGGGCTGGAGCTGTTCCCAGGCGGTACTGTCAGTGTTCTGCGAAAGCCTGGGCCTGCAAAAAGAAAAGGCATTAAAAATCTCTCAGGCCTTCGGAGGGGGCATGGCCAGGATGGGCCAGACCTGCGGCGCAGTCACAGGAGCCATGATGGTCATCGGGCTCAAGCACGGCCGGACACGGGCGGAGAACGAGAAGGCCAAAGAAAAGACATACTCCCTTGTCCTCGAACTGGCCGAAAGGTTCCGGGAGCGTCACGGCTCGGTTGTCTGCCGCGAACTCATCGGCTTCGACCTGAGCACAGCCGAAGGACACGAACAGGCAAAAAAACAGGGCGTCTTTGAGAACCTCTGTCCTAGGTTTGTTGCCGACGCGGTGGCCATCCTCGAGGACCTCATCTAACTGATGACAGAAGAGTTGGGGAATCTCAAGTTTTTTATCCGGACGTTCGGCTGCCAGATGAACGAGAGCGATTCCGAGCGAATAGCCGGAATCCTGCGACAGGCTGGGGCGGTCAAAACCGACCGGCCGGAGGAGGGAGATATCCTGATCGTCAACACGTGCGCCGTCCGGCAAAAATCAGAAGAAAAACTTTTTTCTTATCTGGGCCGGCTCTCCCAGCTCAAGAGAAAGAAGCCGGTCCGGGTCGGCGTTACCGGATGCGTGGCCCAGCTGCGAGGGCCTGAGCTCCTCGGGAGAAAATTCGACCTCGACTTTATCCTCGGACCGGACAATTATGACCAGCTGCCGCGTCTTGTTCATAAGGGTTTGGCCGAAAAATACGTCTCGACATGCTGGTCAAAGGAATGGCTTGAGACGCCGGTCGATCTCATCCTTCGGGAAAACGCCGTCAGCGCTTACGTCACGATCATGGAAGGCTGCGACAATTTCTGCGCCTATTGCATCGTTCCCTTTACCCGAGGCCGCGAAAAACACCGGCCGCTTCGCTTGATCCTAGAAGAGGTTTCAAACCTGGCCGAGCGGGGTTACAAAGAGATCCATCTCTTAGGCCAGAACGTCAGCTGCTACCGTGATCCCGAATCCGGCCGAGGTTTCCCCGATCTGCTCGAAGAGGTCAGCCGAATCGAGGGAATTGCCTGGATCCGCTTTCTCACCTCGCATCCAAAGAACTTCAGCCTTGAAACCGCAGAGGTTATGGCCAGGACAAGAAAGATCTGCCGACAGCTTCATCTACCCCTCCAGTCAGGTTCGACCGCCGTTCTCGAAAAAATGAGAAGGGGATACACAAAGGATGGCTACTTAGCTAAGGTAGGGTGGCTGCGCCGGCTCATGCCGGAGATCTCCTTGAGCACTGATATCATCGTGGGGTTCCCGGGCGAGACGAACGAAGATTTCCTGGAGACACTGGGACTGATGGAGGAAGTCCGCTTTTCCAATATTTTTTCTTTCCGCTATTCTCCCCGGCCTTTGACCGAAGCTTCCCGGCTTAGAGACGATGTCCCCCAGGACGAAAAAACAAGGCGGCTCGAAGAAGTCCAGAAGCTCAAGAGAAAAATCCAAATTGAAAGCCACAGCCAGCAGGTCGGCCGAATCATGCGGGTTCTCTGCCTGGAAAAAGCGAAACGAACTCCCCACCTCTATGCGGGAAGGAATGAAGGTTACCAGGTCGTTAATTTTCGTTCAAAGGAGGATTGCCGGGGAAAATTTGTCGATGTCCGCATCACGGGCTTCGGCCCCTTCAGCCTGTCGGGCGAGTGCCCAGACGGTTAATGAATTCTAAATATTCTTGGAGAAGGATGTTCCCGAAAAACCACCTTTGGCAGATTTGGCCGCTAACGGCATCAAGGCTGATGTGAGCGATATTAAAGAACTGCTCTCGCTTCCCGTCAAGAGAACTCTTTTCGATAATCGTCACCTGCCAAAACCGCCTCGAATCCTGCTCCATCATCCAGCGTCTGGAATAGATGTGATGGTCGAGCTCGGGCGCACTAAAATGGGTCCTCAAAAAATGAGCCGTATCTTCATCCTTTAGAGCAATAAACAAGGCATCGCCGGCGCTGAGACCCGTCATTGGGCAATCCACCGATGTCTTCTTGCTGTCGTTTTTCATGCAAGTCTCCTTCTCATTAGGATCGACGCTCCGGCCATCCAAATTTTCTCATTTCCGTTCTTGACGGGTCTGCCACCTTTATGATATACAAGCACTCCCAAAATCCGGAAAAGGGAGCCATTCTTGGCGCTTTGCGGCCGCCGCAAAGAATCACAGCAAGAATCGCCCTCTAAGGAGAACGGTGAATGTTAGGAGCCACTCTTTTTGAAACAATTGCCCTGTGGTCAGTCCTCGGCATCGCCCTTCTGGGTCTGGCCTATGCCCTTTTCCTGAGGCACCAGATCATGGCTGAAGACAGAGGGAGCCAGCGGATGATCGAAGTCTGGGAAGCAATAAAACAGGGCGCTGAAGCTTACCTTGTAAGACAGCTCAAAACCATTCTGCCCTTGGTTATCATTCTGACTGTGGCTCTATTCTTTAGCGTTTATATCGTTCCGCCTTCGGCCGAGGCGCTCGAACGGTTTCCCAATTTAAGCCCAGACCAGATCAAAGTCATCATCGGCCTGGGCAGAGCTGGGGCCTTTGTTTTAGGCGCCCTCTTTTCCCTGATGGTCGGGCAGTTTGGCATGCGCATGGCCGTCCAAGGAAACGTCAGGGTAGCTGCCGCCTCGCGGACCAGCTTCGACAAGGCTCTTAAGATCGCCTACAGAGCCGGCACGATCACCGGCATGCTGACCGACGGACTGGGACTGTTAGGCGGCACAACCATCTTCATGGTTTTTCAGAAGGCAGCCCCTGATGCCTTGCTCGGTTTCGGTTTTGGCGGAACGCTCTTGGCCCTGTTTATGCGTGTCGGAGGCGGCATCTACACCAAAGCTGCTGATGTGGGCGCCGACCTCGTCGGCAAAGTGGAAGCCTGCATTCCCGAGGACGACCCCCGCAACGCGGCTGTTGTCGCTGATTTGGTCGGAGACAACGTGGGAGACTGCGCCGGCATGGCGGCTGACATTTTCGAAAGCTACGAAGTTACGATCGTCTCGGGCCTGATCCTGGGCCTGGCGCTCGTCCAGATCACCGGACAGATCAAGTGGATCATTTTTCCCCTCCTTGTCCGTGGAATCGGCGTCTTTTCATCGATCATCGGAACCTATCAGGTCCGGGGCAAGAAAGATGAAAAAAGGGGCAATGCCATGGCCGGCATCAACCGGGGTTTTTATACGTCAGCTGCCCTGTGTTTTATCTCCTTTGCCTTTCTGGCTCACTTCTACATGAATGAATGGCGGGCTTTCTTCTCCGTCGGCGTCGGCATCATTCTGGCTATCGCCATCGACGAATTGACCAAGTATTTTACTCATACCCATTATGCACCGGTAAAAGAAATTGCCAGGTCGTCACGGACGGGAGCGGCCACGGTCATCCTGTCCGGCCTTTCGGTTGGGATGGAATCGACTGTCTGGGCGATTCTGGTCATCGCCGGCACCATCCTTTCAGCCCTGATCATCTACTGGGGCCAGCCTGTCG
>CAZKBY010000114.1:0-8788 GCA_964550915.1 uncultured Eubacteriales bacterium | reverse complement strand
CCCCGCTTCTACCTCCTCAAGACGCTCGAGCGCCCTGTCCAGACGCTGAGAAAATGGGATGAACTCAACCAAAGCCACGTTCTCTATGGCTATTTCAGCACCGACGCCCACTTTCTCTACCGAATCCTTTTTTCCGGGTTCCATCTTCATGTTCTCCTCGACGAACCCCTCTCGGCTGAGTTCGATAAAGCCCGGTTCCAGATTTTCGGCGATCTCCGGCAGGGTAAGTTCTACAGCGCCATCGACGCAGCGGGGAAGGCCAGGGGATTCCGTTTCTGGGCCGAGGGAGGCGGCTTGAGCTTCCCCATGGGCTCGGTCATCCCGATCGCTCCGGGATCTCTTTTCAAGCTTCACGCACGCGCGCCTTTCGCCTCAGATGTCGAGACACGATTTGTCCATGACGGAACGATCATTCAGAGCGGGACGGAGAAGGAAACATCCCTCGCCGTCAAGGAGCCCGGAACTTACCGTGTCGAAGTCTACCTTCGGGAATGGTCGCCACTCGGCAGAGACATTCCCTGGATTGTCTCTAATCCCATTTTCCTAAGAAAGGACGAAAAATGAAAAAACTCGCTCCAGATTCAAAAAGAATCGCCCGCATCATCCGGAATTTTAAAAAGAAAAGAGTTCTAATCCTGGGCGACCTCATGCTTGACAAGTACATCTGGGGGAACGTCTCACGCATTTCTCCCGAGGCGCCGGTGCCGGTGGTCGAAGTCCACCGGGATTCCTCCTGCCTCGGCGGCGCGGGAAACGTCGCTCAAAACCTCATCAGTCTGGGCGCCTCACCCCTTCTTGTCGGCATCGTCGGGGATGACGAGGAAGGCCGGTGGATCCGCCGGCATGTCCGTGACAATCGGGGCATCCTCGTCGACACGTCGAGGCCGACGACCGTCAAGACGCGCATCATCGCCCATCACCAGCAGGTCGTCAGGGTGGACTGGGAAAAAAAGAGCGCTGTCCCGGCCGCCCTCGAAGAAAAAATCCTCCGGCTAATCCGCTCAGAAAAGTATGATGGGCTGGTCATTTCCGATTACAGCAAGGGCATGGTCAATGCCTCGATTCTCAGCCAGACACTCCCGTTCGCCCTCAAGAAGGGCATCCCCGTGTTTGTCGACCCCAAGATCGAGCATTTCCCTCTTTTTTCGCCGGTCACGCTCATCACTCCTAACCATCACGAAGCGGAAAGGATCGTCCTCCATTCCTGCCGCAGCGATGGCGAGGTCGAAAGGGCTGGCCAGAAGATCCTCTCTCTCATCTCCGCCGTCTACCTTATCATCAAGCGGGGAGAGCACGGCATGACCGTGTTCGAGAAGGGAAAGCCTCCTGTCCATATCCCGACTGTGGCCCGGGAAGTCTTTGACGTCACCGGCGCCGGCGATACGGTCATCGCCGCGGCTTCTCTGGCGCTCCTGGTCGGCGCCACCATCCGGGAGGCCGCTTCGATCGCCAATGCCGCCGCCGGGATCGTCGTCGGGAAAATCGGCACGGCCACGGTCACGCCCGGCGAGCTCCTCTCTTCATTCTGATCAGAAATCGTCCGGCGGCGCTTCTATTGAATGCCGAAGGCAGCCAGATGATTCGCCAAAACCGCTCGGGCCCGGGCGATTAAGTCAGCCATCAGGTTTTTCCGGTCGAGATCGGCCATGCTAACAGGCGGCCCAAACGTGATGCGGGGGGTCAAGTGAAGACGTCTTTTAAACGTGAGCTGCTCGATAACCTGGAGAAACTCGGCCAGCTTGCGTTTTTCCCAATCGGCTTTGGCCAGTCGGGTGATAGGATTTCGCAGAGCCCTGCGCCATAACACGCCGCTGACAACAGTGATGACGACGCGCGTGGCGGGCGCACGGCGCAGCATGATTTCCAGACTGGGCGACCAGTTCTTCAGCACATCGCCAGCGCCTCGTTGGACTTCGGGATCGGGGTCAACGAAACCGGTCGGATAAATGATCAGCAGGCCATTGGCTTGCAAATGCCGGATACTGGCGCGAACGGCCATCATGCGCTGCATCGCCTCGGGCGGAGTGTCAATGAGGCAAGAGGCAACCTGGGGCAGCGCTTTGAGGAATGGCACGTCGCTTCCGACTAACTTAATGTCCGCCCGCGGCAATTGCGACACGATGGAAAATGCATCATAGGCGCCGGGATGATTCGAAGCAATGAGGACAGGTCCCTGGTGCGGGATGTTCTCTCCCCCGCGCGCTTCGACTCCGTCGACAAACTGCGCCAGCAAGCGCCCCGTCGCCGAGACGACGTCGGTCTCGGCCGCATCACGGTTATACTCCCACATGATGGTTGAGATACGGCGCGACGGATGCCGAAAAAGCGGCCCCAGCAGGCGCCGCGCCGGGCCCCGCGGGGAAAGGCCTAAGGCAGCGATGACTTCAGCCATGATGGCGCTGCTCAAGTATCCGATCGGCCCATGATTGGGATCATCGCCCAATCGGTCTCTGTTCATCTGATCACCATCAACGACAAAACATAGATTATGAGAAAAAGGATGTCAAGGAAGGCCTGAACGAGGAAAAACGGCGAGCCCGCGGCCATGCCCGACAAGATGCTCTCTCCATTCGAGAAGAAAGCCCGTCCCGATTGAGAATAAAGCCTATTAAGATTATAATATTAATCGGAAATGTGTGGCGTCATCGGCGTCGTCGGCAACAGCGAGGTCTTTAAAGACCTCTACCAGGGGTTGCTGGCCGTCCAGCACCGCGGCCAGGATTCAGCGGGCATCATCACCTATGACGGCCGTTTCCACACGAAGAAGGGCAACGGCCTGGTACGGGACATCTTTACGCCCGAGAATGTCCAGCGCCTGCGGGGGAGAATCGGGATCGGTCACACCCGCTACCCGACGATCGGCGGCGGCCGGGGCGAGGACGCCCAGCCCTTCCAGGTCAACTCGCCGTTCGGCATCATCATGGCTCATAACGGCAACGTCATCAACTTCAAGGAACTCAAAAAGGAGCTTTTCGAGAAATACCACCGCCTCCTCGACTCCGACAACGACGTCGAGGTCATCCTGAACGTCTTTGCCGAGGAGCTGGCAGCCCAGCGCACCAAAGACCTCAGGCCCGGCCACGTCTTCAAAGCCGTGGACGGCGTTTACAGGAAGGTCAAGGGAAGCTATTCGGTCGTGGCTTATATCGCCGAGCAGGGCCTGGTCGCTTTCCGCGACCCCTACGGCATCAAGCCCCTGGTTTTCGGCCTTCGGTTCGACGGCCTCCAGCCCTCTTACGCTTTTTCCTCGGAGAGCGTGGCCCTGAACATCATGGGCTTTTCCCAGATCAAGAACGCAGCCGCCGGCGAGGCCATCTTCTTAGACCGCGACCGCACCCTCCATCGAAAAAAGATTGCCCATTGCCCTCATTCGCCCTGCCTTTTCGAATGGGTCTATTTCGCCAGGCCTGATTCTTTCATCGACAACGTCAACGTCTACCTCTGCCGGCTCGAGCTCGGCCGACTGCTGGCTGAAGAGATAAGAAAAGCGAAGCTCAAGATTGACGTCGTCGTGCCGGTGCCGGATTCCGCCCGGGATGCCGCCATCGAGATCGCCCGGGCCCTCAACCTCGACTACCGGGAGGCACTGGTCAAGAACCGCTACATCGGCCGGACCTTCATCATGCCAGCCGACGACAAGAGGAAAAGCTCGGTCCGCCAGAAACTCAACCCCATCGGCTCAGAGTTCAAGGGAAAGAACGTGCTCCTCGTCGATGACAGCATCGTCCGCGGCAACACCTCCCGGGCTATCGTCGAGCTCGTCCGGGAATGCGGGGCGAAGAAGGTCTATTTCGCCTCCTACTCGCCGCCCCTCCGCTACCCCTGCGTCTACGGGATCGACATGCAGACGCGGACGGAATTCGTCGCCCGCAACGCCGACTTTAACCAGATCGCCAGGAAAATCGGCGCCGATAAGGTCATCTACCAGACGCTCGACAACCTGAAGAAAGCGGTCCGGACCGGAAACCCCAAAATCAACCATTTCTGCGCCGCCTGCTTCGACGGCGTCTACCCGACCGGAGACGTCACCCCGGACATCCTCAAGGAGATCGAGGCGGAAAGAAAAACCGCCCACGGTGCCCAGCTTGAATTGAATATCTGACTAAGGGCGGGTGCGCCAGTAATCGAGGAGCTCAAGGAGGGTGTGTTCGATCGGGATATGAGGCTCCCAGCCAGTTTCGGTCTTGATTTTCCTGTTATCGCCCACCAGGACCGGGATGTCCGTCTTCCTCAGCCTGGCCGGGTCCTGCTCGACTCTCACCTCTTTTAGGGTAGACGAAAGAAGGATCTCGAGAATCCGGCGGAGAGCGATGCCCTCGCCGCGGCAGACGTTGTAGATTTCGCCTCGCCTCCCTTTGCGCATCAGCAGCACATAGGCTCGCACGGTATCCCTGACGTCGGAATAATCGCGCTTGACATCGAGGTTCCCAACCTTGACAACGGCCCGACAATTGCCGCGCTCAATCTGGACAACCTGCCTGGCCCAGTCGGAGCAAACAAAATCAGGACTCTGTCCGGGTCCGGTGTGGGGAAATGGCCTGGCGATGACGATATCGAGACCTTCGACTTCAGCGTAGAACCCGCACATCAGCTCGCAGCCCGCCTTGGACAGGGCGTAGGGATTCACCAGGTGGAACCGGTCATTCTCCGAGAAGACCCTTTCAGCGGGGGTTTCTTTTTCTGGAGCGATCCCGTAAATATCGGAGGAGCTCACATAGAGGACGCGGGCCCCTGGCACGAACTTCTTGACCGCCTCAAGGAGATGGAAGGTGCCCAGGATGTTAGTCTCCATGGTCTCCCTTTTATTCTCCCAAGAATGCTTGACGTTGGAGAGGCCGGCCAGGTGGAATACCCACTGGGGCTGGACAGCCTTGATGACCTCGAAGACGTCCCTCTCCGACCTCAGGTCGATATGGCGGATGTTCGGCTCACCATGGTCCGGCGGCAGAGGAAAGGAGGTGCCGTAGACGCTGAATTCAGTCGGAAGGAGCGCGTTCATCAAATGGCGGCCGGCAAAACCCGTGGCGCCCGTGATGAAGACCCTGGTCTTCGGCGGCACTTCAGACTCTCTCCCGCCAGTAGTCAAGGAGGTCTCTGAGCGTTTGGCTAAAGGGAATCTTCGGCTTCCAACCCGTGAGCTTCCTGAACTTACTCGAATCAGCAAGGAGGATGGGGACATCGGAAGGCCGGAGCCTTTTCGGGTCGACCTCCACGCGAACGGTGACCTTGCTTAAGGAAAGGAGCGTCTCTAACACTTCCTTCATCGAGCGGGCCACCTCGGATCCGATGTTGTAGACATCGCCGTCCTCTCCTTTCTCCAAACTCAGCCAGTAGGCTTCGACCATGTCACGGACATCGGTGAAATCTCGCTTGGCCTCGAGGTTGCCGACATGGATGACAGGGTCTTTTTCCCCCGCCTCGATCTCGGCGATCTGCTTGGCGAACGAGGAAGTGACGAAAACTTCGCCCCGGCGGGGTCCCGTGTGGTTAAACCCGCGCGTCCGGACGACGCGCATCCCGTAGCTTTTGTAATATTGATAGCCAAGAAAATCCTGCGCCACCTTGCTCACGGCATAGGGGCTCAGGGGACGCAGGGGGTTTGTCTCAGCCATCGGCACCTCGTTGGAGTTGACCTGACCGTATTCTTCCGACGACCCCGCCACCTGGATGCGCGGGGAAAGATTCAGGCTGCGGACGGCCTCGAAAAGGTTGACCTGGCCGATGGCGTTCGTGGCGAAGGTCTCGGCCGGGCATTTCCAGGAGGTTGGAACAAAGCTCTGCGCGGCCAGGTGAAAGATGCGGTCAGGTCTGACGTGGGCCAAGCAGCTCTGGAGCGAGACGATATCTTTGAGGTCGGCCTCGAAAAGCTCAATCTTATCCTGAAGGTGCTGGATGTTTTCCATCCGGCTCCGCCACCGGACGGTGCCGTAGACTTTAATGTCTGGATGGCGACTGAGGATGTATTCGGCTAAGTGACTGCCGGCAAACCCCGTGATTCCCGTGATCAGGACTCTCATCTGTCCTCCCTTCCTTATTTTCTATCTTTGTAGTATTCGTCGTAGAAGGCGCGAAAATCGCGGCTGCGTTCCTTGATCTTGCGCCACCAGTCTTCGTTATCCCTGTACCAGTAAACCGTCGCCTTGAGCGCCCGTTCGAAGTCCGCTTCCGGCTTCCAGCCGAGGGCCCGCATCTTGCGGCAGTCCAAGGCGTAGCGGCGGTCATGGCCGAGCCGGTCCGTGACAAAAGTGATCAACTCGCGCGGTTTTCCTAACAGGTCGCAGATTCCCTCGGCGATCCGGATGTTGGGAACTTCGTTTCCGGCACCGATGTTATACGCCTCGCCCGCCTTTCCCTTACAGATCAGGAGGTCGATGGCCCGGCAGTTGTCCTCGACGTAAAGCCAGTCCCGGACGTTTGTCCCCTTGCCGTAAAGGGGCAACGGCTTGTCCTCCAAGGCATGGGTGACAAAAAGAGGGATGAATTTTTCGGGGTACTGGAAGGGACCGAAATTGTTGCTCGGCCGGGCGATGATGACCGGCAGCCCGTAGGTCACCGTGTAGGCATGGGCCAGCCGGTCCGCCCCGGCCTTGCTGGCCGCATAGGGCGAGGAGGGATTGAGGGGATCTTCCTCGCTGAAAAACCCCTCGTTGCGGCTGCCGTAGACTTCATCGGTCGATACGTGAATGAAAAACTCAACCTCCGGCGAGGCCCTCAGGGCTTCGAGGAGGACGAACGTGCCGTAGACATCGGTCAGGACGAATTCGCCGGCGTCAAGGATGGAACGGTTAACGTGGGTCTCGGCGGCAAAATGGACAATTCCCCGGACTTTCGGGAAAAGGCGGCGGACAAGGTCCCGGTCGCGGATGTCGCCGTGGACAAACTCGTAGCGGGGGTCGTTTTCTACATCCTTGAGGTTATCGAGGTTGCCGGCGTAGGTGAGCTTATCCAGGTTGATGATTTTAAGTCGCGGGTATTTCTGCAGGAGGTAATGGATGAAGTTGCTGCCGATAAAACCCGCCCCGCCCGTGACGAGCAGCGTTTTGCCGTCGACAACCCGTTCGCCTCCAAAATTGCCACTTGCATCACCCGACGGGTCCTGTCGCGGTTCACCCCCGGCGCCCCCTCGCGGTCTGTGTTGTTTATTACCAGTAAGCAAGATAAGTGGCATCAAACGCTCGGGTCGGCGGGGGGCCCCCGAACCACGCCACCCCTCGGGTGTCGACCTACGGTCCCAATTCTGCGAAAGCTCGAGATATTTCGCTTCGTCAGAAATCACTATCGGCAATTTTGGGTCGGCTGTTTCAGCCATCCTTCCTCTTCCAGTCGTAAGGGATGTTGTTTGTGTCGGGGTCGAGCCGCTGCTCGTCGGGATTGGCCCGGTTATACGGTTCAGTCGGGACGTTGACGATAAGAGCCTCCTCCTGGCTCACGCACATCCAGCCGTGGTAGACGCCCGCCGGCACCTGAACCAGCATGGGGTTGTGGACGCCGATGTAAAACTGGTTGATTTCCCGATAAGTCGGCGACCCGGGCCGGCCGTCATAAAGCGCCATCTTAATCATGCCCGCCAGGCAGGCGATGTTATCGGTCTGCTTTTCATGCTTGTGCCAGGCTTTGACCACCCCCGGGTATGTCGTCGTCATGTAGACCTGGCCAAAGCCCTCGAAAAGTTCGTCATCCCGGCGCAGGATTTCCGTGAGCCGCCCCCTCTCGTCAGGGATGACCCGAAGCGCCTTCGTTTTCACACCCTCGATCATTTTTCGCTCCTTTTATTTGAGCCCGATTTCGCTCTTGTCACCGACCATGAATTTGTAGACCCGGGGCTTGGGCGGGCATTTGAAGATCCGGACTTCCCGGCCGATCAGGCTCTCGTCGATCCGGCTCCCGATGTCGACGATTTCGCTCCCCTCGAGGATGATGCTGTGCTCGATCTCGGTCTTGACGATCCGGCAGTTCTTCTGGATCGAGGTGAAAGGCCCGATATAGGAATCGACGATTTCTGTCGCGGCGCCGATGATGGCCGGGCCACGGATGATGCTCGACCGGATGGCGGCGCTCTTCTCGATGATGACCTGGCCGTTCACCCGCGAGGCCTCGTCCACCTCGCCCTCGACCCGGCTTGAAATTCCCTCCAGGATCAGACGGTTGGCCTCGAGAATATCTTCGATCTTCCCCGTGTCCTTCCACCAGCCTGAAACGAGGTGGGGCTGGACCGTATAACCTCGGTCGACCAGGTACTGGATGGCGTCTGTGATTTCGAGCTCGTTTCGCCAGGACGGCTTGATCGCCTTCACGGCTTCGAAGACGGAATGGTCGAACATGTAGACGCCCACCAAAGCTAAGTTACTCGCCGGCTGCTTCGGCTTCTCGACGAGCCTGACGACTTTCCCGTCCTTGAGCTCGGCCACGCCGAACATCTGGGGGTTGGGCACTTCTGTCAGCAGGATCAGGGCGTTGGGCCGGCGCTTCTCGAATTCCCGGACGAGCGAGAGAATCCCGCTCTTGAGGATGTTGTCGCCTAGATACATGACGAACGGCTCCTCACCCAGGAACTCCTCCGAGATCAACACGGCATGAGCCAGACCCAATGGCTCAGGCTGGTCGATGTAGGTGATCTTGACATCAGCGCCCCACCTCCGGCCATCTCCCGTTGCCTCCATGATTTCGACTCTAGTATCGCCGACGATAATCCCGATATCGCGGATTCCCGCCTCGACGAGAGCCTCGATGCCGTAGAAAAGAACGGGCTTGTTGGCCACCGGCACAAGCTGCTTGGCCTGGGGGAAGG
>CAZKBY010000113.1:0-8793 GCA_964550915.1 uncultured Eubacteriales bacterium | reverse complement strand
CCACCGGCCCTCATCCGGGTTTTCGGGTCAATAATGATACCCTGCGCTCCGCCGAAAAAGAGGTCGAACTCGCCAAGAGGCTCGACCTTATATCCCATCTTGGCGAGCGCCGCAACCGTCGCCTCAGGCAGTCGCGGCTCTACAGACAGGGCCTCGCTGGCCGGGAAAAAGCGGGGCATCTCGATCGCCTCCTGGATGCCCATCTTGTAGTCGATCAGGTTCGAGATGAGGAGCGGCATCGTCGTCAGGATCCGCGTCGCGCCTGGAGTGCCGATGGTTGCAAAAGCTTTGCCCTTTTTGACCAGGATCGTCGGCGAGATCGTCGTCCTCATCCGTTTGCCCGGCGCCCGGACATTGACTCCCTGTGCCGAGAAGTTTTTCATTTCGTTGTTCAGGATGATCCCCGTGCCGGCGACCATGACTTTAGCCCCGAAAAAATCCGATATCGTCTGCGTCAGGGCGACCATGTTGCCCGCTTTATCGACCACGGAAAGAGACGTCGTGCTGGGATTCTGGCTCCTGACTGGTTCGCCTGAAGCAACTTTTTCGCTGATCCGCCCCGGATCAATCTCGGCCGCGCGGGCCTTTGCGTATGGTCTGGCCAGGAGACCCGCGACCGGAATTCTCACAAAATCCGGGTCGGCGACAAAAGTCCGCCAGTCCACCATGGCTTGTTTCATGGCCTCGGCCATCAGGTGGATACGCACAGGCGAAAGCGGGGCATGCCGGCCGAGGTCGAAATGCTCGAGGATCTGCAGGGCCAAGACGACGGCCAACCCACCCACGGGCGGTGGAGCAGAGATGATGCCGTATCCACGGTATGTTCCCTTGACCGGCTGACGCTCGATAGCTCGATAACTGGCCAGGTCTTCTTTCGTTATGAGGCCCCCGCGGGCTTTCATCTCGGCCGCGATTCTCTCCGCCAGTTCGCCACGATAGAAGACGTCCGGACCTCCCTGAGCGATCTTGCGCAGGCTCAGGGCGAGTTCGCGGTTCTTGAGGATGTCCCCGGCTTCAAGAGGCAGCTCGTCTGGGCAGAAGATTTTCGCCAAGGACTCTTCCTTTGAAAGTTGATCGAAATTGTCGAGAATGATGGAGGCAAGCGTCGGGCCTATGGCAAAGCCTTCGGAGGCAAGTTTAATGGCCGGTTCAAGGACCTGGCCGAGCATCATGGTTCCGTACTTTTCAAGCGCCAGGTTGAGTCCGGCAACCGTGCCCGGGATTGCGACCGCCGCATGGCCGGTTGAGGGGATATCCTCAGGATAGGCTGCTGCGGCCGGGGCTGCCGAACGGTAATCAATGGCGATAGCTTTCCTTCGCTTGGCCAGGAAAATGACCATCATGCCTTCCCCGCCAATTCCGCTCGCGTTTGGCTCGACAACACCGATAGCGAAGGCGGTTGCCACAGCTGCATCGACGGCATTGCCGCCGGCTTTTAGTATTTCCACGCCCGCCTGCGAGGCCAGCGCATGGGCTGAGGCGACCATGCCGTGAGGGGCTTTTATCTCCGGATTCTTTGTTGCCGCCCGTGCGCCAGGCAAAAATATGGAGGCCAGGATAGCCGCGATCAGGAGGAGTTGCCTGCCTGGACCTGTTGGGAATCGTCTCATCATCTAGTTTTTCCTTTTTTCCCTGTGGGCACAACCAAGGGCCAGCGCACCATGTCAGATTCAGGATGATAAAAATATTATCCGCAGATGTCAACCTGAGCGAAAAATGACGGAAGCGGCAAGTTAGTCGAGGGATTGAAGGTGCTTGTCGACCAGGGCGATTTCGGCCCGAAGCTCTTCGAGCCTCCTCTTTTCGCCGGCAACGACCTCAGCCGGGGCCCGGCTTGTGAAATTCTCGTTCCGAAGCCTTGATTCCACTTTAGCCAGCTCGGCGGTCAATCTCTCCCTCTGGCTCTCAAGTCGCTCTCTTTCTCTCTCGGGGTCGATGACACCCGGGATAAACACCTCGATCTCCCCGAGGACTTGAGTGGCCGCTGTGGCTGGCCGCTTGATTCCGGTGGCAACTTCAATCCTGGATAAGCCCCCGAGGTGCGCAATTAGGTGTTTTAGTTTATTCAAAATATCCGCTGGCTCGCCCTCAGCTTTGATGAGGACTTCAAGGCGTTTTCTGGGAGAAATGGTATATCGAGAGCGAAGATCGCGGATGGCCCGTACGATGTCCATGACCAGCCTGAACTCAGCTTCCACTTTTTCATCTTCCCAGTCTGGCCTGGGCGCGGGCCACTGAGCCTGGACTAAAAGGCTGGATTCGGGCAGCCGCCGCTCCAGTCCCCGAACCGGACACTGAGAGCCTAACTTTTCCCAGAGAACTTCGGTGATGAAAGGGACGAAGGGATGAAAAAGCCGGAGCACCTGGTCCAGGGCAAGGGCCAGAACCGTCCGTGCCGACACAGCCCCTGTTTCATCCCGGAAGCGCGGCTTGATGAACTCTAGGTACCAATCGCAGAGCTCTCCCCAGAAGAAATCCGTCGCCGTACCGATGGCCGCTGACGGGTTATAAGCGACAAGCCCTTCGGTCACCCGAGCGATGGCCCGGCTGAGCCGTGACAGAATCCAGCGGTCTTCCGGCTCGAGCTCATCGAGAACGAGCGGCCTGAACGAATGCTCGCCCAGGTTGATCAGGGCGAAGCGGGTCGCGTTCCAGAGCTTGGTACAGAAAGCCCGGCCCACCTCGAACCGCTCGCTTATGATTTTGGCCAGCGGCAGGTCGGGCATGGTGCCCAGAACGTCAAATTCCTTGCCCGTGCCAGGGCAGATATAAGTAAAAATCGTCCGGCCGTGCCTGGCCGTAGCCAGGTCCACCAACTCCCCCGTGTAGGGAGATATGGCCTGGACGGGCAGCCTGATGTCCTGTGTCCCTGTCTGCATCTCGCTCAGGACATACCGCATCGCGTCGGCGCCGTATCGTTCGATGATATCCTCCGGGTCAATGCCGTTGCCCTTGCTCTTGCTCATCCGTTCGCCCTTGCCATCCTGGATATTGGCGTGGACGAAGCAATCAGTAAACGGCACATCGCCCAGGAGGTAGAGCCCCATGACCATCATCCGGGCAACCCAGAGGGTAATGATGTCCCGGCCGGTGACCAAGCAGGAGCCTGGATAATAATAACTCAGGCAGTCCGGCCGGCCGCTGACCGGGCCGAGTAGTTTCTGGCCTTCGTCAACTCGAGCCGTCGCGGAGTCCGGCCAGCCCAAGGTGCTGAAGGGCCAGAGGGCGGAGCTAAACCATGTGTCAAGCACATCCGGATCCTGATGGAAGCCCGCAGCTTCAAGCAAAGCGCCGAACTTCTCCTCTGCTTTCTCATTCCTCAGGCAGACGAGCAACTCGTAGCGCTTCCCTTTCTCCAGGTCTGTTAGCCTGTCGAGCGGGAAAAGGATGCCTTCAGCGTCAGCAACCCAGGGCCACAATTCTTCCTGGCTGGCCGCCTCCAAGGACGCCGAAATTTTTTTCAGCTCCGCTCCCTCAAAAGCCCCCGACCAGATCGGAATCCGGTGGCCCCACCACAGCTGGCGGCTGATGCACCAGTCGCGTTTCTCCGCCAGCCAGCTTCGGTAAGTTCCTCCATAGCGGGTATGGTCAGGATAAAAAGTCAACCGCCTCCCGGAAGGCGAGCGGTAATCGGGATCGATGGCGTCGATGGCCGCTTGGGCGAGTCCGGAGGCCCGGAATTCCTTGGCCGTCCCGGCCCCGCAGAGGATTCCTCCTTCGAGATCATCCATCCGGATGAACCACTGTTTGGAAAGATAAGGCTCGATCGGCGTTTTGGACCTGTCTGAATGGCCAATCTCGATAGCCCTGTCCTCGATTCCAGCTAAGAGTCCCTCGCGCTCGAGGTCGGCAACGACCCTCTGGCGGGCTTCAAACCGGTCGAGGCCGGCATAGGGACCTGCGTTCGCGTTGAGAGTTCCGTTCGGGTTGAGGATGTTGATGATGCCGATCCTGTCCCGATGACGGGTCCAGACATCGTAATCGTTTGGGTCATGGGCCGGCGTGATCTTGACGCAGCCAGAGCCTAACTCGGGCTTGGCCCATTCGTCTAAGATGAGGGGAATGCGGCGATGGAGAAGCGGCAGGAGGACTTGCCTTCCCTGCTTGGCCATCTCCCGCAGCTTGAGAAGCTCCGGCAAAAGGCTTTCCTGCCGGGCCTCCACCTCTTTGAGCTCGAGTTCAAGCGCTGCCCGTTCTTTCTTAGGCACGCTCTCAATCCGCTCCCGGATTTCCCGATGCAACCGCTCGAGCTCGGCTGCCGGATCAGGGTGGCAGGCCACGGCTGTGTCGCCCAGCATCGTCTCGGGCCGCGTCGTGGCCACCGTGACAAACTCGGGCTCACCCGGTCCGGCGTCTATGACCCGATAGCGGATGTGCCAGAAATGTCCTCTGACTTCTTCGTGGATGATCTCATCGTCGGAGACAGCGGTCTGGAGCTGACAGTCCCAGTTGACCAGACGGTCACCCCGGTAAATCAGCCCGTTCCTGAACAGCCTGAAAAAAGCTTCCCGCACGGCCCGGGTGCAGACAGCATCCATGGTGAACCGCTGGCGCTCCCAGTCGCAGGAACAGCCCATGCTCTGAAGCTGCTGGATGATGCGGTGCTGGTACTCATCCTTCCAGGCCCAGATTTTGGCCACTAGGGCTTCGCGGCCGATATCTTGACGCGTTTTTCCTTCGAGCTCGAACAACCTCTTCTCGACCACGGCCTGGGTCGCAATGCCGGCATGGTCAGTGCCCGGCATCCACAAGGTATTATCGCCTTTCATCCGGTGCCAGCGGATGAGCAGGTCCTGCATGACGTTGTCCATGGCGTGCCCCATATGGAGAGCTCCGGTAACGTTAGGCAGGGGCATCATGATGACATAACGGTTCTGACGATCGTCCGGTGTGGCCGAAAAAGCGCCGGACGCCATCCAGCGCTTGTATACTGGCTTCTCGTACGCCGCGTGATCATAGCGTTTGGGCAGCTCCTTTTTCATTTTCTTGAGTCCTGGCCCGGCTTGTTTGTTTAGCCGGCTGAGGCGCTGCTATCTTACACTACGCCTTTCCTCGAGTCAAACCGACTTCACTTCAGCCGGCGCTCGAAAAAGCTGAACAGGACGGGCAGGACGATCAAAGTCAAAAGCGTCGATGTGGCCAGCCCTCCTACAACGACAACGGCCAGAGGCCGCTGGATTTCTGCGCCTGGCCCCTGAGCGAAAAGAAGGGGGATCAGGCTCAGGATGGTGATCAAAGCCGTCATCAAAACAGGCCTGAGACGGACCGAGCAACCCTCGAGGATGGCGGCCTCGAGCGGCTGGCCCTCCTGACGAAGTTGCAGGATATAAGACACGACGACGATCCCGTTGAGAACCGCGATCCCGAAGAGGGCGATAAACCCGACCGCTGCCGGAACAGAAAGATAAAGCCCCGAAAAATAGAGGGCCAGGATGCCGCCGATCAGGGAAAGCGGAAGCGTGAGCAGGATGAGAGCGGCTGCGCGGAGCGACCGGAAAGTCAGGAAAAGGAGCGTAAAAATCAAGGCGACGGCGAGCGGCCCGATGACGGCGAGCCGACGCATGGCTCGTTGCTGATTCTCGAACTGACCTCCCCAGGCGAGATGGTATCCAGGAGGAAGGGCGACGCTATCCCTAATCTTCTGCCTGGCTTCCTCGACATAGCCGCCGATGTCGCGGCCGCTGACATTCAGCTCGATCCCGATCCGCCTTTCCCCGTTTTCCCGACTGATCTGAACCGGCCCCTGGACTTCGCTGACCTCTGCCAGTTGGGAAAGGGGGATACGCATTCCCTGAGGTGACTTGATGAGAATATTCTTCAGGGCTTCGAGCGAATTTCTCTTTTCCTCGGGCAAGCGGAGGACGACATCGAAAAACCTGTTCTCTTCGTAAAGCGAGGTCGCTGCTTTTCCGCCCACGGCGATCTCGACGACGCTGAGGACATCCTCGACGTTTAGCCCGAAGCGGGCGATTCGGAAGCGATCGACCCGGATGGAAAGATAAAGCTGCCCCGCCGTCCTTTCCACCATGAGGTCGGTCGTCCCCCTGATTCCGGCAAGCACGCCGGCGATTTCGTTGATCTTGGCCTTGAGGACATCAATGTCCTCGCCAAAAAGCTTAACGATGAGCTACGTCCTGGTGCCGGCCACAAGTTCATCAATCCGGCACTGGATGGGCTGGCTGAACCCGAAGGCCATACCCGGCACAGAAGACAAGGCCTCCCTCATCTTAGAAAAAAGCTCATCCTTAGTGCGGGCCCGCGTCCATTGAGACCTGGGTTTGAGCGAGCCCACAAACCCGGTTTTGTCCACGCCGCGAGCCTCCAGGGCCATTCCTGTCTGGCCGGTTCGCGAGACGATGGTCTCGAGCTCGGGAAACTCCTTGAGTTTTTTCTCAACGACCCTGGTCACCCGGAGCGCTTCATCAAGGGCAATTCCGGGCAGAAGCTGAATGTCCATGTCGAACGCCCCTTCATCCATGACCGGCATAAACTCCGTGCCCAGCCGGGGAAAAATAATCAGGGCTGCGGCCAAGAGAAGAAGTGCCACAAACAGGACCAGGAGGCGATGGCGCAGCCCACCGCGGAGGATGGGCAGGTAAATTCTGCGGAGAAAAGCCAGGACGAAATGGCCGTGACGGCGGCCCGGCCGAAGAAGGTAAAAGCAAAGGACGGGGATGACAATAATGGAAAGAAGGAGGGAAGAAAGAAGAGCGATGGCGACCGTCATGGCCAGGGGAGAAAACATCTTCCCCTCGATTCCCTGGAGTGCCAGGATGGGAACGAAGGTGAGAGCGATGATGAGCTCGCCGAAGATGCTTGGCTTTCTGACCTCGAGGACGGCTCTGAGAACCTCTTTCATCCTGGCCTCTTCTTCGGACCTGGTGAGATGCCGTTGGACGTTTTCCACTTGGATAATAGCGGCATCAATGATCATGCCGATGGAGATGGCGATTCCGCCAAGGGACATCAGATTAGCCGGCAGGTTGATCGTCCGAGTGACGAGGAAGGTCAGGAGAGCTGAAAGAGGCAGGGCCAGGATGACGATGAGAGCCGCCCTAAAGCCCCCCAGAAACATGGACAGGACGACCAGGACAGAGATCCCGAACTTGGTGACCGAGCGCATGATCTCGAGCCCGGGCAGTCCTCGCATGGCCATTTCTAGGGGATAGGTGACAAACCGTTCGATTTCAAAAGGGGAAAGACCCGGCGCTGTGCAGACAACTTCCACCTGGACGTTGGTGACGTCGGGAAAAGCATCAATCGGGATCCTGAGAAAAGAAACGATACCCCAGACGATAATGACGACGACGAGAAAGATGACGGCCGTTTTCCGGTTCAAGCAGAAAGAAATAATATTCTCGATCATTCCTCTCCCTCCAGTGTCTTCTTGAGAAGCTCGGCTTTGAGGGAAAAGCTTCTTTCGGTGGCCACGACCTCGCCCTCCTCAAGCCCATCGAGGATCTCGGCCCAGCCGCCCAGGATTCTGCCCGCCTTAACCTCGCGGGGCTCAAAGACGTTACCCGGCCCGGAAACAAAGACAACTGTCTTCCCGTCGATCGATCGGATAGCCTGTTGCGGGATCATGAGCGTGCTCTTGGTTGCTGGCCTCACCAAAGTGACCTCCGCAAACATCCCGGGTTTGAGCTTTTTCTCGTGATTGCGAGTTTCAACTCTTGCCTTTATCGTCTTCGTCGCTTCATCCACAACGTCACTAAGGACAGTCAATGTGCCGGGGAAGACCCGATCTGGATAGGCTTGGACTCTCACCTCGGCCGGGCAGCCCGGTCCGACCAGCGGAAGATCCTTCTCAAAGAGATCAACCATGGCCCAGACGGTTCCAAGGTCAGCCACATCGAACAGCTCGCTCCCGCGATCAACGTAGGCTCCGACGGAGGCCCGACTGGCCACGATGCTGCCGGTAAAAGGGGCCCTGACGAAAAGATAAAAATTCAGAGTCTTCGTGTCCTTCAGCCCCTGGATTTCTTCCTCCGCTGCTCCCATCAGAGTGAGTTTCTGCACGGCTGAATAGATTAGCCTCGCTGCTAGAGATTTGGTTTCTTCATCCCCGGCCTCGAGGACCTTCCGCTCTTGGATGAGAAGCTGGACAAGCTCCTGCTGGGCGGCGAGATAGTCGTCGCTGTACAGGGCAACAAGCTTGTCGCCCGCTCTTACTCCGTCTCCCTCGAAGGCGTAGACTTCCTCGATCCTTCCCGGAACCCGGGAGGAAAGGCAGACGTATCTTTTCTTGTTGAACGTAATGGTCCCTGTGGCTTTGATCGAAACGGGCATCTCTCGAGACTCGACCTTAGCCGTTTTAAGGCCGGCCAGCTCGAGCGTTTCAGGGCTCAATTTGAGGACCGAAGATTCCTGCCGCTCCATTCTGACTTCGGGTTCATTGCTTTCCCGGCGGCAGCTTGCCGCGAAGAGAAAGACCGCCATTAGTAACGGCGCGAACAAAAGGCACGTTGTCCTTTTCATTTTATCCTCCTTCATCTTTCCCCGGCAGCCTCCAATTCCGCCAAGGCAATCTTGTGAGCGAGGAGCGCATCCAGGTACTCGAGTCTGGTTGTTTTGTAGAGCTTATAGATATCGAGCAAGTTCAAAGAATCGATCTTTCCAAACTGGTACTGAGAGATTCCCAGCTTGAACATGGTCTCGACTTCTCCGAGCAGGGATTTTTCGAACAGGGAAAGCCTCTCTTCGGCCGCCGGGACATCCACGTAAGCAGCTTCGAGCAGTGTTAAAATTTTTCTTCTCCGGGCTTCCAGCGCCGCCCAGGCAGCGGCGCTGGCC
>CAZKBY010000112.1:0-8863 GCA_964550915.1 uncultured Eubacteriales bacterium | reverse complement strand
CGATGATCCTGACCCTGTCGGGGTCGAGGCCGAGCGACTCGGCCAAAGCCAGCTTGGAGTACCAGACCCCTTGAATCGAGTCCCAAACGGTGAGATTCTCTCCATCCCAGTTGGCGATGCACGCGCGGGTCTGGATCGTTCCGTGATGGGAGACTTGGGTGGTATAGGTATCCTCAACGATGACATCCGCCTCCTGAAAACCTTTCTCCAGATCGCCGCGCTTGATCACAAAAAAACTGAAGAAGAACGCCCATGGGACTCCAAATTTAATACGTTTCACTCCGGCCGGACGTTTAAGACAAATTGAAGCTCGGGGAAATATTTTTTTTCAGGATGGAGCTGGCTGGTGAGGCGCCAAGGTTTGAAAAAGGAAAAGGAAGCGGGGCTAAGGAGGATCCCTCTCCAGCCAGCAGCTTTTTTTATTATAAATGAAGATATTTTCGAATGTCAAAGAAATTTTTTTCTGCCCGCGCCAAACGGTTGATGGAGCGAACTGTTTAGCGTTAGAATAAGCAGGTTCGATCCCCTGAAGAGCCGGCCATGAACAGGCAAAAGTCGCCTGATAGCCAATGATGATTTTTTATAAAATCGTGACAAAAGAAGAATCAAGAGCCGATGGTCACCTGTTCTTTGTGCAATGAAAAACCGGCAGCTAAAGTCGTCGGGCTTTGCCCGGACTGCCTTCGTTCGCTTCCGGAAGGCAAGGTATCTCTAACGGCTCACGAAGCCTCCAGGACAAAACTCAGCCTTCCACAAAGCCCGCCGAAGAGTCCTTCTGGAACGCCTTGCAGGCTCTGCGCCAACGAATGCCGGCCTGATTTAGGGGAAAGAGGTTATTGCGGATTGAGGGAAAACAAAACCGGCAGGATCGCTCCCCTCATGCCCAAGAACACTGCCCTCCTCCATATCTATCTTGATCCTCTCCCGACGAACTGTTGCGCTGCCTGGTTCTGTGAGGGTTCAAAGGAAAGGGGCTACAACCTGGCTGTTTTTTTCTACGGCTGCAGTTTTGATTGCCTTTTCTGCCAGAACCACTCCCATAAGAGGCTCAAAGAAGCGACCAGGCTCACTGAAGATCAGGTTGTTGCAGCGGCGCTCCAGCCTGAAGTCCGCTGCATCTGCTTTTTCGGCGGTTCTCCAGAGCCCCAGCTTCCCTTCGCCCTGAGGCTCGGCCAAAAGGTTCTCGAACGAAGCAACGGCCAAAAACACGTCTGCTGGGAATGGAACGGCAGCGGCCATCCCGGCTTAGTAAAAAAAGCCGCTGAGCTCTCGGCCCAAAGCGGCGGCACGGTGAAGTTTGACCTCAAGGCATATCATCCGAATATCTCTATGGCTCTTTGTGGAGTCGGAAACCGCCGTACTCTCGAAAACTTCTCTTTGCTAGCCGGCATTTATCCCCAAAAAGACCTCCTCACAGCCACGACGCTTCTTGTTCCCGGTTATGTCGATAGGCAAGAAGTCGGCCAGATCGCCCGATTCATCTCGTGTCTTAACAAGGGAATCCCCTATTCCCTTCTGGTCTTCCACCCCAACTATCTGATGACCGACCTGCCCGTGACACCCCGCCAGCAGGTCGATGAATGTTTCGAGGAAGCATCGCGCTTTCTTTCGCGAGTCAACATAGGAAACCTGCATCTCCTATGAAGAAGAAAAAATTCTGGGCCTGGATTTGGGTTTCGCTCTGCATTCTAGCCATCTTTCTTATCGTTCCGCTGGCCCGGACAATCCAAGCATTTGTCTCGGAACGCTGGGGACGGCCAATCTTCGGCTACGCCGTCCTGGCGACGGTGGGCGTCGCCTTCCTGGCGGCCGCCATCGTTCTCTTTTTCCGTCTCCAAATCCGCTCACCCGGCCGGCTGGTCTGGCTCGCGGCCGTGGCCGGCCTGTATGTCTACTTTACGCTGAAATTGTGGAGGGCGCCGGAGGAGGCCGTCCATTTCCTTGAGTACGGGCTGTTAGGATTCCTTCTTTTCCGTGCCCTGAGCCACTCTATGCGGGACAAGAGCGTCTACCTTGCGGCTTTCTTCATCGGTTCGATAGTCGGCGTTTTTGATGAAATCCTGCAGTGGATCGTCCCCGGCCGGTTCTGGGATTTTCGCGACGCCGGCCTCAACGCTCTGGCCGCAGGCCTCTTCCAGGTCGCGCTCTGGAAAGGAATAAAGCCCAGCTTTATCTCGGAAAAATTCAATCTGAAATCGGCCAGGCGCATTTCCCTCCTTCTGGCCGTAAACCTCGTCCTTTTAGGCCTGTGCGCCTCGAACACGCCCCAGCGGGTTACCTGGTACGCCGGCCGCGTCCCTTTCCTCTCTCCCCTTCTCAAACAAGAACCCATGTACGATTTCAGCTTAAAATACGAAGACCCAGAAATCGGAACTTTTTATTCTCGGCTGTCTCCCGAGGAGCTGAAAAAAGAAGATTTAGAAAATTCAGACCGCCATGCTGAAAGCTTGAGGAGCTGGAAAGACAAAGATTACGGCCTTTTCCTGAGTCAGCACAGCCCACTTCTCCACACCTTTCTGTATGAGATGCGCGTCCATATTTTCCGCCGGGACAAGAAAGCGGAGGAAGCTCGAAAGACAAGAAAGGAGAGCAAAGCTGGCGAATTCTTGTTCATCGCCTTCAAAGAAAACCTCATCCTGGAAAAATACTTCGGCCAGACTCTGGAAAAATCCTCCTATTCCTGGGATGAAGAGACCAAGAGAAAAACCGGGGCGCAAATCGAGAGGAGCCAGCCCTACCAAAGCCCGGTTGGCCGGGGCTTGATTCATCTGAAAGAGAAAACAATCTGGCTCTCTATCGTAATCATGATGACTCTGCTGATGGTCATCAATTGCCTGTATTCCTGCAGAATGACCAATAAAACCCGAAGAAAACCTCTCTGAATAAGTGATCTTTATAATGAGTGCTTGAGGCTGCCCTGAAGTTCCCGTGGCGGAGGGGGGAACCGACGGGACCGGTTCCCCGGGGCGCGGGGGTCAAAGAGTAGCTTCCTGTACCCAATTGAATGACATAAAAAGAGATGTTTATAGCAGGCGGGGAGAACCTGATTTTCTATTGGCTGGAGCGCCCTTCTCTGAAAACCGAAAGCCGGTGCTGACGGAGGATTTTAATTCCCTGTCGAACATAATCCGCATCGATGTAGAGCCGATGGAGAAGCTCATCGTCGGTCCCTTTAAGAAGTTCAGACCTCGCTGGCATCAGACGATGATGATAGGACTCAAGGACACGATGTCCAACTCGATAGGACGTCCGGCCGACAAGAAAGACAAGGCTCGAAAGAATGATCGCTAAAGTCGCTATCTTGATTCGGCCCCCAATCCGTGACTTCGAAGCAACCCAAATTTTCTTAAGCTGAAAGGCGAGAAAAATGAAGTTGGAAAACCAGATGAGGTTAGAAAAGGTGACATACCGGTAGCTTGTTGCCTGAGCCATTCCGAACCCAACTCTCCCTATTCCAGTCAAAGCCCCGCAAGCGATGGAATAAAGGCCCAGGAGGACAAGCGGCCTGGCTGCCCCGTTCGCCTCGCGGTCGTTCTTCAGGAAAAGCCAGCCGGCCGAGCCAAAGAGGATGAGGCAAAGAAGACCCAGGAAAAAAGCATACCCGGGGTAGGTGATGACCGGGGAGCCCAAATAGCTAAGAATATATCGGACATACTCAAGCGGGTGCATGGCAAAATAAAAAGCAGGCTTCCCGGAAGGGGAGGCCGGCGCAAAGCGGTAAAAGTAGGACACATAGACGAGGGCGCTCAGGGCTGACCAGATGGCCAGGGAAGCCCGTTTTCGTCTTAGGCTCGGTGAAGGAGCGAGCCAGAGGGCCAGGAAGGCCAGCGGCCAATAAGCGAGTCCGTTGGCGTAAGAAAATGTGGCCACGACTCCGCAGGCCGCAGCCCCTCCCAATCTCCCCCACCTGAGTTCTCGGCCGGCCAGAATCATGAATCCTGAGACAACAGCCAACACATTCAAAAAAATTTGAACCTGCCACCCCCAGACCCAGTTTTCGCCCTGGTGGAGGGAAAAGGCCAGGAGAGAAAGGATGGGCGCGATCCAGAGAAAACCAGGAGAATCCAGAAGCCAGGATATCTTTTTTACTCGGAACAAGATAAGGGAAAAAATTCCTGCGGCCAGCAGGAGGCTGAAGCTCAACTCATAGCAAATGTTATAGCCGCTGATATGCGCGAGGCCAAGCATGACAAGGCGAGGAAAGAAAAGACGGTGCTCGTTATGAGGCATCCAGAGGTCAGCGAAAGAAACTCTCCCCTCATAAGATTTTCCCAGGAGCAGAACGAAATTCCATTGATCCCAGAACGGGACATCCACATGACAGCGGCTGACCTGGCTGATGAGGATGACCAAAGGGACGAGGGTCAGAGCCACGAGTAAGGCTGCCCGAGCGTCCTCAGACCACTTCTTCTCACCGCCGGGGAGTTTCATGCCGCCTGGTTTTTCAATTATATTCGATAGGCTGGTGAAAGTCTAACCCAAAATGGCCGATAGCAACTTCTTGTGCAGCGAAAGAGATTACGCTTTTGCAACATCAGAGCGATAAGGCAACACCCGACGGGTGGCGTGGTTCGGGGGGCCCCCCGCCGACCCGAGCGTTTGATGCTAAAAATCTTCCTTATTGATAATAAACAAGATGGTCCGCGATGGGGCGCCGGGGGTGAACCGCGACAGGACCCGTCGGGTGTTGCTATCGACAATGCTGGATCTAACCCGCCCCTTTAAAAATAATCCTGATTTAACTAAAATACATCTCTGGCTTGAAGCCAAACCTCGAAATGAGATGATTATCAAAAAGCTTGAGCTCCAGGGTTTTAAATCTTTCCCCGAGCGGACAAAAATCGTCTTTCATCAGGGCATTACGGCCATCATCGGACCCAACGGCACAGGCAAGAGCAACATCGTCGATGCCATCCTCTGGGTGCTGGGAGGCCAGCGCCAGAAAGGGCTGCGCGGGGAGAAGACCGAGCACATCATTTTTAACGGAAACGCCAAAAAGCCGCCCCTGGGAATGGCCGAGGTTTCTCTTTTTCTCCAACACGAGGAGGAAGAGATTGCCTTTAGCCATCGTGTTTTCCGGTCGGGCGAAAGCGAATACCGTCTTAACGGAAAAGCGGCCAGGCTGAAGGACATCCAGGATGCCCTCTGGAAGCAGGCCGTGGCCGAGAAAGAATATTTCGTCATCGAACAAGGAAGCATCGGGTTGCTCCTGACCGCCAAGCCGGCTGAAAAACGGCTTTTCTTGGAAGAAGCTGCTGGCACGGCTTTTTACAAGGATAAGAAAAAAGAAGCCCTGAGCAAGCTCGCTTCGAGCGAGCAGAACCTCATCCGGCTCGAAGACATCATCAGCGAAGTCGCCCGGGCAAAAAACTCCTTGCAGCGGCAAGCCCAGGCTGCCGCCCGGTACCGCAAACTCCGCGAAAAGATCCGCCAGCTCAGCGGGCTTAATTTCAAACGGAAGCTTGAGCAGCTCGAGCGACGGCATGAGGAGGCGGCCGGGCAACACGCCGGCTGCTTCGATCAGGAAAAAGAGCAGATCTCCCGCATCAAGGCCGAAGAGCGGCAGCTCGCCGAAAAAAGACGGGAGGCCTGGGAGCTTGAAAAATCGGTCAAGGAAAGCCAAGATTTCCTTTTTTCAGTCGAATCCCAGATCAGTAGGGTTGAGGCCGAAAAAGAAAAAGAAAAAAGGCGGAGCGAACTCCTGGCCGAAAAGACAAGAAGCGCCGCAGCCGCCGAGACAGAACTCAAAGAAGAGCTCTCTTCTCTTGAAACCGAGATCGGCCAGAATCAGGCTCAACTCGCTGACCTGGAGAAGGCCTATCAAGGGAAAAAAGAAGAAGTGGATAAGATCGAAACCGTCTCCTTCTCTGTCGAGGAAGATTCTTCCCTCCTCGAAAAATCCATCGAAACTCTCAAGGCCAAGCACCTGGTCAAGCTCTCGGAGCTCACAGAGCTGAAGAACGAGGCTATTAGAAGGGAGAAAGAACTGGACCTTCTGGCTCGCCAAGAAGCCAAGCTCAAGGCCCAGCTGGAGCAGGAAGGCGCAGTCCTGCGGGCCAAAGAAAAAATCTTGGAGCAACTGGAAAAAGAGCTGGCTGAAGACCAAAGAATTTTCGGAGAGCAGGAGAAAACGATCGCCAGCCTGAAGGCTGCGCTCGAAAAAACAGAGGTGGAGGCAGAAAAGGTCAAGAGCCGTCGTGACGAAGCCAGGAAGGCCCGGGACAAGGACGCTTCGCACCTCCTGGCACTCCGAAAAATGGAGGAGGTCCAGAAAAAGGCCTGGCCGGCCGGCGAGCTTCCCCAGGCACTGGGCCAGCTCGCCGACCTCATTGAAACCGACCCCGAGTCAGCAGCTCTCATCGATACTCTGTGGGAAGACGAAGTCAGAGCTCCGGTCATCCCCGCCCTTGACTTCCTCAAATGCCTGGCCGAAAAAAATCTGGAAGGCCGATTTCTTCTCGTCTCTCCGGGATGGAAAGAACCAGCTCCGCCGGCGCTCGATGACCCGAATGTCCTCGGCTCTTTCAAATCCCGCCTTCGGCCTCACCCTAAAATCAAGGACTACTTCGGCCAGCTTCGGGAGGCTGTGATCGTCAAGGATGTGAGAGCGGCGATTGAACTCTGGCTGCGCTTCCCTGCCTTGAATTTCATCACCACTGCAGGAGACTTGCTTGTCTCCTCCGGCCTGCTCAGGCTGGGGAAAAAAGAAGAGGGCGTTTTTTCTCTTGGGCAAGAGATAAAAAGGCTGGAAGGAAAAATCGCCGGCCATGATGCTGAGCTGGCCCGGCTGTCTGCCGACTTCGAGAAAGAACTCGCCGAGGCTGCCGGGCTTGAGGAAAGGCTTGTCCACGAAACCTCCCTCCGGGCTGAACTTGAACAGAAACTCCTCAGCCGGGAGAAAACGAGGATTGCCTCGATTACCGAGCGGGAAAAAACCTCAAGCCTTGTCTCCCTCTTAGACCGGGAGCTTGAGGTTCTCCGCCGGGACCGGGACTCTCTCGCCGCCGAGAGAGAATTTCTTTTCCAGAAAATCAGCCTGTTTGAGGCCGAAGAGAAGTCTCTTCGGGCTCGCTTGGAAACCGAGGAAAAAGAGTATTTCCTTACCCGGGGAAAAACAGTCGAGGGAGAGAAACACATGATCGAAGCCCGGGCCGGAGCCGAGCTCATCCAGGAAAAAATCAGGAACGCCAGCGCGAAGCTCAAGGAACTCAGAGAAAAAAGGGATAGCCTCATCAAGAAAATGACAACCTACCAGGAAGAAGCCCGCCTGACCGAAAAAGAGCTCGCCGGGATTCAACAAATCCGGCAAGAGCTGGAGATAAAAGCCGCCAACCTGGAAGAAGAGAAAAAGGCCTGCCGGACGGGCCTCTCAGAGAAAGAAGCCAATCTTCAGAGACTCCGCCATGAGGAAGAAGAAGGCGAAAGGAGGCTGGCCGAGCTCCGGGAAGAGCTGGAAAGAAAAAAGGAAGAGCGCGTCAGGTGGGAAATTCTCAAGGCCGAGATCGACCGAGACTTGGTTAACCTCGAAGAGACCTGCTGGCAGGAACTCAAGAAAACACTCCACGAGGTCAAGAATGAGCCAATCCCGGCCGAACTTTCCTGTGCCGACGTGGAGGGCGAGCTCGGACAGGCTGAGGAAGACCTCCTGAAATACAAGGCCGTCAACCTGATGGCTGAAGAGGAATACCTCAGCCATAAAGAGCGCTACGATTTCCTCGTCCAGCAACGGAACGACCTCAGAGAGTCGATCGACGCCACCCAAGAGGCGATCCGCGAGATCGATGAAGAAAGCAAGTCCCAGTTCCTGACTGCCCTGGCCGAGGTCAACAAATCCTTCCAGGAAGTCTTTACTCTTCTCTTCAAGGGCGGGTCAGCCGAGGTCAAGCTGCTCGACGAGTCCAACCCCCTGGAAAGCGGGGTCGAGCTCATTGCCCAGCCGCCAGGGAAAAAAGTCCAGAACATCAGCCTGCTTTCGGGCGGCGAAAAGAGCCTGACCAGCCTGGCTTTTCTCTTCGCCCTTTTCCGCTACAAGCCGACGCCCTTCTGCATCCTTGATGAAGTAGATGCCGCCCTGGATGACGTCAACCTGTCGCGCTTTCTCGAGCTGATGAAAAACCTCAAGAAAGACACGCAGTTCATCATCATTACTCATAATTATAAAACCATGGAGGTGGCCGATTATATCTACGGAACGACCATGGCCGAGCCCAACATCACGAGACTCTATTCGGTCAAGCTGGAAAAGCAGCCGGAGCTGATCAGCTAAAGCGATGAAAATCCAACTCTATGTCCCGCCGGGCGGCTACTTCGCCGAGCGATGGTCAAGAGGGTCATCGATGCCGCCGCTCGGGATTCTCTACATCGCCGCTGTCCTGGAAAAAGAAGGGATCGATGTCGAGATCATCCCGGCTGATATCCTTAAGTTAAGCTGGAGCGACATCAAAAAGAAAACAAGCCGGGACAAGCCAGATATCCTGGGCGTGACCTCGACGACCGAGAACCGCTTCCAGAGCTTCAAACTGGTTAAGTTGGCCAAGCAGGCCCATCCCGATGTCCTGACCGTCATGGGAGGTCCCCACGCGTCAATGGCCGCTGAGGACGCGCTGGCTCACATCCCCGAGCTTGACCTTGTCGTCAGAGGAGAAGGCGAGCTGACCATGCTTGACCTCAGCCGCGCCCTCGAGAGACGCCGCGATATCGACGGCATTTCCCACATCGCCGGCATTTCCTACCGGGTTAACGGCCGGGTGGTCTCCAACCCGCCACGCTCACCGATCCCCAACCTCGATTGCCTCCCCTCCCCTGCTTTCCATCTTGTGCCGTTTGAAAAATACAACTTCAAGGTCGACGTCCCCGGCCGCGG
>CAZKBY010000111.1:0-8898 GCA_964550915.1 uncultured Eubacteriales bacterium | reverse complement strand
ACGCCGGCGTTCTTGCCTTGTATTTTTCCCCTGTGTTATGATTGCCACAATGGAGATCTCGGCGGTCGTCATCACCTACAACGAAGAGACACGGCTTGAGGGGGCCCTGAGAAGCCTTCAAGGCATCGCCTCTGAAATCGTCGTCGTCGATTGCCACAGCAGCGACGGCACGGCGAAGCTTGCCAGGAAATACACAGACAAAATCTTTGAACGGACGTGGACGAACTTCGCCGACCAGAAAAATTTCGCCAACAGCAAAGCTTCTTTTCCCTGGATTTTCTCTCTGGATGCAGACGAGCGGGTTTCTCCTGAGCTTCGTCAAGAGCTTCTCAAGCTCAAAGAGAAGGAGCCAGAGTGTTCGGGGTTCTCCATTCCCAGGCAGGTATATTATCTTGGGCGGTGGGTTCGCCATTCCGGCTGGTATCCTGACCGGAAAATTCGGCTCTTTCGCAAAGACAAGGCCACCTGGGAGGGCGAATTCGTCCACGAGAAACTCGAGGTCGGCGGCAAGGTAGAAAAGCTCAGAGGGCCCATCCACCATTTCACCTACCGCAACATCGCCGAGCACCTCGCCCGCATCAACAAGTTCTCTGACCTGGGCGCACAGAAGCTCTATGCGCAAAAGAAAAAGTGCCGCTGGTATCATCTCGTCTGCCTTCCCTTTTTCAGATTCGTCCGGGCCTACCTCTTGAAGCGCGGCTTTCTCGACGGCTTTGCCGGCCTGGTCATTTCTGTCCTCACCGGGTACGCCGTCTTTGTCCGGTACGCCAAGCTGAGGGAGATCTGGAAAAAAGGAGAGAGGATTGAGCCTTTTCCATATTGACGCCGGCAAGGAATGGCGCGGCGGGCAGAGGCAGTCACTTTTCCTGGTCCAAGAGCTCAAGAAAAAAGGCTATCCGGTCCAATTTGTCGTCCAGCCGGAAAGCCCTCTCCATAAGAAAGCTGCTGGAGCCGGTCTCCCGGTCCTTCCCTTGAAGATGAAGAGCGAGTTCGACTTCGGCGCCATCTTCCGGCTGAGCCGGCAGATGAAGAGGCGCAAGTGCCGACTGGCCCATTTTCATGACGCTCATGGCCTGGCTGTTGGCGCGGCAGCGGCGCGGCGGGCGAAAGTCCCGTTGCGCTTTATTTCCCGACGGGTCGATTTTCCGGTGAAGAAAAATCGCCTTTCCCGCGGCAAATACACCAAGGACGTCGATGCCATCATCGCCATCTCCGAAGGCGTGAAGAAGGTCCTCGTCGATTCGGGCATTCCCTCAGACCTCATCCAGGTCATCCCTTCCGGGATCGATTTTTCTCCTTTCCGTGAGGTCAAAAGCCGCGATTTTCTGCGCCGTGAATTCTCTTTGGCCACGGATGATTATCTTGTTGGCATTGTCGCGGCCCTCGAAGACCACAAAGGCCACACCTACTTGATCCAGGCTTCAAAAATATTGAAGGCGGAAGCGCCAAAGGTCAAAATCGTCGTCGTCGGCACCGGCTCGCTGCGCCTGGAGCTGGACAGGCAGACAAGGGAGCTGGGTGTCGAGGACATGGTCTTCTTCCTTGGGTTTCGAGAGGATGTGCCTCGTATTCTGGCTTCGCTCGACCTTTTCGTCCTCTCCTCCTGCCTCGAAGGGCTGGGAAGCTCCATCCTGGATGCCATGGCCTGCCGGCTCCCCGTTGTCGCCACTCAGGCAGGGGGCATTCCCGAGATCGTCATGAACCTGGAAACGGGCCTCCTCGTCCCTCCGCGCGACCCGCAAGCGCTGGCCCGGGCCATCCTAACTCTTTACCGGGACAGAGAACTGGCGGCGCGCCTGGGACAGAGGGGCTATGAGGTTGTCCACGAGAAATACTCTGCTGAAGCCATGGCCGGGAGAATTGTTGCCCTTTATGAGAGCTTCGCGGCCAAAAAAGGGATTAAACTCAGCCGGTAAAGCTCGGCACGCTTAAATCAGCTTTCCTTCGCCAAGTCGCTGATCAATAGCCAAGGGAGAACGAGACGGGTTTGGTATTGATTCCAGGGCGGTCGTATGATAAGGTCAAAGAGCGGAGGAATTGGATGAAGGTTGAACGGATTGAGCTGTCGCTTCTCTATCTGCCTTATGTCCACCATTTCGAGACGAGCTTCGGACGTGAGGAGGGCCGGAGTTTTATCATCGTTCGGGTTTTTTCGGAGGGGCTCTGCGGGTACGGCGAAGTCGTCGCCTCGGCGGCGCCGCATTACAGCTACGAAACGACCTCCACGGCCTGGTTAATTCTTTCGGAGTTTCTTATCCCGGTCACTTTTAAGAAAAACATTTCCCGACCCGAGGACTTTTACTGGGAAGCAAGGCGCTTTCGGGGCCACCCGATGGCCAAGGCAGGACTCGAGCTCGCCCTCTGGGACCTCCAGGCCAAGAAAGCGGGAGTGCCTCTATCGAGAATTTACGGTGGAACTCGGGATGAAATCGCTGTGGGAGTCAGCCTGGGCATCGAAGACACAATCCCGGAGCTTCTCCGGCGGATCGAGTATTTTCTCGCCGAAGGTTATAAGAGAATAAAACTCAAGATCAAACCCGGCTGGGATATCGAGGTGGCCAAGGAAGTCAGGAGGCAGTTTTCGGACATTGCCCTTCAAGCCGACGCCAACGGTGCCTATAGCCTCAAGGACCGAGAAGTGCTCAAGATGTTAGACCAGTTTAACCTCTTGATGTTGGAGCAGCCCTTCCCGCCCTATGACCTCTGGGACCACAGCCGGCTTCAGCGGGAGATGAAGACCCCTCTCTGCCTGGACGAGAGTATCATTTCCGAGGAGACGGCCCGCCAGGCCCTGGAGATGAAGAGCTGCCGGATCATCAACATCAAGGTTGGCCGCGTCGGCGGGATGGTCGAGGCTCGAAAAATCCACGACCATTGCCGGCGGGAAGGCATTCCGGTCTGGTGCGGCGGGATGTTGGAGTCGGGCATCGGGCGTGCCCACAACCTCCATATCGCTTCCCTCCCCAATTTCAAGCTGCCGAGCGATTTATCGGCCAGCAAAAGATACTACAAAGAAGATCTGATCGAACCTCCGATTGAGCTGGGTGTAGAGGGGAAAATCTCCGTCCCCACCGGGCCAGGGATCGGCGTCCTGCCGCAGGAAGAGAGGATCAAGAGGGCGACGATTCGCGAAGAGACCTTTACGCCAGAATAATCTTCTCTTCAAGTCCGCCGTATTTGTTGATGAGCGGATTGCGTAATCAAGGAGAGAGTCCCGGACAATGAGAACCATTATGATGCCGCTGATGAGCTTGCCCGGAGCCTTCAGAAAAGCCACTCTCGGGCTGAATATTTTCAGGAGGGTTTTAATCATGAGAAAATCGGCTATCTCTTTTGCTGCCCTTTTCTTGCTTCTTGCCTTAGCAGCGGCCTGGGCCGCGGAAAACATGCCCGTGACCAAGGCGAACTACGAACTTCCCGGCCGTTTCACTCCGAACAAAATGAAGAAGATGGTTTATAGCACTTCGGTCGATCCTCACTGGCTCAAGTTCACTGACCGCTTCTGGTACATCTTTGAGACGAGCGAGGGAAAGAACTTTGTCCTGGTTGACCCGGCCAAAAGGTCAAAGCGTCCTCTCTTCGACAATGTCTGGATGGCCACCATGCTGACCAAGCTGACCAAAGATCCCTATGAGGCCAAGCATCTGCCTATTGAAGGGCTCAAGTTCATCAAGAATGACCGGGTTGTCTACTTCAAGGTCCCGAAGAACAAGGATGTCCTTGAGGCCGAGAAACGAAAAGAGGAGCTGGAAAAGAAGAAAGAAAAAAAGGAAAAAGAAAAAGAGGAGAAGGAAAAAGTAGAAAAGGAACTCGATAAGGAAAAGGAAAAAGATAAGGAAAAAAGCGCCGTCGAGACAGCCAAAGAAGAGTCACGCAAGTTTCATCACTTTGAATACGACCTTTCCAGCGGGACCCTGACTCTTCTCGAAAATTACGTCCAGGAGCCTAAGCGGCCGGATTGGGCGAGCATCTCACCGGACGGGAACATCGTTGTCTTCGGGCGCCACCACAACCTGTTCACGATGGACAGGGCAAACTATGAAAAGGCCCTCAACGATCCCGAAGATAAGACGATTGAAGAGAAACAACTCACGACCGACGGCGAAGAGAATTACAGTTATCACGGCGAGCTGGGAAGGGGAGAGACCAACGTGGACAAGGAGAAAAATAAGGACAAACGCAAGCCGGCCTTCATCGTCTGGTCCCGCGATTCCAGGAAATTCGCCATGGTCAGGAACGATTCGCGTCAGGTCAAGGACCTGTGGGTCATCAACTCAATAGCCGACCCCCGTCCGACTCTGGAGACCTACAAGTACCCGATGCCCGGCGAAAAGGAATCCCCCCAGAGCGAAATCCTGATTTTCGACCTGGAAAAAAGGGAAAAGCTCAAGGTCAAAGCCGAAAGATTCAAGGACCAGACACTCTTCATCATGACGGCCCGCCATCCCGTCAAAACGCGCGATGATGACTACCGGCCGCCGCTCTGGCTCTCGGAAACGCCGGACAGGCTTTACTTCTCGCGGACGAGCCGCGACCTCAAAAAGATCGATGTCTGCTGGGCCGACACCGCGACCGGAGAAGTCACCGTCCTCATCGAGGAACGGCTGAATACCTATGTCGAGACCCGGCCGCTGGGTCTTATCGCCAACGGCGCCGAGCTCATCGAATGGTCGGAACGAGATGGCTGGGCTCACTTTTATCTTTACGACGGCAGTGGAAACCTCAAGAGGCAGTTGACCTCGGGTGCCTTTCACTCCGAGGATATCGTCGGCATCGACGAGAAGGCCCGGGTTCTCTACTTCGTGGCAAACGGTCTCGAGCCGGGCGAAGACCCTTATTACGAGCATCTTTATCGCGTCAACCTCGACGGCACGGGCCTCCAGATCCTGAACAAGGGGAATTTCGACCACCAGGTTTCGATGAACGATTCCTGTCTGTATTTCGTCGACAACTTCTCGCGGGTCGATACAGTGCCCAGGGCCGTTCTCTATGATAACCGCGGCAACGCGCTCGTCGATCTCGAAACTGTCGACATCACGCTCCTCCTCGAGGCCGGGTTCAAGTTTCCGGAGACCTTTAAGGTCAAGGCGGACGACGGGGTCACGGACCTCTATGGTGTGATGTACAAGCCGTTCGATTTCGACCCGGCCAAGAAGTACCCCATCATTGCCTACGTTTATCCCGGCCCCCAGACAGAGAGCGTCGATAAAGCTTTTTCCATAAGAGGGGACAGGACCTGGCGGCTGGCCCAGTTCGGGTTCATCGTCATCACCGTCGGAAACCGGGGCGGACACCCAAGCCGGTCGAAGTGGTACCACAACTTTGGCTACGGAAACCTCAGAGACTACGGCCTGGCGGATAAAAAAGCGGCGATTGAACAGTTGGCCGCCCGCCACCCCTACATTGACCTCGATAAGGTCGGGATCTTCGGCCACTCCGGCGGTGGTTTCATGTCCACGGCAGCCATGCTCGTCTACCCGGATTTCTTCAAGGTCGCCGTTTCTTCTGCTGGAAACCATGAAAATAACGTCTATAACCGCTGGTGGAGCGAGAAACATCATGGGGTCAAGGAGATCGTGGACGAGAAGGGAAATGTGACTTTCGCCTACGACATCGAGAAGAACTCCGAGATCGCCAAGAACCTGAAGGGGCGGCTCCTCCTGGCCACAGGCGACATCGACAACAATGTCCATCCGGCAAACACCATCCGGCTGGCCCACGCCCTCATCAAGGCAAACAAACGCTTTGACTTCTTCCTCTTTCCCGGCCAGCGCCATGGGTTCGGAGACATGGATGAGTACTTCTTCTGGCTGCGGGCGGACTATTTTTGCAAGCACCTGATCGGGGACTATTCCCAGGACGTCGATATCGTCGAGCTCAACCGGGAGATCGAGAAGACAAAATAGAATTATTTTTTATTTTCCTCGCCGGCCTGATCTTTTTCGAATGAAATAACTCGGCTCGACCCGAGCTCTTATTTGGCTTTCCGGATAAAGATATCGCCTTCGTAGGTGGTGAGCTGGATCTCAACTCCGCCGCCGTTAATCAGCCCCAGGGTAACCTTTTCAAACGAGACCCTGTAGCCCCCGCCTTCCTTGCGCTCGTCTTGCTCCTTTTTTTGCTGGCTTGGCGTCAGACGGATGTCGAAATCGGTGAATACCTTGCCCTCTTCGGATTTCAGCTTGAGGCTGGCTTTGACGTCAGACGGCAGGGTGATGTCGATGTCTCCGTCCATGGTGCTGAAGGACATAGGCTTTCCGGGCGTGACTTTGCCGAAGACGGCCTTGATCTCGCCGTCAGAGGAGTCGGCGACAACCGGGCCCGAGACATTGTTCAGGGTGATGGAGCCGTCGCTGCTGTTTACTTCTATCTCGCCGTCCACACGCTCTACGGTCACGTCGCCATCGCCGCTGTCCAGCCGGAGCGTCGTGGAAAAAGGAACCTGGATGACAAGGTCCACCGACCTCTTACCCTCATCGACATCGATCCGGACGACATTCTCCTCCTCCTCGACGGTCAGCCCGGCACTCTCTACCTGGAGCATCTTCATGCCCTTGGACTTTTCGGCCTGCGCCTTTTTTCTGGCCAGTTCTTCTTCGTCCAGTTCCTCCTCTGCCAGAGCCGCGGCGACCTCCCTGTCTTCCTGGGTTAGGAGCTTCTCCCTCCAGCGAGCCTCGATGATGACTTCTTTCCCCTCGTAGCCGCGGACGGTGATGCTCCCTTCCCGGAGGTCAACTTCGGCCTTGCCCGGCTTGGCGGGGTTGGAAAAACTGACCACGGCCCGTTCGGCGGTGCTCTCCTGGGCCAGACCTGTCGCCCCGGCTGCGATCAGGAGAGTGACCGGCGCGATGATCATCAGGAATTTCTTCATATTATCCTCCTTTAAGCCTTATATTGCCTTGATGCTTTTGCTTTTTTGTGAGAAACCCGTTGCTCATGGGCTGATACCCTAACCGAGTTTTGCCAGAACCAGCTCAGCCCGTTCTTTCACCCGGGGATTCAGCTTCTGGCTCTGGATGAGCTTTTCCAGGGCTTCGGCGGCCCGCCTCTCCCTGATCTCGACGAGCAGGTTGATGAGAGACATCTGGACGAGGGGTGAGGTCTGGCCGGCCAGAGATTCGATCAGGCCATCTTTGACCCAGGGATGGTCGCAAAAAAGATAGAGGGCCTCGATGGCCGCCAGGCGAAGGCTGACATTCGGGTCATGGTTCAGGATCCCGAGGAGCGCCTGCAGGGTTTTCTCATCCGGGCTCTCGAGCCGGGAGCTCCAGCTCACTCCCATTAAACGCTCGCTGGGCGAGGGTTGCTTCAACATCGACACTGCCACGGCCCGCCGCAGGTCAGTGATTTCAGATTGAAGGGCCGCGATTTCATTTCGGCCTGCGGCGCGGCTGCCGTTGAGCAAGTAGCCCGCTCCCATGCCCGCTGCAAGAAGAGCCAGGGAAAACGCGAGCTGAAAGAGCGCCCTTCTCGGCCTGGGATGCTCGAGCCAGCGGGAACAAAGGTTCCCCAGGCTGCGCAGGTTGCTCTTCTCGTCGAGACCCTCCTTGTAGGCTTCGAGCATGGCATAAAAGCGCTGGCGCAGGTCGGGGCCTGGCTTTCCCTGCGGTAGGACTCCCAGTTTTGTCCAGATGGCGCTCAGGTTTTCGAGCTCTTGCCGGCAGGCCGGACAGGCAACGATGTGGGCCTTAATCCCGGCCAGCGACCTTTCGTCCAGGTCTCCGGCCAGAAAATCGGCAAATTTTTCTTCCATTTTCCCACAGTTCATGGGGTTCCTCCCTGAAGCTCGAAATAGATTCTCCCCAGGTCCCTGACTGCCCGGTGGACCGATGTTTTGATGGTGCTGATGCTGCAGCCGAAGAGATCGGCGATCTCTTGGTATTTCATGTCCTGGAAACGGCTGAGGAGAAGGATTTCTTTTTTTCTTAGGGGAAGCCTTTCCAGGGCTTTCCTCAGGAGGTTGATGTCGACTTCGGCGAGCATTTTTGTGGCCGGCTCTTCGTCAGAACTCGCCGCCTCCTGGAACTGCTCTTCTAGCGGCACTTCCAGCTTTTGTTTTCTCAGGAAGTCGAAATGGGCGTTACGGGCGATTTGATACATCCAGACAGTAAACTTGCCCTGGCCCGCGAAGGTTTTCCGGTACTTAAGGATGCGGAGAAAGACCTCCTGGACGAGGTCCTCGCTCGCGCTGCGATTTCCGGTGAGGCGAAGAAAAAAGTTATAGAGCATGATGTGATGCTTTTCAAAGAGGATGGCCAGCTTCTCGACTCTGCCGTTCCTGACTTCTTCCATAAGGCGGTTATCGGTTGTCCCGTTCACTCCAGGCCTTTCTTTTAGATCTCCATTTCTATAGACTTGCTTTCCGGAAAAAGGTTACAGGAAAAAGGAGGATATGTCCAAATCTATCACGAGTTGATTCCTCAAGATAGAATGGTATGTCTTAACGTTGTCCTGAACTAGTGGCGTAGCCGAGTCATTCATTCCGTCATTAAATAATGAGAAAAGATACTGAAATTAGTTATATTGACAAAAAGCGCTTTATAGATTAATCTACATTAGGAGGATGAAAATGGATACAGCCACCATCCGGATTCCCGAGGACAAAAAGAACCTGCTCAAAGCAATCTCGAGCCTTGAGAGTAGGAAAATGAACGAAATTATCGTCGATCTGATCGACGAATACATCGAACGCCATAAGGAAACACTCGAATTGCTGGCTATCCCTGGCCTCTATGATGAAATCATGGCCGCCTCGCGGGAATTCCGGGAACGGAAGAGCGTCCCTTTAAGCGATGCCAGAAAAAAACTGGAGCGTTGAGTTTTCCAGGTCAAGTCTTAAGTCTCTAGAGAAGCTCGAAAAAAAGGTTTCTCTCAGAATTCTGGACCGGCTCGAGGAGC
>CAZKBY010000110.1:0-8921 GCA_964550915.1 uncultured Eubacteriales bacterium | reverse complement strand
CCGGGAGGACAGTTTGTTAGAGACAAGAGGGGCAACCCGATCGGAGCTTTCCGGGAAACAGCCCAGGGCCTTCTGCGCCGGGCTCTGGATGATTACAGAGCCAGCCTCACGGCCGAACAAATCATGAGCGAACAGAGGCGCGCCATCACCCTGGCCGCCAAGGAGTGTCTGGCTAACGGCGTGACGAGCTTTTATGATGCCGGATCCTCCTTCGAGACAATTGATCTTTTCAGAGAGTTGGCAGAGCAAGGGAAGCTGGGGGTCAGGCTCTGGGTGATGATCAGCGAGGGAAACGAGAAGCTTGCGGAATCTTTGACCAAGTATAAGATCATAGGGGCAGGCCAGAACCATCTGACGGTAAGGGCGATCAAGCGCCTGATCGACGGCGCCCTGGGTGCTCATGGGGCTTGGCTTTTAGCCCCTTATGATGACCTCCCGAGCTCCGTCGGTCTCAACACAACGCCGGTCGAGGTCATGAAAGAGACAGCTCGTCTGGCCATTGAGAACGACTTCCAGCTCTGCACCCACGCGATCGGCGATCGGGGCAACCGGGAGACGCTCAATGTCTATGAAGAAGCCTTCCGGGCTCACCCCGAGAAAAAAGACCTGCGCTGGCGGATTGAGCATGCCCAGCATCTCCATCCCGACGATATTCCCCGCTTTGGTTCTCTCGGCGTTATTGCCGCAATGCAAGGAATTCATTGCAGCTCTGATGGACCTTGGGTCATAAAAAGGCTCGGGGAAAAACGCGCCCGAGAGGGAGCTTACGTCTGGAGAGAACTTTTGAAAACGGGAGCTGTGATCTCAAACGGTACGGATACGCCGGTCGAAGACATCAATCCCATCGCTTGCTTCCATGCTTCAGTGACGCGCCAGATGAGGGATGGGACTGCCTTTTTTCCTGAGCAGAGGATGACAAGAGAAGAAGCCCTTCGCTCCTACACCCTGAACGCCGCCATCTCCGGCTTTCAGGAAAATATTTTAGGCTCCCTGACTCCCGGCAAGCTGGCTGACATCACTGTTCTTTCGAAGAATATCCTGACTGTGCCAGATGATGAAATTCTGAGCGCCGCTGTCCTCTATACGATCATCGGGGGAAAGGTGCGGTATCAGAATATCGAGGGGCGGCCAGAATACTTGTTCTCGTTCCCGGAAAATTAGAAGGCGAGGAGGCAAGAAGGATGGGCGGCTTCTTTGGCATCGTCTCCAAACAGGACTGCATTCATGACCTTTTTTACGGAACAGACTACCACTCTCACCTGGGGACAAAGAGAGGAGGGCTGGCCGTCCTCAAGCCAGAGGGGTTCGAGCGCGTCATCCACAGCATCGAGAACGACCAGTTCAGGTCCAAGTTCGACTCCGATGTCGAAGCTCTCCACGCCCGAAGCGGCATCGGCGTAATCAGCGATTATGACGATCAGCCCCTTCTCATCCGCTCCCATCTTGGCAACTATGCCATCGTCACGGTTGGCGCTATTAAAAATGCCGAGGAGTTAGCGCGACGGGCTTTCCAGACCAGGCGGCTTCATTTTTCTGAGATGAGCGGGGGTGAGATCAACCCGACCGAGCTCGTGGCCACGCTGATCAACGAAGAGGAGTCATTCGAGGCCGGCATCGCCAGGGCCCAGGATAAAATCCAGGGATCCTGTTCCCTGCTTCTGCTTACCGAAAAGGGAATTTATGCGGCCAGGGACAAATTGGGGCGGACGCCAGTCGTTATCGGCCGCAAGCAAGACGGCATAGCCGCCGCCTTAGAAACATGCGCTTTTCCCAACCTTGGCTTCGCGGTTGAAAAATACCTGGGTCCCGCCGAAATCGTCTTCGTCGCAGTTGAGGGGTTTGAGACGCGGAAGCCGCCTGGGGATAAAATGCAGGTCTGCGGTTTTCTCTGGGTATATTATGGCTACCCGGCCTCAAGCTATGAAGGGATCAACGTCGAGTGGGTCAGGAACCGTTGCGGAGCGTTTCTCGCTCGGCGGAACCCGATTGACATCGATTTTGTGGCGGGCCTTCCAGATTCCGGCATCGGCCACGGCCTGGGCTATGCCGCCGAGGCCGGCGTGCCCTTCAGAAGGCCCTTCGTGAAGTACTCGCCGACCTGGGCCCGGAGCTTCATGCCCCAGAATCAGGCTGTCCGGGACCTTGTTGCCAGGATGAAGCTTATCCCTATCCGTGAGCTTATTGAGGGGAAGAGATTTCTTTTTTGCGAGGATTCCATCGTCCGGGGAACCCAGCTCAAAGAAACCATTAGAAGGCTCTTCGAGGCCGGCGCCTTGGAAGTTCACATGCGGCCGGCCTGCCCGCCGCTTGTCTACGCCTGCAAGTTTCTCAATTTTTCTACCTCCAAATCAGAATGGGACCTGGCTGCCAGAAGGGCTATCAGGGAGTTAGAAGGAGAGACAGTCGCTGATCTTTCGGCTTACACTCATCCTCAGACGCCGGCCTATCAAGCGATGGAAGAGAGAATCCGCCGACGCCTCAACTTGACGACTCTCAAGTACCAGTTGCTTGAGGATTTGGTCGAGGCCATCGGCTTGCCCAAAGGAAAAATCTGCACGTATTGTTGGGATGGCGTGGATCAGCCGCCACCCGGCTAAAGATCGTCTGAAGGTGAATTTTGAGCTTGAGGAGGGAAGCTATGCCCGCTTTCAGCATCTCGAGACTGTCGACTTACGATACCTGTCCTCTCCAGTATAAGTTTGCCTATATCGACTGCCTGAAGGTCGAGGCTGAGGACACGGTCGAGACTTTTCTTGGCCGAATGGTCCACGAGGCGCTCGAAAAGCTTTATCGCGATAAACAGCACGAGAAACTCCTCTTGCTCGACGAACTTCTCGACTTTTTTAAGCAGGTCTGGGAGAAAGAATGGAAGGATTCGATTATCATCGTTAAGAAAGAGTACACCGGTGATAACTACAAAAAAATGGGCGAACGCTATCTCTCGGATTACTACAACAGGCACAAGCCTTTCGAAAGAGGAAAAGTCCTGGGACTGGAGACAAAGGACCAGTTGCCGCTTGATGAGACGGGGCAATATCTTTTCCATATTCGTATCGACAGGCTCGTCGATATGGGCGGGGGCCTCTACGAGGTCCACGATTACAAGACGAGCAGCCAGATCCCCAAGGAGGAGGAAATTGAGGCCGACGAACAGCTGGCCATGTACGCCCTCTGGGTAAAGCGCCGGTTCAAAGATTTTAAGAAGGCGCGCCTCGTCTGGCACTATCTGGCTTTCGACAAGGAGATGGACTCCTTCAGGACGCCTGATCAACTGGAGAGGCTAAGAGAAGAGATCCTGGCCCGGATTAAAAGAATTGAGGCGACCAGGGAATTTCCTCCGGTCGTTTCGTCTCTCTGTGATTGGTGTGTTTACAAGCCTGTTTGTCCGATGTGGAGACATGGCGTCGAGCTCGAGGCGATCCCCGAGAATGAATACCTCACCGATCCGGGTGTGAAGCTGGTTGACGAATACGCCAGGCTCAAGAACGATTACGATGCTTTCCGGAGCAAAGCCGAAGAGAGGCTCGAAAAAATCAAGCAGGCTTTAATCGCCTTCTGCCAGAGGGAGGGGGTTTCCGTCGTTTTCGGGAGTGACAACAAGGTCACCGTCAAGGAGCAGGAATCCTTGCGCTTTCCGGCCAAGAATACCGAAGAGAGGAGAAAGCTCATCGAAACTCTCAAGCAGGTCGGAAAATGGGATGAAGTGGCTGATCTCGACGTTGCCGCCTTGAGTCGGGCGCTAAAAAACCAGGAATGGGAGGGGGCTCTTCTCAAAGAGCTCAAAGAGTTCGGGGTCGTGGAAAGAAATTACCGGCTCACGCTGGCCAAAAAATAGAATAGCTTTTCAAGCAAAGGATTTGAGCTTGGCGTTGAGGACAGGATCCTGGAGCTTGCGGAGGGCATTCGATTCAATCTGGCGAATTCTTTCCCTGGTCACATGAAGCTTCTGGCCCACCTCCTCGAGCGTTCGGCCGCCGCTTTCGTCGAGGCCAAACCTCAGCTTGATCACTTCTGCCTCCCTATCCGTGAGGTTCATGAGCGCTTCCTCGATCTGCTCCTTGAGGCTGGAATGGATGATCGTGTCAGGGGGGGAGGGGACGGTCTTGTCCTCGATGAAATCGGAGAGTAAACTTTCGCTGTTTTCTCCGACGGGAAGCTCGATCGACACGGTCTCCTGGGTATTCTGGAGGATTTCATTGATCTTCGCTTGAGAAAGCCCGGTCCGTCTGGCTAACTCAGCGACGGAGGGCTGGCGACCCTTTTCTCGAACAAAGCGCTGAGTGACTTTTGTCAGCTTTTGCAATGTCTCAGTCAGGTGGACTGGAAAGCGGATTGTCCGGGACTGATCGGCGATGGCTCTGGTGATGGCCTGGCGGATCCACCAGGTGGCGTAGGTGGAAAACTTGTGGCCAAGACGATGGTTGAATTTCTCGACCGCCCGGATCAACCCGATATTTCCCTCCTGGATAAGGTCGAGAAAATGAAGGCCGCGGCTTTGATACCTTTTGGCAATCGAGACGACCAGCCGCAGGTTGGCCGCGACGAGCTCTTTTTTTGCCTGATCCTTCATTTTCTTTCCTTCGGCAATCAGGCTGGCCGCCCTGACCTGGTTCCGGGGGGATTGCTTTTTTCTGCGTCTGTTTTGTTTGTTCTGCAAATCCATAGCCCGTTCTGCCATCATTTCTATGACCTCAGGCCTGAGGTTGAGATTTTCAACCTGTCTGATGAGGCCGATAACTTTCCTGGCCCAGCTCATCCGGCCCCTTTTGCTGGAGGAAACTGTCCTCAGATGACATGCCGTCGTGATAATTTTTTTTAACTCCGCCTTGAGGTCCTTAAGTTTTTTATCAAGGTTTTCTCCTTCGGTCTGGGAACCTGAAAAATCAAAGATTTCTTTCCAGGCGGTCTTGTTTCTTTTGATTCTCTTGTGGAGGCCCTTCAATTCATCAGCAAGGATGGGAGTTCCAAGAAGACCTTTAAGCATAAGCCTGTTTCCTCTTTCGATGCGTCTGGCCAGGCGGATTTCTCCGTCCCTGGTCAAGAGCATGATCCGGCCCATATCCCGGAGATAGGTGTGGACGAGGTCAAGGTCTTGATCTGAATTCTCTGATGAGGGGAGAGATTCCTTGGTATCGATCTGGCTTTCCTCGTGTCCTTCCGGCCAGAAGCATTCGTTCTCCTCCCAGTCAGGCGTAAAGGCGTCGACGAGACCCAAAACTGGCGCCTGGTCCGTTCGGACGGGAGAGAGCCACGGTCCTTTATCCATTTTTTTCTCTATATCTTTAGACATTCCGTCACCCCAATTTCTTCCCAAATATTCATAACGGTAGGATGGCTGAATTCGTTGCAGCAACATGTCGGCCTTGCCCTCCCAGACGCGGCTCGAAGTCCTGCTGAATGGAGAGATGCTGGCTGTTTAAGGGGAATTAGCAAAAGGAGGGGTTTTAGGATGGCGGGTTCTTGCCCAGCCAGCAAAGCAATCACCCGTTGGCATTTTAACATAGCAAATCGATAAATTCAATAGAATATATAAAAATTATATAAAAAGCTTTCTCAAGAAGTCTGTTTTGCTGGTTGGAAACTTGACACCTTTTTTGTCCATGGTACATGAGAAAGGGAAAGATTATCCTCCACCTGGCCTAAGTGCCTGAGGCAGACGTCGGAGAAACATAAAAAATATCATTTCTTGACTCTAGAGCCAAGGGTCGCGCAACGCGTGTACTCTCGGGTAGGGAAAAGAAAACCCGACTCCCCGAGCCGACCTCGACTCAAACAAAGACAAGCGCTCAGGGAGATGCCGAGGTGCGTGACTGTGGTCGGCGGAGGAAACACAGCCATTGACGCAGCCCGGACGGCCTGGCGTCCGGGGGCAGACGTGACCATCCTCTACCGGAGGACGATAAATGAGATGCCGGCCATCCCAGATGAAATAGAGGAGGCTTTGGCCAAGGAATCAGGATCGAATACTTGACACTGCCGGTCGAGGCCTGTTCGGATAACGGAAGGCTGAGCAAGCTCAGGTGTCAGCGCATGATCCTCAAAGGGTTTGATGAATCTGGTGGGCCCAGGCCGGTTCCCCTCGAGGGAGAGTATTTTGAGATCGAGGTCGATACTTTAATCCCGGCTATCGGCCAGATACCGGACCTCACATTTCTCAACGGTTAAGGGGAGAGAGTAAATGATCGGCAACAAGCTTTATGTCGGCAACCTTCACCTTCGAGCCAGCGGTGAAGCTGAAAGAGCCAGAAAAGCACTGGATGGTACTGAATTCTTGGAGCGGGTTATCAGGGTAAGATAAGAGCATTCCGCAACAGAGGTCAATAGGCGCCACGACCAAGAGATTGCCTTAGGCCGCCAGGAAAAAAAACTATTGATAGAACGCACTGTTCTTGGTATATTCGATTTTGAATTTATGAGTGATGGGTCAGAAAATGAAACCAGCGGTTCCTGAAAAGCCCCGCCGTTCGACTAATTAAAAAGAGAGAACTTTGATGCGCCGGAAGAGAGAGGAAACCTGGCTGGCCAGAGAAAGGCGCAAGGAAAGCCGGGTTAAAGAAGAGGATAAGGTCATTGTAGAAATCCTTGCCGATGGCCAATCGTCGCCCGAGAGAAGAATTTTCAACGCTCTAACAAAAGATGTTTCGCCAGGCGGGGTCAGGGTCATGACAAACCTCGCCCTGTCTCCGGACACAAACGTCAGAGTGGAAATTGCCCTTCCCACGCGCCGGAAGCTCATCAAGGCCGCCGGTATTGTCCGCTGGTCTCGAAGCGTCTATGAAGAAGAGCTGTTCGAGATGGGAATCGAGTTTACCCAGATCAGATCCGAGGATAAAATCACTCTTTTAGAACACACCTACAGGAAAAGATAATCGCTGCCCAGCCGACTCTTCGGGCGACAGCTAAGAATAAGTAAGCGGCAGGATTGGAGAGGAGGAGAGGTCATGACAGGGAAAATCATCCTTGGATTGGTTGTCAAGACGGCGCCATTGCTTGGCCTCGCGCTCGTTGTCCTTTCGGTTAGCCTTCCCAGCGCCGAGCGCACAGAGAAACCAGTACTCCATGGCAGGAATTGGATTGCCATCACTGGCAAGCCGCTCGGGGCCACAGCTGGAGCCATGATCTTCCTGAGGGGAGGAAACGCAGTCGACGCTGCCTGCGCCATGCTGGGAGCTGTCTGCACAATGTACGATGTCCTAAGCTGGGGAGGAGAAACCCAGGCTCTTATCTATAACCCAGTCACCAAGAAAGTCATCGGAGTCAACGCTCTCGGTGTCGCTCCGAGCGGCGCCACACCCGAGTTTTTCAAATCAAAGGGTCTGCGCTATCCGCCCGAACACGGGCCTCTGGCAGCCGTCACACCAGGAAGCCCCGGGGGTTTGTTGGTCATGCTGGCCGAGTTTGGGACGATGAGCTTGAAAGAGGTGCTGGAGCCATGCCTCCAGATGGCCGAAGAAGGGTACCCGATTGAAAAGCAGCTGGCCGACAGTATCGAGAAAGAAAAAGAACGGATCAAAGAATGGCCATATTCTGCGAAAGTCCTGTTGCCACATCGTGGCCGGCCCCAGGAAGCGCCTGAGCCGGGCGAGATTTTTCGCCAGCCTGAGTTGGCTTCAACCCTGAAAAAACTCATCGAGGCTGAAGCAAGGGCGCTCGCCTCTGGAAAAAACCGAAAGGAAGCCATCTACGCAGCCTATGATCGTTTCTATAAAGGCGATATTGCCGAAGAGTTTGTCAGGGGTTCAAAGGAGCAGGGAGGGCTCATCACCAAGGATGATCTGGCAAACTGGAAAGTCTATCTGGAGGAGCCTGTCATGACCTCATACAAAGGAATTGACGTCTACAAGCTGACCTGCTGGGTCCAGGGCCCGGTCATGCTCCAGGCTTTGAACATGCTCGAAAACCTCGACCTGAAGAAAATGGGCCATAACAGCGCCGAGTACATCCATGCCCTTTACCAGGTCATGAACCTGGCTTTTGCCGACCGCGACTTCTATTATGGCGATCCCTATTTTCCTCCTGAAGAGCCGATCACAGGACTGTTGGCCAAAGATTACGCCAGAGAAAGGCTGAAGCTCATCGATTGGGTGGCCAATGATCCCGCCGTCAAGCCGGGCGATCCTTACCCGTTTGAAGGAAAAAGCAATCCTTATCTCCACTACCTTGATAAATGGCTGGATACCGGTGTTAAGGAAGAAGGAGATTCATCGGGCTTTTTTGCCGGAACGACGTCTATTCAAGCTGCTGATAGACAGGGATGGGTGGTTTCCGTCACGCCAAGCGGCGGCTGGATCCCAGTCTGCCTGGCCGGGAATACGGGAATTGGAATGAGCCAGCGGTTGCAGAGCTTTGTCCTGCATGAGGCCGAAAATCCCTTCAACATTATAGTGCCGGGGAAAAGGCCGCGGGCCACGCTCACGCCCGGCCTTGCCTTAAAAGGCGGACGTCCTTTCCTCTCCTTTGCCGTCCAGGGAGGAGATAGTCAAGACCAGAACCTTCTTCAGTTCTTCCTCAACATTGTCGAATTTGGGATGAACGTTCAAGAAGCATGCGAAGCGCCGAATATCACCAGCTACCAGATGCGAAGCTCTTTCGGCCGGCACGAATTCGCACCTGGCAAGCTCGACCTTAACGAGAAAGTCAGTCCAGAAGCGAGAGATAAACTGGCCAAGATGGGCTACAGGCTTAGCATCAAGAGATACACCTCCGGGCCGATCAATGCTATCTTCTTTGACTGGAAACACGGCACCTTCTGGGGCGGGTCATCCAATTACGGCGAAGATTACGGCATCTCCTGGTAACCACCCTCCGCGACAGGACCGGAAGAATCTACAACCCCGTGACAGTCCTGTGCTGATGGTAGGGGCGGGTAGCGCGGTTGGGGGGTGAACCGCGGCAGGCCCTTCCCTTTCATGAAAATAGAG
>CAZKBY010000109.1:0-8938 GCA_964550915.1 uncultured Eubacteriales bacterium | reverse complement strand
ATAACCCTCAGGTCCCGGTAACCGATGACAAGAGGAATGAGCACGGCCAGCGGCAGGATGATAAGGAGGAGGGGGAGGGTGAGACCGACATAGGGCATGTCGATTCCGGCGCCCATGATCATGATCAATATGTTTACCGGCGGAGCAATCATGCCTAAGATGCCGCCCATGCAGACGAGAGCCCCCGTCTTCAGCCGGGGCAGGCCCAGCTTCATCATCACGGGAGCGATGAGCGGCCCTGAGCTGAGGATGGCTGCGACCGAAGAGCCCGTCAGCATTCCCGGGAACATGAGGATAAGCATGACGGCAAGAAGAAGCATGACCCTGCTCCGGTAGAACGTTTTGAGCAACAGGGCCGCTACGCTGTCCAGGATGCCCGAGGCTTCGAGCACCTTGATGAACAGGGTGGCCGTGAGGATGATCAGGATCGTGTAGAAATAGCCAAAGCTGCCCTCGATGAGGTGGCGGAGGCTGAGCCCCTGGCCGGCGACGAGCGACCCGGCCAGAGCTGAAAGAGCCAGGGCAATGCCGATGGGAAACTTGGCGGCCATGGCCAGGACCACAAAAACGGCCACCATAAAGAAGAAGACAAGGTGCTCGGGCATTTTTCTTGGCTTTTATTATTTGAAAGCTTTCTGGAGAGGCTCGAGGGCGTCCACTGTTTTTTCCACCTCGATGAGGGGGATGTTTTTCTCCTGACAAATTTTGGTGAAAAACCCGTCGCTGTTGCCGGACTTGACAACGATCACCAGCTTGGCCAGGGGAAGAAATTCAGTCATGAGGTCATCGGTCTGCTGTCCCCGGCGAGCTTCCCCTCCCAGATGGAGGCAGAGGATGGGAATGTTTCTTTTTTGGGCTTCAGCCGCGAGCGCCCTGACCCTTTCCCTTTCCTTGTCCACATCCAGGCCGGCCGCTCCCAGCCCTTTCAAGCTCGCGCCGAGAACCAGAGCCAGCGTTTTTGCGTTCTCCAGGTCGCTCGAGGCGGCCAGCTTGGAAAGGACATAGTCCAGCCCCGCTCTTTTGGCCAAGACTGCGGCCAGCTGGACCTCAGCGTTCTGGCCGGCCGAGGTGATGAGCAGCGGCTGTTCAAAGACGGCCGTCGCTTCTTGGGCGTCCCGAAAACTTGCGCTCGGCAAGAAAACAAGGACGAGCCCGAGATAAACCGTGAAAAGTTGAATCATCTTCGTATCCTTTCTATTTTTAATTTCAATAGCCGGCACCCCAGCCGTCCCGTCTGGAGTCGGCGCCGCCGAGGATGAGTTTTTTGTCGGGGAGGATCATAATCCCCTGGGCCCCGCCGAAGTACTTGTCGTAGGGTTCCCTGACTCTGACCTCGTGGCCGATTCTCTGAAGTTCCAAGATTGTTGCTTCGGGAAGGCGCGACTCGACGGAAATGGGGCGAGGCTTTCCGGCCACTGAATAGGAGAAAAACCTGGGCGCCTCGATGGCTTCATCCAGGGACAGACCGAACTCTGTTATGTTGAGGATAATCTGGGCCAGAGAGGAGAAAATCCGGGTGCCGCCGGGTGAGCCAAGGACAAGCAGGGGCTTTCCGTCCTTGAACATGATCAGCGGACCCATCGAGCTCACGGGACGATGGGCCGGCGCCGGGGCGTTCACCGATTCGGGATCTGACGAAAAATCAGCCATGTGATTATTGAGCAGGAAACCCGTGGCTTCGGGCACGATCCCTGTGCCGAAAAAATCATTGATCGACTGGGTCAGAGAAACGATGTTGCCCTCTCCATCGACGACGCAGAGATGCGTCGTGCTGCCCGGCCCGGCCGCGCTTTCCTCGAATTTTCCGCAAGGATAAGAATCGAGCGGGCGGTCGGGCAGGATATGGGAGGCGACAGTCGCAGCGTATTTTTTTGCGAGGAGGCTTTCCACCGGAACGGAAACAAAATCAGGGTCACCGACATACCTCTCCCGGTCAGCGAAGATGAACCTGAGGGCTTCGCTCAGATGGTGGATCGTCGGCGCCGAATTGTGGCCCCAGTCCTTAACCGGCCAGTTCTCGACAATGTTCAGAAGCTGGGTGAGATGAAGGCCTCCGGAAGCAGGCGGTGGAGCAGTAATCAGAGTGTAATTTTTATAGGCGCCCCGGAGAGGCTGAACCTCTTCTGCTTTGTAGGCAGCCAGGTCTTCGAGCGTCATGATTCCCTGCTTGGCCTGGACGGCCGCAACGATCCGGCGGGCGATATTCCCGCGGTAGAATTCATCGATGCCCTGGGAGGCGATGAGCCGGAGTGTCCGGGCGAGGTCGGGATTGCGGAAGAAGTCACCCGGCTCGTAAGGGAGACCTTCGTTCAGATAGCAGCTTCCTTCCCCAAGGTTCCGAGCCAGCCTTTCGTATTCATCCTTGTTGATGGAGCTGAACGTCTCACTGACGGCATAGCCCTTTTCGGCGATCTCGATTGCTCTTGAAGCTGCCCTGGCCAGAGACACTGTCCCGTATTTTCGGAGGGCCAGGTCCCAGCCAGCCAAGGCTCCCGGCACAGCGACAGCCAGGCCGCTGGCTGTCCGCCAGGTTCCTTCTTCTTCCCCTTTGTCCCTGAACATGGTCGGCCAGGCGGCTCGGGGTGCTTTTTCCCTGTAATTGATCACGGTTGCTTTTTGAGTCCGGGCCAGGTAGATGACCATGAACCCGCCGCCGCCGATCCCGGAGGCAAAAGGCTCGGCCGCATTCAGGGCAAAGGCAGTGGCGACCGCCGCATCGATGGCGTTGCCACCGCCCTTGAGCATCTCCAGCCCGGCTTCGGCAGCCATCGGGTTGGCCGCCACAACCAAGCCGTTCCGACCGACGAAGTTGTATGGCAGGTGACGGTCAGCGGGCGGCGCTTCCTGGACGATCGGCTGGCGCTGGCAGGACGGGAGGAAGGCGGCCGCGGTCAGGACAAAACAGCAACTTGACGCCGCGAGCCTGATTCGAAGATTACGGCTTTGGTTCAGTTGTCTTTTCTTCACCGAGGATTTTGACAATTTCTTCCTCCGTGGGCAGGTCATCGAGGCTGTTCAGACCGAAGTGGGCAAGAAAACGGTCCGTCGTCCGGTATATCAACGGCCGGCCCGGGCTGTTCTTCCTGCCGACAATCCGGATCATTCTCTTCTCGAGGAGAGTCTTAAGCGTGTAAGAAGAGTCGACGCCCCGCAGAGCTTGAATCTCTGAGGAGGTTATGGGTTGATGGTAGGCGACGATGGACAGCGTTTCCAGCGCGGCCCCAGACAGTTTGCTCTTCCGGTCGATCTTGAGGAGCCGCCTGACCCAGGGATCGCATTCCGGCCGCGTAGAGAAAACGTAGCCTCCGCCGGTTTGGATGACCTGGATACCTCGGCTCCCGGTGCTGTATGAGCGGAGGAGCTCTTGGAGGGCTTCCTCGACCTCGGCCGACGGGAAGTCGGTCAGCGCCTCCTTGAGTTTTTCGAGCGTTAAGGGCTCGAGCGAGATGAAGACAAGCGCCTCGACGATCTCCTTAAGATCCGGTGTCATTTTCCTTTCCTCGCCATGTCCTTCCGCAGCCAGACCTTAATTGACTGAAAAAGCTGCTCCTGAATGGCCAGAACTAGTCTAACCCTGATGAGCTCGAGCAGGCTGAAGAAGGACACCATGGCCTCTTCCAGAGTCTCCTGTCGGTTGAAATAGTCAAGGAAATCGAGCACCGACTCCTCCTCGAGCAGGCGGATGATTTCTTTCATCTTGTTCTCGATGGAGACGGATTTTCCTTTGACCAGCCTGAAATTTTCTCCTTCCTTCCTTTTCATCAGGCTGAAAAACGTATCCGCCAGGTCGAAAAGGGAGACCTCAGCCAGGTCGACCTCACCCGCCTCGGCCAGCGGCGGCAGCCCCTCTCTCGTCCAGAAGAGCGACTGCTGGTCCTCTCTTTCCTTGAGGAGGGCGCAGGCAGCTTTGATCTTCTGATACTCTAAGAGCTGGTCGACCAGGAAGCGACGGGGGTCCTCCTCTTCCGGGATAGGTTCTTCCCGGGGCAGCAGCATCTGCGATTTGATGTAGATGAGGAGAGCGGCCATAAGCAGGAATTCTGCCTCTCGATCGAGGTTGATCCTTTCTTTTCGCCGGAGGCAGTCTAAGTATTCACGGGTGATAATGGCGATGGGGATGTTATGGACGTCAATTTTTTTCTTGCGGATGAGGAAAAGGAGGAGGTCAAGCGGCCCCTCGAAGACCTCGAGGCGGATCTGGTAGGTTACGTCAGGACGATCCTCGCTGAGGACCGTCGCCGCTAATTTATTCGTGGTCATGGTCAAAGAAAGATCACGGTCAGGATGATGATCTCGATGGGCCGGATGATGATCTGAAGGAGGCCCAAGTAGATCAAGGCCATGACGATGAGAAAGCCGTATGGCCGCAGGCGGTCGAACTTCCGGGCCGCTTCATCCGAGAGGATACCCATGAGCACGCCGCTTCCATCGAGCGGCGGGACGGGAATCAGGTTAAAGACAGCCAGGTAGATGTTGACCAAGACGCCGTAGAAAAGGATGAGCGTGAGGCCTTCGATCGGATAAAAGCCCCGGGGCAGGCCGCCGCGTCCGACGAGAGAAAACCTCAAGAAGTCGGCGACGCCGGGGCTGGCCGTCTTGAGGAGGAGGATGGCCAGAAGCGAAAACGCTGCGACCATCAGGTTGGAGGCCGGACCGGCAGCCGAGATCCAGAGGTTGTCGCGCCGGGGATTCCGTAGGTTGAAGGTATTGACCGGGACCGGCTTGGCCCAGCCGAAGGCGGGAGCGCCGACGATGACCAGAATTAAGGGAAAGAGTACTGTTCCGATAGGATCGATATGAACAATAGGATTTAAAGAGACCCGTCCCAGCCTCAAGGCCGTGTCATCACCGAATTTGTGCGCTGCCCAACCGTGAGCCGCTTCGTGGATGGTGATGGCAAAGAGGAGGACGAAGAGGCTGATGATGAGTGTGATAGGGTTCATTTTAATAGACGTATTTATAACACAACGTCAGGATGAGGTAAAGCCGCCTGAGCCTATGGTTTCGCGTCAGGCCTTAAGGATCTTTTCGACTTCGTCCTTGTCCACCTCTAAAATGTAGGCAATGCCGCTCACCTTGGCTGCCTCCGCGGTCAGAGCGGCGATGTCGTCGCGGGTGATATATCCCAGGCCGAACTTACGGTTTCCGGCCATGAGCTGGCGCAGCCCCTGGCTCAGCCGCTTGAAGTAGGAATACAGGCCCATGGCTCCGGTGGGGATGTTGTTGAACCTCTCTCCGTATTTTCTCTTGAGCTCGGGCGCCGTGACGAAGATTTCCTCAGTTGTGCTGCCGAACCGCTCAACATAAACCGGAATCTGCCCCTCGGCGATCCGCTTGCCGATAGTCTTTCCGACCATGGTCGCGGCCATCGGGCCCCTGGCCATCCCAACGGCCTTGACATAGGGAGCGCCCAGAGCCAGAGCTTTGAAAATCTGATCCTCGAAGGTAATCCCTCCGCCGAAGACGATGTCCGGGAGGTATTCTCCGGCCCTGGCCAGCCTGTGGGCGTATTGGTAGGTAAGCGACCAGATCTCGACTCCCGGGATGCCCCATTCGTTCATCATCCGCCACGGGCTCATCCCCGTGCCGCCGCCCGCGCCGTCCACGGTCAGGACATCGATCTTGGCTTTGGAGGCGTATTTGACCGCCCGGGCGAGGTCAGCCGGCCGGTAAGCGCCTGTCTTGAGAAAGACGTATTTAGCCCCGGCCCGGCGAAGCTCTTCAACTCTCTTGAGGAAACTCTCTTCCTCCACCATGCCCAGCCGGGAGTGACGTTCGAATTCTTTGAAGCTTCCCTTTTCGAAGGCCTGGATGATGTTCGGGTCGTCGGGGTCGGGAAGGACGATATAGCCCCTCTTTTTCAGCTCTTGGGCTTTGGCCAGATTCTTGATCTTAACTTCGCCGCCGATATCCTTGGCGCCCTGGCCCCATTTGAGCTCGACGGCCTCGACGCCCAACTTTTCGATGACATATTCCTGGACACCCAGGCGGGTGTCCTCGACGTTGGCCTGGACGGCGACCGTTCCATAGCCGTCTTCCTGCCACTCTTGAAAAAGACCAACTCTTGTTTCCATGTCGGGCGAACGGAGGATTCGGCCGTTCTTTATCTCCGAGCCCTCGTCCATGGCGCAGACGTTCTCGCCGATCGTCAGGATGGTTCCGGCCAGGGCCGCTCCCACGGCCAGACCGGCCCAATTCTGCTTGGCCACGTTTGTCGAGCCCATCCCGGAAATGATGAACGGAATCCGCAGCTTGATTCCCTTGTCCCGGCCGACCCGGGTCTCGACAGTGACTTTTTCGAACGTCGCTTTGTCGCTATCCGCCTCGACCCCATACGCACCCACGGCCGTTCCCATGATGCTGAAGTGGGAGAGGTCGACCGGATAGTCCTTCTCCGAGGCCGCCGTGATGATGCCGAACGGCTGAGGGTAGAGGACCTCGGCGCCGCGGTAGGCGGATTTTCCGATCTCGCACATGCCGATGCAGCCATCGACACAGGTGACGCACATCCCGCTAAACGGGCTGATCGAGCCCTCGGTTCTGTTCTTGGTTAATGTCGCCGCACTCCGGTTGAGTTTTGTGTACGCCATGATTACCTCCTCGTTTTCTCGATATCCTCAAAAGCAATTCTTGTCATTGCTTTGAATCGCTTATTTTTTTCTCTTCGCCCGCCGGCTTTTCCCGGACGCACGTCCCGCACCGGCCGGCGTTATACATCCAGCACTGGAGCTCATCGTAAACGTCGAGACAGGTCGGGTCCATCGTCAGACAGGCGTTGCAGACATCTGTATCCGCTTGCGGCCCCTGGCAGCGGAGCTCGCAGGCCGGGCAGATGTACATGCAGCCGCCGCACAGCCGGCAGACCTCGGATTTTGCGTCGAACGGCGTGGAGATTTTCTTGTTGTGCCCGCGGTTCTGAAACCCGATGGCCCGGCCATCCATCTGCTCGGCGCACATCCGGACACAGAGGCCGCAGAGGATGCACTCCTCGTTGCGGACCTTAAATCGCATCCGGGTGACGCCGAACTTGGAGGCCAGGTCCTGGATTTTCTTGGAGTAGGGAGCAACCGAGAGCATCAGCTCGATCATCATCCGGCGGGCTTCGATGACCCTCTTGGTATCCGTATGGACGACCAGGCCTTCTTCAGCCGGGTAGGTGCAGGAGGAAACGAGCTTCGTCCTTGGCTCCTGGCCGATCTCGACGAGACAAAGCCGGCAGCCGCCAAACGCGCTCAACCCCTCGTGGTAGCAGAGAGTCGGAATCTCCAGGCCGTAGAACTTGGCTGTCTCCAGCACCGTCCAGCCTTCTTCGGCCTTGACTTCGAGTCCGTTTAGAATCAGAGTGATCATGATGTTTCCTCCACGATCCGGATGCCCTCATCCTTTTGTGCTTCCACCGCTCCGTACTGGCAAGCCTCAAGACAGGCTCCGCACTTGATGCACTTGGCATGATCGATGACATGGACTTCTTTGAGAGCTCCTTTGATGGCTTCGCTCGGACAGGCCTTCAGGCAGGCGAGGCAGCCGATGCATTTTTCTGGAACGATAACGTATTTGATAAGAGCTTTGCAGACGCCGGCCGGACACCTTTTTTCTTTAATATGAGCTTCGTATTCTTCCTTGAAATACCGAAGCGTCGAGAGCACGGGGTTGGCAGCGGTCTGGCCGAGGCCGCACAAGGAGGCCACCCTAACGGCATGGGCGAGCTCTTCGAGGAGGGCGAGGTCAGCCTCTTTACCCTTGCCCTCAGTGATATCTTTGACAATCTCCCACATCCGCTGCGTTCCCTCGCGGCAGGAGATGCACTTGCCGCAGGATTCGTCTCGGAGAAAATTCAAAAAGTACCTAGCGACATCGACCATGCATGTCTTCTCATCCATGACGATCATGCCGCCCGACCCCATGATCGATCCTGCTTTGGTCAGGCTTTCATAATCGATGGGCAGGTCGAGCAGTTCCTTGGGAAGGCAGCCCCCCGAAGGACCGCCCGTCTGGACTGCTTTGAACTCCCGATGGCTAGGAATTCCACCCCCGATGTCGAAGATGATCTCGCGGAGCGTGATGCCCATCGGGACTTCGACCAGTCCTGTGTTGTTGATCTTGCCGACCAGGGAAAAAATCTTTGTCCCTTTGCTTCCGTTGATACCGATGCTGGCGTACCAGTCAGCGCCTTTGTCTATGATAATAGGGATATTCCCCCAGGTTTCGACGTTATTGATGGTCGTCGATTTTCCCCATAACCCCTTGACCACCGGGAAAGGCGGCCTTTGTCTTGGTTCGCCGACTCTTCCTTCGATTGAAGCAATCATGGCCGTTTCCTCGCCGCAAACAAAAGCGCCCGCTCCTTTGGCGATATGGAGGTCAAAGGTGAAGCCTGTGCCGATAATATTTTTTCCCAGGAGGCCGTTGTCTCTGGCTTGCTCGATGGCCAGGCTGACGTGCTTCACGGCCAGGGGGTACTCATCGCGAACATAGACGTAACCTTCCCGGGCGCCGATGGCAAAGGCACCGATGATCATTCCTTCAAGGACACGGTGCGGGTTCCCCTCTAACAGGCTCCGGTCCATGTAAGCTCCGGGGTCGCCCTCGTCGGCGTTGCAGATGATGTATTTGAGGTCACTCTTGGCTTTCCTGGCCAGCTCCCATTTCGCCCCTGTCGGGAAGCCCGCTCCGCCTCGGCCTCTCAAACCCGAGGCTTTTATTTCTGAGATGACTTCCTCCGGGGACATCGAGCTCAGAACCTTGGCCAGGGAAAGGTAACCCCCGACAGAGAAGTAATCGTTGATGTCGGTCGGGTCGATGAGCGCGTTATCCCCGAGGACGATCCGTTTCTGCTTTCTGTAGAAGGGGATGTCCTTTTCGTGCGTGCTCGTTTCTTTGCTCGCCGGGTCCTTATAAAGAAGTTCTTCCAGGATTCTATTTTTGAGCACTGTCTCGG
>CAZKBY010000108.1:0-8949 GCA_964550915.1 uncultured Eubacteriales bacterium | reverse complement strand
CCAGCGATCAGAGATTCCTTTGAACGTGTTCTGCAACCAGCGCGGCGTGTGCGGAAAATGTGCCGTAGAAATAATCAAGGGCGAGCAGCCCGCGCCCGCAGAACAGGAGAAATTCTTATGGAAGCAAAGACGGCTTCCAAGGAATCAGCGTCTCTCTTGTCAGTTTGAAATCAAAAGCGACCTCGAAGTCAACGTTCCTTCGAGCTCGGCGCTTCAGGAAGTGCCGATCCTTCCAGCCCTCGGCGGCTCTCGCATCTCGGTCAACCCGGCCGTGAAAAAGTATGTCCTTGAGATACGCCGGCCTCGCATCTCCTCTCCCCAATCTATCCTTGAACTTCTCCTAGAAGGCCTGGGACTGAAGCATCTGAAGATCTCGCCGCTTTTGCTGAGAGAGCTGGGTTCGAGGCTGGAAAAGGCGAGATATAAAGTGGCCGTCGTCCTCCACCGCGATAAAGAAATCATCGACCTTCAACCCGCGACCGAGAGAGGCGGTACTTTTGGCCTGGCTGTCGACGTAGGGACGACGACTCTGGTCGTGGAGCTTGCGGATCTCGAAACCGGAAAGACGCTGGACATCGAGGCCGCTTTAAACTCCCAGACAAGCCGCGGGGCGGATGTCATTTCCAGGATAGCGTATACCATGTCCGGCCCCGAGAAAACAGATGAGCTGAGGCGCATTGTCCTGGATGCGCTTAACCGACTGATCAGCCAGCTTCTCCAAAGAAACAACGTCCGGCCGTTTTCTGTCTATGAAGTCGTCGTCGCCGGGAATGCGGTCATGAATCATCTCCTTTTGGGCGTCCCGGTCAATTCTCTCGCCCTGGCTCCTTATCATGCCGTTTTCTCCAGCTTGCCTTATCTTTCGGCTCAAGAAGTCGGGTTCGCCATCCGCCCTGAGGCCAAAGTCTATTTCTCTCCAAATATCAAGAGCTTTGTCGGCGGGGACATTGCCTCGGGCTTGTTGGTTTCTCGCCTAGATAAGAAAAAAGGAAACTTCCTGTTTATCGACTTAGGCACAAACGGGGAAATCGTCCTCAAAACGGGCAGAAGCCTGATCGCCACTTCAACGGCCGCCGGGCCGGCTTTTGAAGGAATGAACATCAGTTGCGGCATGCCGGCCCTTCCAGGCGCCATTTATAAGGCCGAGGACATCGCGGGCAAACTCAAGGTTTCAACTCTGGCCGACGAGCCGGCGAGGGGAATATGCGGGACCGGCCTCGTCGACCTCATCGCCATTTTCCTCAAACGAGGAGAGCTTTCTCCTCACGGAACAATCTTAAACAGGGAGAAGCGACTCCGCGTCACCAAAGGAATCTCTCTCACTCAGGAAGATATCAGGCAGATGCAGCTCGCCTGCGCCGCCATAAAAACCGGCGTCAGGCTGATGCTCGAGGAGAACGGCCTCAAAGTTAGCGTCCTCGACGGGCTCTACGTCGCCGGTGCTTTCGGCAACTATCTAAACGTCAGGAACAGCATGACGATCGGCCTTTTGCCGGCCCTAAAAGAGCGAAAAATCGTCTTTGTCGGGAATTCTTCTCTGCGGGGAGCCAAGCTGCTTCTTGTTTCTTTGAGAGAACGGGAGAGAGTTGAATCCTTGATCCAGAGGGCCCGCTATCGGGCGTTAGCCTCGGATCCGCTTTTTCAGGACTATTTTATTGAGGCTCTGGAACTGAAGAGCTGGCCGCAAAACCGGTTGGCCAAGACGAGATAAAAGGAGGACCCAGGATGAAGGAAGAAATGCTGGAAAAGATGGCCAGGGCTATTATAGAAGGGCAGAGAGCGGAAGCTGAGTCCCTGGCCCAAGAAGCCGTGAAAAACGGTTTTAACCTTCTCGAGGTTATCGAGAGAGGCTTTGTCCCCGGCATCCAAAAGGTTGGCGAGTTATGGGAAAGAGGAGAATATTTCTTGCCCGAGCTCATCAGCTCGGCCGAGAGCATGAAAGCCGCCATGGCCGTCATCCAGCCCGAGCTTCGCCGGGCCAAAATTAAGGCGCCCTCCAAAGGAAAAGCGGTCATCGGGACGGTGGAGGGCGATATCCATGACATCGGCAAGAACCTGGTTGCCTCGATGCTCCAGGCCAACGGGTTTGAGGTCTATGACCTTGGCGCGGACGTCAAGTTAGGAAAATTTATCGATCGGGCGGAGGAGACAGGAGCCGACTTTATCTGCCTTTCTGCTCTCCTGACGACAACCATGCTCGGCCAGAGAAAGCTCATCGAGATGCTCAAAGCCTCGAGCTTGAGGGAAAGATTCCAAGTGCTCGTGGGAGGGGCGCCCGTTACCCAAAAGTGGGCGGATGATATCGGCGCTGACGGCTACGCCGAGAACGCACTGGCTGCTGTCAGCCTTGCTCTCCGGCTGATGGAAAAAAAGCAGGGCAAAAAATAGGCCAAAGGGGAAACCATGATCAAGCCAAAAAGACCGAAGCTCGATCTTTTAAGCAAGTCTTTTATCAGAAAAATCGTCGATGAAGCCTTTCTTCTTCTGGAAAAATACGGCGTTTTCGTGGAGAACGAGGCGGCCCTGACTCTTCTCAGGGAAGCCGGGATGGAAATCGACGAGAGCGCAAGACGCGTCAAGTTCACGCGTCGTCTTATCGAAGACTGTCTCTGTTCCGCTCCTACAACAATCACGCTTTATGACAGGACGGGCGAGAAGGAGTATGTCGTCGGGAGTGATTGGGTTCATTTTGATCCGGGATCAGCGGCCGTGACCATTCTCGACCACGGAACCCAGGTGGAGAGGAAGGCAGTGACCGAAGACCTCATCAAGTTCTGCCGGTTGACCGAGGTGCTTCCCCATTTCCACTTCCAGAGCACCGGTCTTATCAGCTCAGACGTGCCGGAAGAGATTGCCGACGTCTACCGCCTCTATATTTGCCTGAAGTATTCATCCAAGCCTGTGGTCACGGGTACATTTCGAGTGGAAGGGTTCAAGCCAATGCTCGATATGCTTGTGGCTGTCAGGGGAAGCGAGGCAAATCTGGCCGCAAAGCCCCTGGCCATCTTTGACGCCTGCCCCTCCCCTCCCCTCAAATGGAGCAACCTCACGGCCCAGAGCCTCGTCGATTGCAGCCGGGCGGGAATTCCTTCCGAGCTTATTTCGATGGGGATGACCGGCGCGACTTCGCCCGTGACCATCGCTGGAACACTCGTCCAGCATGTCGCGGAAAACCTCTCCGGCTTGGTTATCTCTCAACTGGCCAGGCCCGGCGCTCCGGTCATCTTCGGAGGCTCGCCCTCGAGTTTTGACATGCGGCGTGGCACGACTCCCATGGGTGCCATCGAGACGATGATGATCGATGTCGCTTACGCGCAGATCGGAAAATACCTGAAATTGCCGACGCACGCCTACATGGGTCTGAGCGATTCCAAGGTCAACGATTCCCAGGCCGGGCTGGAGACCGGGATCGGCGCTGTGCTGGCGGCCTTGGCTGGTATCAACGTCGTCTCAGGGCCCGGCATGCTCAACTTCGAGAGCTCGCAGAGCTTAGAAAAGCTGGTCATCGACAATGAGATCTGCGGCCTGGCTTATCGTCTGATCGAGGGCATCTCCCAGCGCGATGAGCCGCTGGCGCTCGATGTATTCGACTCGCTTGGAGAGGAGATGCAGTTTCTGACTCTAGCCCATACGCGGAAATGGTACCGTCTTGAGCACACGTTTCCCGTTGTTACTGACCGCGAAACTTACGATGCCTGGACAGAGCTCGGTAAAAAAACAATGGCCGATCGGGCATCCGACCGCGTGAAGCAGCTTATCGAGCAAAATCCACCGGCCTTGCCTGAGGCGGCGCTTATCCAGGAACTTCAAAAGATCATAATTGGAGAAGCGAGAAAAGCTGGTCTCGAAAGACTGCCCTGATGCAATAATTGCTCAACTCAAATTGACTTCCCCTCGGTGTCTATGATAAACGAATCGCAATTGGATGATCGATTTGTTTTAGGAGGTCGAAATGTCTTGCTCAACGGCTTCTCGCTTCTTGAGAAACGGGCTTTTCGGGCTCATTTTGTGTTTTCTTGTTTTCCCTCCGGCGGTCTCCGCTCAGCAAAAAATCCACGAAGAATACACCAGGCAAATACAGAAGTTCACGACGGACCCGCATTTCATGACGAAGTATGTCAGCACCATGCCCTACTCTTCCCGCGTGCCGACGCCGCTTGAAGTGCTTGGACATATCGCCGGGGCGGCAGACGTTTTGAGCTATTCGTCTGAGGTCTACAAGTACATGAGGGCGCTGGACGCTGCGTCGTCGCGTGTCAAGATATTCAACGTCGGGAAGACCGAGGAAGGCCGCGATTGGATTGTTGTAGCCGTCGCCGATGAACAGACGATTGCCAACCTGGACCGTTACAAGCAGATCAACGCCCGTCTGGCTGACCCCCGCAAGCTCAGCGACGCCGAAGCCCAGAGCCTCATCCGCAAGGCCAAGCCCGTTTACTGGGCCACGGGCGGGATGCACTCGAGCGAGACCGGCTCGGTCGAGATGCTCATGGAGCTCGCCTACCGTCTCGCCGTGGATGAATCCCCCTTCATCCGGGTCATCCGCGACAATGCCATTATCCTCATCACGCCGATTCTCGAGGTAGACGGCAGGGACAAGCAGGTCGATATCTCCATGGCTCGGCGCAAGGACCCCAAGGCGGATGTGCCGAGCAGACTCGTTTATTGGGGCAAATATGTCGCCCACGACAACAACCGCGATAACCTCGGCCTTTCGCTCGCCCTGAGCCGCCACATCCTCAAGGTCTTCTTTGATTTTCATCCCCAGGTCATGCACGATCTTCATGAATCAATCTCGCACCTTTACATCTCGACGGGGACCGGACCTTACAACGCCTGGCTCGATCCGATCGTTATCGACGAGTGGCAACTGCTGGCCTATCAAGAGGTCAACGACCTGACTCGGCAGGGGGTGCCAGGAGTGTGGACTCACGGATTCTACGACGGCTGGGCGCCGAATTACGCTTTCTTCGCCGCCAACTGCCATAACGCGATCGGACGGTTTTACGAGACCCAGGGAGCTGGCGACGGAAGCACCCGAGTGATCACGGCCAGGGGCGACCGGGATTGGTACCGGCCGAATCCGCCCTTGGCGAGAACCCTATGGTCGATTCGCAACAATGTCAACCTTCAGGAGAGCGCCATTCTCGTCGGCATGAACGCCGTGGCTACGAACGCGGTGCGGTTCATGGAGAATTTTTGGCTGAAAGGCAAGCGGTCGGTGGCCAAGGCCCGGGCAGAAGGGCCGGCGGCTTATATCTTCCCGGGCGATGACCCGCGGCCGGGGCAGGTGGCCAGCTTGCTCGAATTACTGCAGTTGCAGGGAGTGGAAATCCACCGGGCGGATGCCCCGCTTAAGGTGGGAAAAGACGAGTTTACCGCAGGGAGCTATGTCGTGCGCATGGACCAGCCGTATTCCCGGATGGCGGATATGATGTTGGACAAGCAGTATTTCAACGTCAACGACCCGCGGCCGTATGATGATGTCGGGTGGACGATGGGACCGTTATTTAATGTCAAGACGGTGCGGGTTGAGGACGTAGCGGTGCTCGACGCGCCGATGACCTTGCTGAGGGGGAAGATCCAGGCACCGGGAGGGGTGAGCAAGCTTGGCGGCGATGGCTCAGCCCTGGCTTATATCATCAGTCACAACGCCGACAATCAGATTGCTTCGTTCCTTTTCAAACAAAAGGACCTTAAAATTCAGGTGGCCGAAAAAGCATTCGAGGTCCAGGGAAAAGAGTTCAATGCTGGAAGTTTCATCCTGCGCGCAGACCAGAACAGCAATGACCTGGAGAGTCTCCTCGTTCAGGCAGGAGAGAAGAATGGAATCAGGATTTACGGGGTCGCGGCTGTGCCCGATGTTGCCGTCCATGACCTCGTTCTGCCGAAAATCGCGGTGATGCACACCTGGCAATCCACTCAGGATGAGGGCTGGCTGAGGATCGCGCTTGATGAGCTCGGAATCCCTTATGATTATATCGATGTCCAGGCGGTTCGGGACAACGCCCGGCTGCGCGACACGTATGATGTCATTCTGTTCGGGCAGTCGCGCGGCGACGGCCTGAGCGTTCTTCAGGGCCTCACGGGTGATAAGCCTCAGCCCTGGAAGAAAACAGAGCTCACACCGAACCTGGGGAGGCAGGCGTCAACGGACGATATGAGAGGAGGATTGGAATTCGAGGGTATGATCCATCTCAGGGACTTCATCAAGGCAGGCGGGGTGTTCATCACCATCGCCAATAGCTCGATGTTGCCCATCCAGCTCGGGCTGGCGCAGGGAATCTCAATCAAGCAAACGCCCAATCTATGGGCTCGGGGCGGAGTCTTCAGGGCAGATGTAGCTGATCAGGCCAGCCCCATCGTCTACGGGTATGATGAGACGCTCGGAGTCTATTTCAACCAGGCGCCTGTGTTCGTCACAGGAGGTTTCGGCGGTTTTAGGGCCGGGATGCTTGGTCCGATGGGCAGAGCAGCTGCAGGCCGAGTCTCAGGTCGAGGGAGCGCTACTGACTCCGATATCCCGCAGGGCCGGCCGCGCGACCTCGGCCAGAAAACCGTCGAGGAGTGGCAAAAGGCCGAGAAGGAGAAAAGAGAAAAGGCGGGCGCTCAACAAGCCGGCGGGCCTCCCGACGAGATGGCCGAAGAGCGGCCCTTCGGGGGCCAGAGAGAGGCCGCTGCCAGGGTGCGGACTGTTATCAAGTTTACCTCAGACGTCAAAAACCTTCTCATCAGCGGCGGACTGGCCAACGGAGAGGAGATGGCAGGCGCGCCGGCGCTTGTCGATTGCAAGCTGGGCGATGGCCATATCATCATGTTCAGCTTCAACCCCACCTGGCGAAACCAGACGCGAGGCTCCTATTTCCTGATCTTCAACGCCATGCTGAACTGGAAGAATCTATAGCCCGTTTCTTCTTTACCTCCCCGACCTCGGCGACATCGGGATCTGTACGCAGCCCGATTAATTATGCTGTTTTTCGAGTCCAGCTTCGCAATAATACAGGCTGGGATATGGAGGTGAACGTGAACAAACCACTGCTCTTTTCCAGCAGGCTTTGGCTTCCCTGGCTGGCTGTCATACTGGCTGTGTCCCTTTTTGCGGGCGACGAGACAACGGACAGGGTGGACAAGGTCTTCGCCCAATGGGATGCGACGACCACCCCGGGCTGCGCCCTGGCGGTGATTCGGGACGGCCGGATCATCTACAAGCGGGGCTACGGGATGGCCAGGCTTGAGGACGGAATCGTCATGACGCCGGACAAGATTTTTGACATCGGCTCTGTATCGAAGCAGTTCACGGCGACCTGCGTCGCCATGCTGGCCCGTGATGGCAAGCTCTCGCTTGACGACGATATCCGGAAATATTTTCCGGCTTTGCCTCAGTATGGGCGTCCGATCACTGTCCGGCATCTCATCCATCATACAAGCGGGCTACGGGACTATAACGGACTCCTCATGCTGGCCGGCTTCCGACCGGAGTCCGATTGCCCCAACGTGGACGAAGCCTTGCGGATTATCTTTCAGCAGAAAAGACTGAACTACCCGACGGGCGAAGAGTATTCTTACACGAACACGGGCTACTTTCTGCTGGGCCAGATCGTGGAGAAAGTGAGCGGTCAAACGCTCAACCAATTCGCCCAGGACCGCATCTTTCAGCCGTTAGGGATGACTCATACCTTGTACCAGGACGACCACCGTCAGATCATCAGGAACAGGGCCACCGGCTACGAGCAGATCGAGAAGGGCTACAGGCTGAGCATGAGTAACTGGGATGAAACAGGCGACGGGAACGTGTACACCTCGGTCGAAGACCTCTACCTTTGGGACCAGGCATTTTATAACAACAAGCTCGGCCAGGAACTGATAGAGATGCTGCATGCGGTCGGAGTCCTCAACAGCGGGAAGAAATTGGATTATGCGTTCGGACTTGTTGTCACAGAGCACAAGGGATTGAAACATGTCGGGCACGGGGGAGCATGGGCCGGCTTCCGGGCGGCGATTTCCCGCTTCCCTGAACAGAAATTTTCGGTGATATGCCTGGCCAACCTAAGCAGTATCAACCCAAGCGAGCTCTGTCTTAGGGTGGCCGACATCTATCTCGCCGACTTGATTAAAGAGCCGGCCAAGGCCGAGATGGAGAAGCCCAAGCCATTCCCACTGTCACAGAAAGAGCTCGAGGACAAGACCGGGAACTACCGGGATGAACGTTTCGGCCAATGGATAGTCGTTTCTGTGGATAAGGACAAGCTTAAGGCGGCCGTCTTCGGCCGGGAATTTATCCTGACGCCGACGAGCCCTACGACATTCGCGGCTCTGGAGGCGCCCTTTCCCGTGACGATCGAGTTCCCACCGCAAGAAGCGGGCCGCCCGGCGACGGCCGTTTTCAAAGGGAGAGGTGAAGCCACGAAATTCGTAAAGGCGGCTCCAGTAAAGCCCCTGACTGAAGCCAAAATCGAAGGATACGCTGGAACCTATGTAAGCGAGGAGCTTCTGGGCGCGCATTATCGATTGGATGTCGGCAAGGGAACGCTCGTCGTCAGTTTCCGCAGTATCCCGCCGACACCGCTTAAGGCCATGGCGCCTGACCAGTTCGCCGCGGGGTTCTTCAATTTGGATTTTGTCCGGGATAAGGGCAACAAGATCAGCGGCTTCAAGCTCAACCTGGGCCGGGTTGCCGGCATCGTGTTCGTCAAGGAATAATCTTTGGCCGGCTCGAAAGCATCAAAGATCATTACGCTTGCATTAAAGACGATGGAAAGGGATGTCAAAAAAACCTGAACTTCCCTGGCGCAGCCGACTTAGTTTGTTTCGATTTTAAGAAATGCGCGGCGCTGGCCTAAAGCTTGATTTTTACCGGCGCCTTGAGGGGCTTGCGGCCTGATTCCTCGATGGCCTTGTTCAGAGTCGGGAGGTGTTATTGAATGAGCCTGTTGAGCCTGTCCACAAGGT
>CAZKBY010000107.1:0-8964 GCA_964550915.1 uncultured Eubacteriales bacterium | reverse complement strand
CCCTTCTTCTATGCTCATGTCAACTCACCCATCACGTAACTTTGGGACAAGCCCAATCGATTTGAACTCAATTTTGATTTTCTTTCCTTGTAACTCCAATTATTTCAACACATATTTTCGTATAATATTCTTAATGGGATAGCAGTGGGACAGTCCCCTTTTTTTACGGCTCCTCTTCAAAAGAAATACTTTATCCCAATCTCGAGCATAAAAGAGCTCAGGTTGATGTTTCCTATTTTTTGAGTTGGCTCACCAAGATAAGTTTGCCAGGCACCGGCTTTTATCAAGCAATACCTTCCATGTGAAGGACGAGGTGGAACTCGAAATAGAAAGTGACTGAATTCGCACCCTCGATAAGCAACGTCTGGCAGCCAGACTCGGACGGCTCAAGCCAGGACTTATAAAAAGAGTAAAAGCTGTGATCAGAGAAATGCTTGTCGATTAAATCATTGATACCTTCCTTCTCATAGCGGTTAGGTCGTTTGAAGATTGCCTTGACTTTGTCGGTGAATTCTGGTCAGATGCCGGGAAATAATGTTAGAAGCAAAGGAGACCGATAATGTGTGATTTCTGTCATAAACACGGCGAAGGTAAGAAGTGGTATCTCGAAGCAAAAAACTATGGCGAGAGCTTGTTGAGCGACCTAAGGCGACGGAGGCTTATCCACAATTTCTTCAGCAGACCGGAAAAACTCAAGAAGAGCATCGACGGTCTCGACCGACTTTCTCAGGTGCCAGAGTTTGTCCGGCGGGCTATCGCCTGGGGAGCCCAGAGGAAGCAGCGAAAATACCATTATGGCCAGGTCGTCCCGATCGAGGATGTCGAGCGAATTTTCGGTTTTGTGACCTCGGTTGTGCGCGTGGCCTGTGTCTGTCGTCACATAACTGTCGGATCAGAACAGAGGTTCTGCTATGGAGTGAGCCTGGGGCCTGATGGAGGGTTGCTCGCCGAGACTATCCGAGAGATCGATGCAAGCTACCTCACGGGGCCGGAGACGAAGGGCCTGGAGACGCTGAGCGGGCCGGAGGCGCTGGCTGCGATTCGTAACCACGAGCAGGAAGGCCTCTGCCACACCGTCTGGACTTTTATCACGCCTTTTATCGGAGGCGTCTGCAACTGCGACCGCTCCGACTGTCTGGCCATGCGGGCTACCCTGAAACACGAATTCCCCGTGTTCTTCCGCGCCGAATACGTAGCCAATCTCAATCCTGATCTTTGCAACGGCTGCCGGCAGTGCATGCGGGTCTGTCAGTTCGGGGCGATCGGCTACAGCGCTGCCAGCCGCAAGGTTGACATCGACCCTGGCCGTTGCTACGGCTGCGGCGTCTGCCGCGCCGCTTGTGCCCGGGATGCCATCTCACTTCTCGACCGGCGCTCCGTCACCGCAGCCGCCTCCCTCTGGTAATCCCCCGGACATTTGTGGTTTTGACTTGGCCGAGGCCGCTGTGGTATAAGGCATAGCTCATGGAGGGGAAAAATAAAGTTATTCTTCGGCGGGCCGAAAGCTACAACCCTGCCGTTATCGCCGAGATCATCCGCCAGGGTATTGACGAACTGGGTTTGGCGCCCAGGATAAAGGGCCGCGTCACAATCAAACCGAACGTCGTCATGGCCCACCACATCGTAACCCCTTCTGCCTATACGCGGCCTGAATTCTTGGATGGCCTGCTCACGGCTCTTGAAAGCACTCCGGCCGCAAATGCTCGGTTTATCGTTGCCGAGAAATGCGGCGCAGCCATCCCGACAACGCGGATGTTCAGACGGGCCGGCTATTATAAGCTAAAAAAGAAGCATAAGTTCAAGCTCCTGGCCATCGAGGAGGCAAGGAAGAAAACGGTCCGGCTTGCCAGAGGCAGAATCCATCAAAGAATCCGGACAGCCCGGGAGATCGTCGATAGAGACTTCCTCGTCTACGCGCCCAAGCTGAAGACCAACTCCCTCACCCATGGCCTGACCGCAGCCCTCAAGCTCAACATCGGCATCCTCTGCGATCCGGAGAGGATGTGGAACAACAACTATAACCTTGACGAAAAAATTGTTGACTTGCTGGAAGTGGGATATCCGGATTTTATCGCTACCGACGCCATCGAGGTCTCGAGCGGCGGCAATCACCTCACCCAGCGCGGCCGGCATTTAGGCGTCATCGTCATGGCCGCAAACCCGCTGGCGCACGATGTTGTCTGCAGCCACATCTTCCACCTTGACCCGCACCAGGTCGGCCATTTAGCCGCCGCCGAGAAGCGGGGCTACGGCTCGCTCAGTCTTTCCGATGTTGACATCTCCGGCGATATATCCCTCGAAGAAATCCGCCAGAAGACGGAAACATTTTCGACGGGCTTTAGGCGAGTCGATGAGGTGGACTGCGCTATTCGAGTCCTCTGTGGCGAACCCTACTGTGTCGGCGGCTGTCACGGTGTTTTCTTAGAATGGCTTTACATGATCAAGGACCGGAAGCCCAAGCTCTGGCAGAGCCTTCCCCCATGGACTGCCGTGATTGGCGAGTATAAAGGGGATGTCGTGGCCGAGCGGCTGCTCATGATCGGCAAGTGCACGAAGGTTGAAGGTAGAGTCTCGGCTAGGCGCAAGCGCAGGATCAGGGGCTGCCCTCCCAAGCACAAAACGCTCGTCCTTCTGCTTTTTCTCAAGGCCGGCATCATGAACCCCCTCTTCAGGTTTGACCTGATCATTGACGCCTATCCGTTCCTTTTTATATCCTGGCTCAAGAGGTTCATCACCGGGAGGTTTTAGGAGATGAGTAGCTTGGAGGGCCGTCTCTTCATCGCCAACGAGCGTCTACAAACCAGGGACAAGATAGCGGTGGAGAACCCGGCGACGCTGGAACCATTAGGAGAAGCATCCCTGGCTTCCCGGGAGGATTGTCGCCGGGCGGTCGAGGCGGCCAGGGAAGCTTTCCCTCTGTGGCGGTCTCTGCCCGTCGAGAAAAAACAAGGAGTTTTTCTCGACGCTAAGGACATTCTGCTCCGCCGGGCTGATGATATAGCCCGGCTCATCACTTCGGAAAAGGGCTCGCCGCTCCCCGAATCCCTGGCGGTTGAAGTCCTGACCGTCCTCGAAGCTCTTGATTATTACGGTCATAATCAAAAAAGGGCCCTCAGCCCTAAAAAGGGATCGACCCATGTGCCGTTTTTCAGCCATAAAAGAAACACTTTTTTATTTCAGCCTCTGGGACCCACGCTGATCATCTCGCCCTGGAATTTCCCGTTTATGCTACCTTTCAGCGACGTCATCAGCGCACTTGCGGCCGGCAATACGGTTGTTCTCAGACCTTCCACTTCTACACCCTTTTCAGCTCTGGCCATCGGAGAAATCTTCTTAGAGGCTGGGCTGCCGGCCGGCGTCCTGAACATCATCCCCTGCAGAGTCGCCCAGGCCGAGGAGGTTATCCAGAATCCCGAAATTCAATCGATTGTCTTTACCGGCAGCGTCTCGGTGGGAAAGAGAATCATGGAGCTGGCCAGCTGGAACCTGACCAGCCTCGTCCTCGAACTCGGCGGCAAAGACCCGATGATCGTCCTCGAGGATGCAAATCTTGAGGAGGCAGCTCGCGGCGCTGTCTGGGCCGGCTTCATGAACACCGGCCAGAGCTGTGCCTCTATCGAGCGCGTGTACGTTGCTTCCAGGATTGCGGATAAGTTTCTGGAGAAAGTCGTTGGTCTAACCGAAGCTCTTCGGGTTGGTGATCCCATCGAGCCGGGTATTGATATCGGGCCGATGGAAAATCTAAGCCAGCTCACGGTCGTCGAAGAGCACATCCGCGATGCCAGGGAGAAGGGAGCCGAAGTCCTTTGCGGCGGCCGGCGGATGGAGACCCTTCCCGGCTACTTCTATCTTCCTACGGTGCTCAGCCGCGTCGATCACACGATGAAGGTCATGACTGAAGAGACGTTCGGTCCCGTCCTTCCGGTCATGACCTTCTCCGATGTCGAGGAAGCTGTTGCTCTGGCCAACGACAGCCGCTACGGACTGACCGCTTCTGTCTGGACGAGCGACGAAAGAGTAGCCTCTCGGGTAGCCGAGCGACTCGAGGTCGGCACAGTCACCGTCAATGACCACATGTGCACCTTCAGCGAGCCCAGGGCCATCTGGGGAGGCGTTAAGCAGACCGGCTTTGGCCGAACGCACGGACCTTATGGCCTGTTAGAGCTTGTCAACATCAAATATGTCTCTGCTGATTTTGCTGGAAAACGGGACAGAATATGGTGGTACCCCTATTCTGCAGCTAAACTTCAGATCCTGAATAAGTCCCTTCGCCTTCTCTATCATCGTCGATATGGCGAGAAAGCCAATGCGCTTTTTTCTCTCGTCCCTCAGCTGGGCGCCGTGAATGCCGCGCTGCCGTTGCGCAGCCTGCTCCGGGTTTCTTCCCGTCTCTTCCGCAGATAGGACCTTTTCTAATTTGTCTAATTTGGGGCATTAGTTTGGGGGACGCCATACGTAATGCACTTAATTGCCCGTAATTTTTTAATACAAACGCCTTAACTCATGCCCTATTTAGTGAATTATGTATGACGTCCCTCTAATTTCCTCTAATTTCTTTTCTTTGCTACCATAATTAGCGTATTACGTATGCTGTCCCCCTAATTCCCAGTACTCCCGAAGCGTCCTTGACCTTTTTTCGAGTCCTGGATTAAAATCCTGGCAGTCCATCGTCAACACGCCATCTTGAATCGAAGGAGGTTCGCATGAAATCCCAAACCTGGAGTCGAAGGTCATTCCTGCGCACGGTCGGCGCCGCTGGAGGAGTTGCCTTCGCCTGGAATGCTTCTAACCTGACACGGGTCGAAGCGGCATCCCGGTCGATCTCAGACATCTCGCCAGAAGAAGCCGCCCGCGACGAGTTCTACTGGAGGGAAGTCCAGCTGGGTTTCAAGCTTGACCGCTCGCTCATAAATCTCAACAACGGATTCACCTGCCCCTGCCCGCGGGTCGTGCTCGAGTCGGCTTTCCGCTACACGGAAATGATCAACATGCTGCCGGTTCACTACCAGGGCATGGTGGCCGGGAACATCGAGACCATCCGGCGCCGGATGGCCAATGAGTTCGGCTGCGACCCCGAGGAACTGGCCCTGACGCGAGGCGCCAGCGAAGCCTTGCAGATCGTCCAGAACGGGATCGATCTCGAGCCCGGCGACGAGGTCGTGACCACCGAGCAGGACTACCCCCGCATGCTAACGACATGGGACCAGCGCATGCGGCGCGAAGGGATCAAGGTTACACGTCTCCAGTTCCCCGTGCCGACGACGCAGGACCATCTATTTAATCTTTTCGAAAAAGCCATTACGCCGCAGACAAAGGTTTTCCATTTCTGCCATATCACAAACCTGACAGCTCAGCTTTTCCCTGTTCAGAGGATCGCCCGCTTAGCCCGCTCAAAGGGCATCGTCACGATCGTCGACGGCGCCCACGCGCTGGGACATTTCCCGTTCAAGCTTCGCGACCTGGAATGCGACGCCTACGGCGTTAGCCTGCACAAGTGGCTCCTGGCTCCCATCGGCAACGGCTGCCTGTACGTACGCCGGGAGATGATCCCGAAATTCTGGCCCCTTCAGGCCGCGCCCGAGCAGCAGGACAACGACATCCGCAAGTTTGAGGCCATCGGCACCCATCCCTGGGGTATCCGGGCGGCGCTCGGCGAAGCCCTGGCCTACCACCAGGCAATCGGTGCCGAACGCAAGGCGGCCCGGATGCGCTACCTCACTCTCCGCTGGGCCAACGTCCTCAAGAAATACCCGCGCATAAAAATCCTGACAGACCTCTCCGACCCGCCCCAGGCCTGGGGTGTGGCTGCTGTCAACATCGAGGGCATTGACGTCCGGCCGTTGGCCAAGTTCCTGAGACAGAAATACCGGATCATCGCCGTTCCGCTTGTCGGGGGAGCTCCGCCCAACCAGGTGTTCGACTACCAGGCCCTCCGCGTCTCGCCAAACATCTACACGACCCTCGAAGAGATCGATACCTTCATTGAGGCCATGGAGGACGCCGTTAAAAACGGGGTGGAGGAGGAGGTTTTCCCAGCCGAGGCAGGTGCCATCAGTGGAGGCACAAATTTATATTAAGGAACAAAGAAAGGAAGAGATTTCGATGAAACGTTTCGCCATATGGGCTTCGATCGTCATGGCCATGATCCTTGTCGCCGGGTCAATAGCGGCCTCTGCTCAGGCCACTTTCAAAATCCCTTTCGAGTTCAAGGCGGTCGGCAAGAAGATCCCGGCCGGAGAGTACTGGTTGGGCTTGAGTGGAGAAGGGCAACTCCTGCTCCGGCAGATTTCGGCGGGAAAGGAACTCCTGATCCCGTTTACGGAGAAACTGCCGCCGCCCGATCAACCCGCAGCCGAGCCCCGGCTCATCTTCGATGAAGTCGGGGACTTCGCTCCGTCTTATACCGAGTATTTCACGGTCTATGTCCTGTCCGAAGTCTGGCTGTCGGCGGAGGAAGGCTTCCTGGTGCATACAACCAAAGGGGCGCACAAGGAAAGGACGGTCACGGGCGTGCGGCCGGAGAAATAGAGGGCACGCCTCTTCAACGATCAGGAGCTTGCGACCTTCTTGATCTTGCTTCCTGGTTGACGTGCTTCGGTCGCCTGATATTCTTTGCCGGCAGTTTAGATGAACTACCAAGCAGTGGCACTTAGGGGAATGTTATTGGTATAATCTCTGCCATGGTCGATTGGGACAAAGTGAGAAAGGACTTTCCGATAAGCGAGAATTCTGTTTATTTCCAGAGCGCAGCTATGTCGCCCCTGCCGATGCCTGTTTTCGAGGCGATTGTCGACGAGTACCGCAAGCTCTGTTTGTATGGAGATGTGAACTGGACGGACGACATGGCGAGATTCGAAAGGCTATGCGCCAGCCTGGCTGAGCTCCTTAACACCGAGCCACAAAACGTGACATTTCTCCAGAACACTTCCACAGCCATGTCCCTTTTAGCCCTGTCCTTCAAGAATCAAGTCAAAAAGTGTTTTAATATCGTCTCGATGAAGGACGAATTTCCAGCCTCGACCATCGGGTTTGAGTATCAAAACATCGAGATGCGCTATGTCGAGCCCGTCGAGGCGCGCTATCCGATTTGGTCAATCCTTGACATGACGGATGACGAGACTCTGGCCGTCGTCACGTCACACGTTCAGTATGCCACGGGTTTCCGCCAGGACGTCAGCACTCTTGGCCAGGAACTCAAGCGCCGCGGAATCATGCTCATCGTCAACGCGACCCAGGCCTTCCCCTATTTTCCGGTGGATGTAAAAACTTCATTCATCGATGTTCTCACGGCTTCTCTGCACAAATGGGGGCTCGCCGGCCACATCGGCACGATGTTTTTCACGGCGGCGGAGTTCCGCGAAAGATTCCCCTCTCCGATAGCCGGATGGCTTTCTGTGGACACTGAAGGCGGAAGTTTCATCCATACCGCCAAGAATGCGCCTTTCCGGCTTCTCCGCTCTGCCCGCCGGTATGAATTCGGGACATTCAACCTCCAGCCCGTCTTGGCCTTTGAGAAGGCGCTTGATTTCATCAAGGCCATCGGGATAGAAAACATTCAGAATAGGCTCTTCGAGCTAACCGATTATCTCATCCAGAGGCTGAAAGATCTCAAAATCACCATCGTCTCTCCCGTTGCCAGGAAAGAGGAGCGTTCGGCTATCGTTTGCTTCACCATCGGCGACAGGAACAGGGCGTTCGTCAAGAAATGCGCCGAAAAAAGCATCATTATCACACTGAGAGATGGAAACATCAGGGTTTCAGTGAACATTTTCAATAATTTTGCCGACATCGACTGCTTGCTCGAAGCTTTAAAGGAATAATATAGAACGCCCTTGGCCGGAAGCTTTTATTCAGTTTTTTAGTCTTTTTTACCGACGGGGGATTATCTATTTGGTTTCTGTTTTCTTGGGATAACCCACAGATTGGGCTAGGATGACTTTTTGATCGGGCCGCAGATTCATCCGCTTGGCCAGCGCTTCCTTATCGACCATGCCCCGCACAACTGTTGCCAGCCCTTCCGAGGCGCAATAGAGATAAACATTCTGGCTGATGAAGCCGACGTGGGCAGCGCTGTAAAAGAGCTTATCTTCGTCTGTGCCTCTTTTGAACTTGGAAAGGTCAGCCACGTAGATGAGATTTAAAGGGACCTCCTTGACGAAATCCTGTTTTCCCGTTTCCGGTCGGATGTCTTCCTTGAGGATGAGTTTCAACACCTGCCCAGCCGGATCATAAAGATAGAGGCCCTCAGCCATTGCCGCGTAGATGTCAATATTCTGGACATTCGAAGCTGTGGGCGCCGTGTGCTTTCCCGAATCGGGACGGTTGATCCCGTTTGCCGCCCAGAATAGATTAGAAAGAACCTGCAGGGGGAGTTTCTCAGCGCTAAACTCCCTTGAGGATTGCCTCAAAAAGAGAGCTTGCATGAGGAGCTTCCCGCTATCTGTCTGCGGCTTCAAGAGGGTGATATCCTCTGTCTGTTGGCCTGAGGAAAATAAAAACTGGGGGAGGAAAATGAATGAGACCAGAAAACTTGAGGCGACGATGTTTTTTATCATGTCGTCTCTCCTTTCGGTTTGAGTGTAAGATTACTCCAGATGAAAGGTATTTTCAAGCATCAAGCCGCCGCTCATCATAAAGATCACCCAATTGGAAATGCTTTCGTCTCCGTGAGGTCTACTTTTCTATCCTCGTTGCCATTCCCACAATTTCTTGCGTCAGCAGGAAGAGCGAAGGGTATACTTTTAATTCTATTCTCGTATATAGTAAAGAAGGATTAGGATAATTTGGAAAAAGAAAACCCGGAGGTGCGCTGATGATAAAATTCCTTCTCTGGCTGATTCTTTTGGTGCTGTGTTGGCCGCTCGCCCTGCTGGCACTTTTCTTATATCCGATTGTCTGGTTGCTTGCGCTTCCTTTTCGCCTGATCGGGATTACGGTAAGCGCTGTCTTCGACCTGCTCAAGAC
>CAZKBY010000106.1:0-9029 GCA_964550915.1 uncultured Eubacteriales bacterium | reverse complement strand
CTACACGTTGTCTTCCTGGCCGCATACGCCCTCGTCATGGCGGGAGGGATCATCATCCTGCTCCTGAGGATCCTTCTCCTTTACATGAAAAGCGATAGCGAAGGCAGCCTTTATTATTGATTTCAAAGCGATCGGGGAACATAAGTTGAAAAGCCCGGGTCAGGCCTTCCTCAGAGTTTTGTCGGCTGCCGGGTGGAGGAGAATTGTGAGCGCTCCCCGAAGAACTGTAAATTTGATATCCTGACCGCAAGCTTCCTCGCCATCCAGGTCTAAGCTCAGCGGCCCTTCCTCCGAATGCACCTGGACTGCGGCGGCGCGGACGGAGTGGACGTCTTTTCGGGAGAGATGGCGGCCGCTGAAGACGGACTGGAGCGCCAGCAGGATGCGCAGGCGGGGCATCCCCTCGACAAGCACGACATCAAAAAGGCCGTCGTTGATCAAAGCGTAAGGCGCAATCCACATCCCTCTCCCGAAATAGCGGCCGTTCGCCACGGCTAAGAGGTAACTTAAGCCTTCATAGAAGCGCTCGCCATCGCAATCTATGAAGATGCGCTGGGGTCTGTACCCGAGCAGGGTGGTGACCGTCGCGCGGAGGAATGTGACCGAGGAGCGCCGCCGCGCCCGGTTCACCCGGGCATCAACCTCTCCGCTCACTCCGGCACTGGCGATGTTGAGGAAGACACGGCTGGTTCTCCGGCCTTCCTGGCGCGAATCAGAATATTCGACTTTTCCCAGGTCGCAGGCTGTCGGCTGAGCCCGGGCCAGCCAATCCACGGCAGCTTCCAGGTCAGCAGGCACGCCCAGAGCGCGAGCCCAATCGCTTCCCGTTCCCACCGGAAGGCTGCCGAAAGCCATGGAGACCCTGGTTCTTTGAGATCGGGTGAACAAGGCATTGACCACGCCGTGATTCGTTCCGTCGCCTCCGACAGCGATCAGGCGGTCTGCTCCTGCGGAAGCGGCCGCCTCGATGTGACTGGCCAGCTCTTCAGCAGTCCTGGTGACAGCGACAATGAGCTCGCCCAGCGCTTCTCTCAGACGATTCCTCAAGTTCTCGAAGATCGCCTCGGCTTTGCCTCCCGCCGCGTTCGGATTAACGATGATCAGTGTACTCATTCTTCAAATTGGGGGACGCCATAAATAATACACTTAATTTTTCCATTAATCATTGCCCTAGGTAATTTGGGTAGTAATTTGGGGACGTCTTACATAATTACCTCAACTATTGCCTTAATTCTTGCCAAATTTTTCTCTCCTATCCCGGCAACTTCACCCTGTTAGGGACGCTTTTCCGGGAGCACAAGGATGAATTAATAGGATTATGTATGGCGTCCCCCTAATTCCCAATCGGCCGGTAAGCCGTGGGCTTCTCGCAGGATGTGCCGATAGCGCTCGACCTCCTCGGCCCACCGCTTTTCTTTCCACCGGAGTTGCTCTTTGAGCAGAGGTCCGAGCTCCTCGAGCAAACTCTGCCCGCCGTCGGGCGTGAGGATCCCGAACCTGAAATGACGTAGCATCAGGTCATCAAGGTGGCAGACGCATTCATGGCCGGCAGCCCAGGCAACCTCAGCCCGGAGATACGGAGTACCCGGAATGACCTTAAGGAGGCCAGGGAATATAGCCGCAAGTTGGGGCGCAGCCGCTCCGTAGCGGCCCCAAAGACGCCGAGCCGACTGGGGGCTGACGCCCGGGATGGCTGCGGCCGGGTCAAACGTATCCATCACTTTGGCGTTTGAATCGGGCTCGGGAATCTCCGGGTTTATCCGGTGGGCTTCTCGCAGGGCATCGCCAGCGATCAGGCGGAAGGTTGTCAGCTTGCCTCCGGTTACGGTTAGCAACCCGTGCTCGCACCAGGTCACATGGTCCCGGCTTTCAGCCGATGGATCAGCCTTGCCCGTGTCAACGACTGGCCGGACTCCAGCCTGCGTGCTCATGACGTCCTCTTTTTCTAACCCGAGCTCGGGGAAATGAGACTGCACGGCTCGCAGTAGATAATCGGCCTCCTCGGCTGAGATGGCTGCCTCCACCTCGAGCGGAATCGCATGGTCGACGTCTGTCGTGCCGGCCAAAGCCACCCCTTCCCAGGGATAGACAAACACTGGACGTCCGTCATCGGGATGGCTGAAGGCAATGGCTTGGTAGACCGGAAGCCTTTCCAGGCTGAAAAAAAGATGGCTGCCTCGAAGCGGCCGCAAACGACGGGGCTCACCGAGCTCCTGACGCAGTTGGTCGGCCCAGGCGCCAGTGGCGTTTATCACTAGACGAGCCCTCACCTCTGCCTCCTTTCCCGTCATTTCATCACGGGTGACGACTCCCTCCAGGCGATTTCCGTCCTTAATGAGGGCCGTCACCCCCGCATAGTTGAGAGCCGCGGCCCGGCCCTTTCCTGCGATGAGGCCGTCATGGATGACCCTCAGGACGAGCCGGGCATCATCCGTCTGAGCGTCGAGATAACGATAGGCTCGCTCGAGGTTTCGCGTCTTCAGCCCGGGCGCCATCAAACTGAGGTCCAAAGCGTCGAGGCGCTGGTAGTCGCCCGCATGCGGAGCTAAATGAGTGTAGATTCCCAGTCCGACCTCAAGCAGCCAGGGGCTCGGCTTTTCCCCTTCATACACCGGGTAAATAAAGCTGAGCGGCTCAACCAGGCCGGGAGCCGTCTCAAGGAGCATCTGGCGTTCCCTGACGCTTTCTCTGGTGAGTCTGATCTGGAAACTCCTCAGGTAGCGCAGCCCGCCGTGAACCATCTTGGAGCTTCGGCTGGAGGTACCGGAAGCAAAATCTGCTTTCTCCAAAAGGAGCGCTCGCATTCCCGACCTAACTGCCAGGGTCAGAATTCCAGCGCCGGTAATCCCGCCTCCGACGATGACAAGATCCCATCTCTCTTTCTGGAGCCTCTCCCAAGCTTCTTCCCTCCAGTTAGAAGGCCAGGGCGAACGGTACTCCAAACGGCTCATTTTTTTCTTTGCGCGCTTGGCTCCCCGATAAGCTTTCCCGGGTTCATGATCCTTTTGGGATCGAACACTCTGGTCAGGGCAGCGATCGATTCAACTCCCAATCGGCCCTTTTCATTCTCCAGCCAGGGCTGGTGGTCGAGGCCAATCCCATGCTGGTGGGAGATCGTCCCGCCATGGCTGAGGATGGCCTGGCTTGCGGCTGTTTTAAGCTTCTGCCACCTTTTGAGAGTCTCCTCGGCCGTCCTGTCCAACCTGAAAATACAGGTCACATACATGCTGGCGCCCGTTGGGTAGACATGGGAGATGTGGGCGAAGGCGAGAACCCGCTCCGCTTTGTCCTCGAGTCCCTTCCTCAGGGCGCTGAGCACGGCATTGGCGGCCGCAGGAAGGTTTGTCCAGTTTGATGCTGTTTCCAGTGTATCGACAGCATATCCCAAATCCCAGAGGGTATTCCGCAGATAGGGGGTCTTAAACCGGGTTTTCCTCCATTCGTTCCCCATCTTTCGGCCGACGTGGACTCCCCCGTGAGCCCGGGCGATGTCGAGCGCCCGCCGCCGGATGCGCTTAACCTGACCTCCGTTTCCCGTCACGCCGAGGAAGAGCTGGCACTTCTCATCCTTTATCCCCCGGACACGCAGCAGGCTGTTGAGCAGGCCGATAAGGCGCTCGTTTCCGATGAGGTTTAAGCTCGTGTTTGTCTCGACGCCGTCGCTCAGGCGGATCATCGAAAGCCCGAGCCGCTCCTGGACCATTTCCTTTACGGCGGCGATTCCCTGGCTCCAGTCGGGAAAGAAAAGGCCGTAGAATCTTTCTGATTCGGGCAGCGGGCTGATACGGACGACGGCTTTGGTTATGATGCCCAGCCTTCCCTCCGAGCCTAAAACTGCTTCGCGCAGGTCCGGCCCGGCTGCGCTGGCCGGAAAAGGCGGCATCTCGAGACTTCCCGCGGGAGCGATCATCTTTCCGCCGGCAAATATGTTTTCGATCCGGCCGTAATAAAGAGACAGCTGGCCGCTCGACCGTGTGGCGATCCATCCTCCCAGAGTCGAGTATTCGAAGGACTGGGGGAAATGGCCAAGGGTGAATCCGCGGGCCCTGAGCTGGGCTTCAAGATGAGGGCCGCTCACACCGGCCTCAAACGTGGCCAGCCGGCTGGACTCGTCCAGATCAAGCATCCGGCGCATCCTCTCCAAATTGACTGTCAGGACAGAAGGCCCGTCTTGTGGCGGGTTGATGTGTCCGACGACGCTCGTCCCGCCGCCGTAAGGAATGAGCCGGGTTCCGGTGGCTGCGGCGAAAGCGAGAATTTTCTCGATTTCTTCTTCTGAGGCCGGCCGGGCCAGGCCGTCCGGAAAACTGTCGACCGACCCGTAACGGAGAGAAATCCAGTCGGGGAGCGAGTGGCCGCGGGCATGGCGGAGCCTCTCCCCGGGGTCACGGTCGATCCAGGTCTTATCGGGCAGGCGGCTCGGCGGGACGCGCTTAACGAGATCCTCAAAATCAACCGATGGAACTGGCTCAGAAGGTCCGATGGCTTCGCCCAGAAAAGCCTGAGCAGCGGGGGACACGGGATAATCAACCTCGTCGCTTCCCCAGCCGTTCCATCTTTTCACGCCGGGCCCTCCTTTAGCCTAAAATACATGGACTCCTTTCGCCGGTCAAGCTGCCGAAAGGCTTATCGCTGTGGTTCGGCTCCGAAAAAATGGAGTTCTTGGATGGACCAGTGATGAACGGGATGGGACCTGGTCAGTTTAATCCGCACGTACCGCAGCGGGAGGGGTTCGAAGCTGATGATCAGCCTGCATTGCCTGATGTTCTGGATGTTCGCCCTGGTGACATGGGGGACCAGGAAGGGAGTCCAGTTCAAGAGGATCCAGTTTTCCCCGTCAAGGGACGACTCGATAAGGAATCCTCGGGGATAATCCAGGGGCCTTCCGGCCAGCGACAGCTCAATTTCTCCCGCCTGAACAGGCTCGCCGAGGTCAAGATAAAAGAAATCTCCCTCCCGCTGGGGAACTCGCGTTGTCCAGCCTGTCGCAGGATCTCCGTCAAAAGCAAGCCTTGTCAGGGTGACGTTTGAGCTGGACCAGGCTTTCCATGTCTTCGGGTCGCCCACCTCGCGTCGAATGAACCCTTCGGGTGCCTCCTCTTTTCGAGGAAGAAGGCGATAAAGAAAATCTCCGTCCGCCGCAGCCTTGAGCTCGACATCTCCAGAGAAGCTTCCCATCTGTTTCTGGATCTGCTTTCCCTCTTCTGCCAGGAAACTTCGCGTATGGATGAGGATGTAGTCGACTTCAAGATCCCTGAGGAGACGGAACGTATCGTCCGAAGGGAATGACTCCATGGATTCAGAAATGATCGTATATCCCGGTGGCAGAAACCCGCTGTATCCGTTGACGATCTTTTTTCGGTGGAAAATCGAGTAATACATCAGAGGTGCTTCCTGTCCTCTGTCTACCGCCGTCTGCGGCATCGGCAGCTCGATGAGCGAGGAGCCGGCAGGCAAGGCCTTTACGGACTTGTAGATCTCCGGGATCTTCCTCAGGCCGGGAGAGGTGTCGAGAGGAAGGGGAAGCGAGGCGTAGTCGAAGAGAATCAGAATGCCCGCCATCCAGGGAATCGCCTTCTTTAGCCACGCCTTTCTGGGCTTTTTCATCAAATCCGCGACAGCCCAGCCGCTCATCAGGGCCAGGACGATCATCATCATCACGGCCAGGCGGCTGGGCGCCCGCAAGCTCTGGAAGACCGGTATCCAGTTATGAAGCAGCATGTACGGGCCGGTGAGAATCTTCTTGTCGAAGAGCCTGATCGAGGGACCCATGGCCAGAAGCCAGGCCAGGACAAACCCAAACAAATAGTACCTCTGGCTCAAGCTGGCCGTGGGAATCTCCCGCCAGCCGAGCTTTCTTCTCCGCCAGAAGGCCAGTCCGATCCTCAAGCTTAAGGAAAGGCCAAGAATGATAAGCGGGTTGACCAGCCGGTGGACTGTGAGAATCTTTACATTTCCCCACTCGATGGTGAACCCTCCTGACCAGGCCACCTGGAAGAGGAGGAGAATATAAATTCCTGTCAGAATATCCCACCAGAAAAAGAGGCGCGTTCCCTCTCGATGTCTTTCTTCCTGGCGTGAACGGTGGCTCCTTATGAGCCAGTAGATTCCTAACAGGACCACGACAATTCCCGGATAGCGCTGCCATTCGGGGGAGGGTTGGCCTCTCAGCAAATCCCCCCAGACTGTGCTCGAGGGAGGCACCCTTAGAAAGTGCTGGAGCTGAGCCGAATAATGCTCTGCTTCCTGCACGTCCCTAGTGAACATCATTTGCTGGTGGACTTGAATATAGGGATAGAAAAGCGGCAGGAGAACGACGATACAGCCGAAAGCGAGGAGGAGCATTTTTAGCCAGAAATCTTTCCGCTTGAAGAACCTTCTTTTATGGCCAAAATAGAGGATGAACAGTCCGGCGAAAAGCGAAAGGAAGACACCGTAATAGGCGCAGCTCAGGGCCTGAAGGATGAAGAAAATGCCGATGCCGGCGAGGTTGCCGTAGGAAGGATTGTCGAAGAACCGATGGAGGAAGAGGAAACAGAAAAGTGTCCAGGCGAAAAAGAGAAGTTCAAGATGGCTGATATGGGCCATCCGGAAGGGGCAGAAAGCAATGATGATTCCAGCCACGAGCGCGGCCGCCCGGGCCCGCGTCAGATAAAAAACGAGAAGATACATCCCGAGAGAGCAGAGGATAAACGAGAGGATGAATAGAAAGTTGTAAGAGAGGATAAGATTATTTGACAAGACGGCCAGGGGAAGGCCAACGAGAGTCGGAACAATTAGTGTATCTGCATAGAGAACTGTCCCCAGGTGCGGGAAGAAGATATTCCCATTCCAAAACTCTCTGAATCCGGTTTTTGAAGCCTGTATATCCCAATCCATTATCCACACAGTATAAAGAGGGTCGCCCAGGTCGGAAGGGACATGATCAGTCAAGCGGGTGGCCAGAGGCCACGTCATCGCCACGGCCAGGATGGCGAAAACAAGAAGTGCGTTGGCTATTTCTTTTTGGCCACGCATAGGAGAGAGCTGCCGAAGGGAAGTCGGATCCGGCGAAGGAGCGGCGCCTCGGCCTTGAAAACCTGAAATAAAAGATAATTGACCCCGCTGTTCACCCTGTTCAAGTGCGAGATCGGGATGTCGTCTCCCTGCCAGAGCTTATCCCAGAACCTGAAGACGATGATCGGGATAAACAGAAAAAAATTGAAGTAGGTGGTTTTTACCACCTCGAACCCAGCTTCGACGAGCTTCTGCGTCATTCCCCCGCAGGTGTACCTGTGCCGGATGTGGAAGGCCTCATCGTGCCGGCTCCAGAGAAAATTGAAGGCCGACTCTGAGACCAAGAGGTACCCACCTTTTTTCAAGACATCGCGGGCATCCCGAAGGGCGCCAATATCTGAGGAGATGGTTCGATGCGACAGGACGTCGAGGATGAAGATGAGGTCAAAGGACTCTTTTTTATAAGGCATTTTCTGGACATCGGCCCTGGCCAGCTTTCTCAGTCCCCTTTTTCGGCAGTAGCGGAGGGCTTCCTCCTCGAAATCGAAACCGAATGTCTTTCCCTTATTCTCGAAAATTCTCAAGTTCAGGCCCGTGCCGCAGCCGGCATCCAGGATCAGTGCTTCGGCCGGGAGGCTGTCCAGTCCGTCGAGCGTGGCCTGGAGGATCTCTCTTCGCCCGGCGAACCACCAGTGCGTTTCTTCCAGCTCAAAATGCTTCCTGTATTCGTCTCGTTCCATGTTTACCGTCGCTGGCGGGCGATCTTTGTGATTTCTGCGGCGACCCGTTTCATCTGGCCCTTGGTCAAAGCCAAGCCGGAGGGAAGATAGAGGCCCTTCCTGGAGAGGGCTTCGGAAACGGGGAATGACAGGCCCTGCCGTTTCCCTTTAGCCTGGAAAAGCGGCTGTCGATGGAGTGGAATAAAGAAAGTCCGCGTGTCCACGCCTCTTTCTTTAAGCCGCCTCATCAGCTCATCCCTGGACAAGCCGAACTCTCTCTCCACCAAGACAGCATACATCCAGAAGACGCTCCTGGCCCACTCTTTCTCCCGAGGCAGGACGAGCCCCGGCACTCCGGAAAGAAGATCCTTGTAGGTGCTGGCCATCTCCCGCTTGATGGCAATGAAGCGGTCGATTTCTTCGAGCTGAGCCACGCCTATGGCTGCCTGGAGGTTGGTCAGGCGGTAGTTAAACCCGAGCTCGGTGTGGAGGAATCGCCGCTTCTGGTCGTGGGCCAGGTCCTTGAGCCGCCTGGCTTTTTCGGCCAGAGCGTCGTTGTTGGTGACAACCATGCCGCCTTCCCCAGTCGTGATGATTTTGTTGCCGTAGAAGCTGAAACAGCCCGCCACACCCATCGTCCCTGCCTGTCGGCCTGAAGACTTATTGCCTCCGGGGAAATACAGCGCGCCGTGAGCCTCGGCGGCGTCCTCGATCACGGCCAGGTTGTAGAGCCGGGCGATCGCCAGGATTTCATCCATATTGCAAGGATGACCATAAAGATGAACGGGCACAATAGCCCGGACCGTCCGGCCGGTTTCGTTGTCCAAGAGCTTGGCGCTTTTTCTGTCAAACCTGCAGCTCTTGTTGATGAACTCCCTGACTTTTTTTGGGTCGATGGCAAAGATCTCCGGGTCGACGTCGACAAAGACGGGCTCAGCTCCCGTGTAGAGGACGGCGTAGGGGACGGCGATCATGGTCAGGGCGGGGACGATGACCTCGTCGCCCGGACCGAGGCCAAGGCTGGCCATGGCCAGGTGGAGCGCCGTCGTGCCGCTTGTTGTCGTAATGGCGTGCTTGACGCCCAGGTAGCCGGCGAATTCCTGCTCAAACCGTCTGATAAAGCTCCCCGCTGATGAGATCCAGCGCGTCTTCAGGCACTCCGTGACGTAGGCGAGGGCGTTCCGGCCGACGAGCGGCTCATTGACTGGGATTAGGTGTTTTTGATCGGGCATCAAAAATATTCTTTATCCTCGAAACCGGCGTAAGGGCCTTGTTTGACTTCAAGAATCTTGGCCTTCTTGAGCACCTCGACCC
>CAZKBY010000105.1:0-9031 GCA_964550915.1 uncultured Eubacteriales bacterium | reverse complement strand
ACATAAAGGAGGTCTGGAATGATCTTAAAGTTGTCGAACGGAAAAGAGTTGCCCGTTGAGATGCACAAGGCCAGGATGGTCCAGAAGATCGATCTCATTCCGGCCGAGCAAAGGCTCAAGGCCATTCAGGAAGCGGGGTACAACACCTTCCAGCTCAAAACAAAGGACATCTTTCTGGATATGCTCACTGACAGCGGCGTCAATGCCATGAGCGACAATCAATTCGCCGCGTTTATCAAAACTGATGATGCCTATGCCGGCAGCATGACCTTTTACGAATTTGCAGACGCCGTCAAGGAAGTCCTGGGCTACGAGCACGTGATGAACGTCCATCAAGGCAGAGCTGCTGAACATCTGCTCTCCAAGGTGTTTGGAAAACCAGGCGGCGTCATCATCACCAACTACCATTTCACGACGACCAAAGCCCATATTGAAGTGACCGCCGGATCCGCCTGCCTGGAGCTTTACGCCGACGAGGCCCTGAAGACCAAGAGCACTCATCCTTTTAAGGGGAACATGGACATCCAGAAGCTCAAGGATGCCATCCGGAAATACGGAAGGGAAAAGGTTGGCTACGTGCGGATGGAGGCGACGACGAACCTCCTCGGCGGCCAGCCTTTTTCCATGGAAAACCTGAAAGAGGTGAGAAAAGTCTGCGATGAAAACAGCCTCCTCCTTATCATTGACGGCAGCCTGATTTCCGAAAATGCCTATTTTATCTGGAAACGGGAAAAGGCTTACCAACGCAAGACAGTGGCTGAAATCATCAAGGAAATGTGCAGCCTGGCCGACATTTTCTACCTCAGCGGAAGAAAAAACACCTGCGTCAGGGGTGGGTTCATTGCCACGAACAGCAAGGGACTGTTCGGGCAGTTGGAACCCTGGCTTCCCGTCTACGAGGGATTCTTCACCTACGGCGGGATGTCCATGAGAGAGATCGGAGCCATGGCCGTCGGGCTGCGGGAAATGGTCGATCCTTCTGTGGCTGGCTGTGCCATCGAGCAGATCAAGTACTTCGTCGAGAAGCTCGACGAGATGGGCATCCCTGTCGTCACCCCTCCGGGCGGACTGGCCTGCCATGTGGATGCCAGGAAATTCTTGCCCCACGTTCCCAAAGAACAGTACATCGCCGGAGCCCTGACGGCTGCCCTCCATATCGCCTCCGGAGTCAGGGCGATGGAAAGGGGCACGATCTCGATGGATCGCGATAAGGATGGCCGTGATGTCTACGCTGACTTGGAGCTCACCAGAATCGCCCTACCTCGAAGGGTCTACACGATTTCTCACATCGAATACATCATCGACCGGCTGAACTGGCTTTATCAAAACCGGGAGCTGATCAAAGGATTAAAGTTTGTCTCCGAGCCGCCCGTGCTCAGGTTCTTCTTGGGCAAATTGGATGTGCTTGACAACTGGAGCAGAAAGCTGTGCGACGCTTTTAAAAAAGACTTTGGCGAGACGTGGTAAAAAAAGAAATTGCTTTCAGGCCGATCGGCCTCGTTCATTCGCCTTTTAAGACCGGAGAGAATATCGACCCTCTCAGGAACGTCCGCCCGAACGGGTTCTCTAAGATCGAAGGAGTGATCGAAGTTTTCAAGCCCTACGCACCCGGCCTGAAAGACATCGACGGGTTTTCTCACCTCATCGTCATCTTTGCTTTCCATCAATCTCAAAAAGGCAAGCTTTCCGTCAAACCGCCTCTTGAGACACGGCTGCGGGGCGTTTTCTCGACGCGCTCGCCTCATCGGCCCAACCCGATCGGCCTGACTGTTGTCCGGCTACTCAGTCGCAGGAAGAATGTCCTCAAGGTTTCAGGCCTGGACATGTTGGACGGAACTCCAGTCCTGGACATCAAGCCTTACACGCCGAGAGACAGCAAACGCCGCCTGAAGCTCGGCTGGCTTGAAAAGAGGAGCCAGAAGAAAAAGGAAAACTGATTTCGGGATAGAGCAGCGCAATAAAATTTGCTATATTCCTCGGTAAGGACGTATGAGGAGGTTTTATCCATGCTTAAATTCATCCCCCTAGGCCTTTCTTTTCTCCTTCTCCTCGCCCCTCCCTCGCCTTCGCAGGCGTCGAATGTCTTCCCTTACAATTACAAGGTCGAGGAGTTGGAAAACGGACTCAAGGTCGTCTCCATCCCTCTTTCCAACCCATATATTATCTCCTATTATACCATTGTCCGGTCTGGCTCCCGGAACGAGATCGAGCCGGGCAAGTCCGGGTTCGCCCACTTCTTCGAGCACATGATGTTCAAGGGCACGAAGAAAGTCCCGCGCCCAGCCTATGACGAATTCCTCACCCGGCTCGGGGCGGGCACCAACGGCTACACGACCGACGATTTCACCTGCTATTTTGTCGTCTTCGCCGGGCGGGAAAACCTGGAAAAGGTCGTCGAAACGGAAGCCGACAGGTTTATCAACCTATATTATGACGAAGAGATGCTGAAGACCGAAGCGCCGGTCATCGAGGGTGAGTACTACGCCAGCGTTTCCAGCCCCGACCGCCGCCTGGCCGAGCTTCTGCGCGACACGGCTTTCGAAAATCACCCTTACAAACACACGACTCTGGGCTACCTCAGGGACATCCAGGACATGCCCAACCAGTTTGAATACAGCCAGCTCTACAAACAGAGGTTCTATGCTCCCGACAATACAATCCTCTTAGTTGCCGGCGACTTCGACCACGACGAGCTCATGACTTATGTCCGGAAGCATTACAGCTCGTGGCAACGATCCAACTACGCTCTTGTGACTCCGGTGGAACCGGCCCAGAAGGTGGCCAAGAGAGCCCACTATCCCTGGCCGACCAAGACTCTTCCCCGGCTGGCCATCGCCTTCCATGGGCCCGCCTATTCGGACGAAGTGGTCGACAAAGCCGCCCTTGACCTCCTGGCCGAGATCGCTTTTTCCCGGTCCTCTCCTCTCTACCAGAAATTGGTTATCGACGAACAGAAATGCCAGACACTCAACGCTATCTTTGCCGACCGTCGCGATCCCTATCTCCTGACCTTTACCTCTGTTGTCAAAAAAGAGGAAGACCTGCCTTACGTCGAGGAAGCCATATTCAATGAGCTCGAGAGGCTCAAGACGGGGCCAGTCCCGGCCGATAACCTGGCTGACATTAAATCAAACCTCAAGTACTCCCTGGCCAACGAGCTGGGGACAACAGACGGAGTGGCCGGAGCCCTGGCTTTCTACATCAACCTGGCGACAGACCCGGGAACGCTCAACAAGCTTTTCGGGCTCTACGAAAAGGTGACCCCGGAAGATATCCAGGCAATGGCCAGAAAATATTTCGTGAAAACCGCGAGCACCGTGGTCACCCTGAGTGGAGGCAACACCCAATGAGAAAGATCATGAATTGTTGGCTCTTAGGACTTCTGGGCCTAAGCTTGCTCATCATGTCGGCCTCCTGTAAAAAGGTCAACCCCGGCGAGCTCACGACAGAACTCCTGCCGCTTGAAGGAAATCCCCTCATCCATCTGAAAATTCTTTTTAAGGTTGGCTCGGCCAACGACCCGGCCGGAAAAGAGGGCTTGGCTCAGCTCGCCTTCAACATGCTGGCCAACGGCGGCACCAAGACGATGACCTTCAAAGAGATTTCCGAGAAGTTTTACCCCATGGCGGCCAGCGTGAGTCTGAGCGTGGATAAAGAAATGTCGGTCTTCTCCGGCACCATCCACCGCGACAACCTTGACAAATTCTACGCCATCTTCAAGGAAATGATCCTCAACCCGGGTTTCCGGGAAGAGGATTTCAAGCGGCTGCGGACAAACCAGCTCAACTTTCTTGAAAAAACGCTGATCAGCAACATGGACGAGCAGTTCGGAAAGGAAATCCTGAACCTGATGCTCTACAATGGCCATCCTTACGGCCACCATCCGGCCGGCACTGTGGAAACCGTGACCGGAATCACGCTGGACGACGTCAAGGCGTTTTACAGAGAGCACGCTGTCCGGGGAAACATCACTATAGGACTGGCGGGCGGCTATCCGGCCGATTTTCCGGCCAAGGTTCTGGCTGATTTCTCGTCTCTGCCTGAAGGGTTTACTCCCAGGCTGAGCCTTCCGCCGCAACGTGTTCAAGCCGGCCTTGAATTTCTCATCGCCGACAAGCAGACCCCGGCCACAGCCATCTCCATGGGCTTCCCCGTGTCCATCAGCCGCTCTGATGACGACTTCTTCGCTCTCTGGATTGCCGGCTCGCACTTCGGCGAGCACCGCCAGCACGTCTCGCTTCTTTTCCAGAAAATCCGCGAAGAAAGAGGGCAAAACTACGGCGATTATGCTTATATCGAGCACTTCGTCCAGGGGCGCGACAAGTTTCCAGATACAAATTACTGCCGTCAGCAACAGTACTTTTCCATCTGGATAAGACCGCTCGCCAACTCCAACCGACATTTTGTCATCAGGCAGGCGTTGCGAGAACTGCGCCGGCTGGTCGAGGAAGGGATCTCCGAGGAGCGGTTTGAGCTTGTCCGGACCTACCTTCTTAACTACACCAGGCTTTACGCTCAGACGCTGGATGAGCGCTTGGGCTGGCAGATGGATTCTCATTACTACGGATACAAGGATTTTCTGGCAGAGGTCCAGACGCGCCTGCCCAAGCTCACCCGCCAAGACGTCAACCGGGCCATCAAGAAATACCTCAATTTCAATAATGTCCAAATCGCAGTCATCACCCAGGACGGGGAAGGGCTGAAAAAAGCGCTCCTCGAGAACACGCCCTCTCCCATTTCCTATGCCAACCCCAACATGCCCGAGCAAGTGCTGGAGGAGGATAAAATCATCCAGGCTTATCCGCTGGAAATAAAGCCGGAGAAAATCAAGGTCGTTCCGGCAGCCGAGTTTTTCAAAAAACCCGGCATTCCCGGCTGAAGACGACGGCGACGGTCCTTTTGAGGACCGTCCCTGTTAACACTGCTTTAAGCTCAATAAACTCTGTCTCATCGCCTCCTTTCTCACCCCCAAGGGCAACAGAAAGGGAGAAAGCCGTATCACAAATAATTGTGCCCCGCTGTGGCGCGTCTTGAGGGAACGTTCCTAAGCCAGGTTCTTTGTGAGACGCACCTGTAGTTTGATCTGTGATATAATAAAATAGAAAATCAAAGAATTTTTTTGGAGGGGAGAAATGAGAAGAGGGAGATTTTTTTCACCCCTGATTCCCCTGTCCTTTTTCTGCCTGTTTCTAATCCTTGGATGGAAAGGACAGCAAAAACCGGGAGAGGCGGAGAGGCATGAGGTTAGAGTGCGCCTTGTCCTGGTCGATGCGATCGTCACCAAAGATGGAAACTTTGTGACTGATTTGACCAAAAACGAAATCGAAATCTCCGAGGACGGCAAGAAAGTCCCGATCAACTCCTTTGAGCTTGTAAGCTTCGGCGAAAGAAGGTCAACTGCCGGCGAAGAGAAGCCAGCCGCCGGACCCAGCGCTGTTCCCCGAAAGCAACTCGTCGTCGTCTTTGACGGCATCAGCTCCTGGTCGAGAAACCTCAAGGAAGGCTCGAGGAAAATCGTTGACGAGCTTGTTTCTCTGGCCAAGATGGGAAACGAAGTCATGATCATCCAGATGAGCGAAAGAAGGGGCCTGGAAGTCCTCCAGGGTTTTACGACGGATGAAGCTCTGATCAGGAAGGCCCTGGTGCGAGCGTCCGGGACGATCTGGGTTGACAGATCACTCGACGCGGCCAAGATGTTACAAGAAGTGGGCATCGAAGCCGGGGATATCATGGAAGAAGGCACGAGCTACACGGAGAAGCTCCAGCCCGTCCTGGAGGAAGAGTATTTGTACGTGGAGAGGACAAGGTTTGAGAAAGCGCTGGGCGGGCTTTTGGCTGTCGCCAACATGATCAAGGATATCTCCGGAAGGAAATCGGTTCTCTTCATCAGCGACGGGTTTCCAGATATTTCGATCAAAACGATCGACAGCAAGGTTACCGAGTCGGAAGCGCCAGGAACGGTGAGCGGAGCCAGGTCCCCTCAACTGGATATAAGAAGGGATACAGCTGCGGTCCGGGTTTTCGACCCGTTTAATATCCTGCAGAAGAAGAAAATTATGAGCGCTGAAGAGGTCATCCGGGAACTCATCCGTTTTGCCAATGCCCATAACATCTCAATTTATGCTCTAGACCCCGAGAACTTCGTCAAATATCTCATGATGGCGACAGCCGAATATGGAGCACGGGGGACGGTCATGCAGTCCTTGGATCTTCGTGAAAAAGACAGGATTTCCCGCGTCCAGAACTTGAGATGGCTGGCGGAGGATACTGGCGGCGCCTCCCTCATCGGGGCCACAAAGTATGACCGGTTTTCCGCGATCATGAGCACAGACTTGAATTCGTATTATCAACTGAGTTACTACCCTCCCCGAAAAGAGCCTGATAACGCTTATCATAAGATCGACGTCAAGGTTTTGCGGCCGGGCTGCGACGTCCGTTCGAGGAAAGGCTACACCGATTACTCCGACAGCGAGGTAAAAAAAATCAGCCTTGTTTCGGCCTTTTACAGCCCTCAACTGTTCAAAGCCCTTCCCTTTGAGGGTGAATTTGTTTTTTTCCAAAAAGCCCCGGATAAATTTGAACCATGGATGAATATCGCTCTCCCGACCAGAGAGCTTTTCCTTAAAAGAGGAGTCTCGCAGGGCTCACAAGTCTTCAGCCTTTTTGTGTGGGTCAAAGACAGGAAGAGCGGAGGGAGCGCTTTCGGCGGTCAGATCAACATTCCCTTCAAGGTAGATAGCTCGTTTCGGGAAATCATCGAGAGCACGGACTATCTCTGTTTCCATTATAAGGGCGCGGAGATGCCGTTCGCTCGCCAGGAATACGAGGCTGTCTTTGCGCTCTACGACCAGCAAACGGATGAAATCGGGACGTGGGCCTCGACCCTTTCTCTTCCCGACCCAAAGCGTGCCCAGGACGGAGCGATCATCAACTGTGTTCTTGGAATGCTGACTCAAAATCCAGGCGGGAAAAAGCAATTTTCTCTTTCCAAAGAGGATGGAGGTCTGGAGTACGGTGACGTCGTCTTCTACCCGGGGGTCACAAACAAGTTCGGTTTCCAGCAGGAGGCCTCCGCCTTTCTTCAGGTTTACTGGCCCTCAGAGAAAATCCAGGTTTCCCCTAAATTCTCAATCGTGAGGGGCGGGAGAGCAGTGCAATCTGTCCCCGGAGAAATCGTGGCCGAAGCTTGGGACAAAAAAGCCAAAACCTGGAGTGGCCTGATCAACTTGAACCTTCAAACGGTAATGCCCGGAGATTATACTCTTAGAGTGGATATCTCCCTCTCCGCGCCCGGGAGCGTTTTAAGCAAAGAAGTTCCCTTCTCAAAACTTAATTATTAGCGCAGAAGCCCTTCAGCCTCTCTTTTGATCAGCTTCCAGGCGGCGCGGACATGACGCTCCTGGGTTGTCCGCTGGCCGAGAGCCAACCGCAGGACATAGCGTCCTCTGAGCGACGTGTGAGTCAGGTAGACAGCGCCGCTTGAGTTGATCTTTTCCAGAAGCTTCGCGTTCAGTTCATTCAGACCCGCCTCTTCCCGGCCGTCATTTAACCTGAAACAGACGAGGCTGAGCGGCACAGGGGCCATAAGTTCAAACTTCTTGTCCTCTTCCAGCCAGCCTTTAAAAAGCTGCGCCAGCCGGAGATGCTCCCTGAGGATCGCCCGAAGCCCCTCCACGCCATAGGAGCGGATGACGAACCAGAGTTTCAAAGCCCGGAATCTTCGGCCTAACTGGATTCCCCAGTCTCGGTAATTCTTGACCTGGGCATCATGCCCGGTCCTGAGGTATTCGGGATGAATCTCGAAGGTCCGGACGAGCAAGGCCGCGTCTTTGACAAAATAAACTGAGCAGTCGAAGTTCGTAAAAAGCCACTTATGGGGGTTGAAGACGAATGAGTCCATAAACTCGGCTCCCCTGAGGATCCATCTCATCTCCGGGAGGATGGCGGCCGACCCGGCAAAGGCGGCATCGACGTGGAGCCAGAGCCCGTGCTCCCGGCAGATCTTTCCGATATCAGCCAGCGGGTCGATGGCTGTAGAAGAGGTCGTTCCGAGCGTGGCCACGACACAGGCCGGCTTCAGACCTCGTCTCTTGTCCTCTCGCACGGCTTCCTCGAGTTTATCCGGAATCATGGCGTAGGTTTCATCGGTCGGGATAAGCCGCAAGTTTTCCCTCCCGAAGCCGGCGATTTTAACTCCCTTCTCGATGCTTGAATGGGTCTGGTCAGAAGAGTAAACAACCAGCGGCTCTCTGAACCCGCTCTCGTTTGATTTGAAGCCCGTGGCTCTTTCCCTCGCTGTGAGCAGGGCACACAGAGTGGCTGTGGACGCTGTGTCCTGGATGACTCCAGCCAGGCCGTCGGGAAGCCCCAGCATCTGCCTCAGCCAGCCCGTGACCACCTCCTCGAGCTCGGCCGCTGCCGGCGAAGTCTGCCAGCTCATGCACTGGGCGCCGACTCCGGCTGTCAGGAGTTCAGCCAGGACTGAAGCGGGGCTGTTATTAGCGGGGAAATAGGCAAACCAGGAGGGATGCTGCCAGTGGGTGATACCGGGAATGATGATGTTCTCAAAATCCCTAAAAACCTCACCCAGAGGCTCCCCCTGAAGGGGCGGACTGGCGGGAAGACGGCCCTTGATTTCTCCTGGCTTGACTTTCGAACAAACAGGGTATTTCTCGATTCCCTCGAAGTAGTCAGCCACCCAGTCGACGAATTCGTAACCGAATTTTCTGAAGGTTTCTCTGTCCATCCCTGATCTCCTCAAGGAACCAGGAAAATCTTAGCCTGATTTTCGGCCTCATTCTATAGGAAACGCCCCCGATGAGTCAAAAATGGCGCTTTTATCTCAGAATGACGGTGTTTTGCTTTTAAATTCTCGAACATTCCGCCTGAATTTCTGTTAAAAGAGGCTTTTTTCCATGAGAAAACATGCTCTTAGACGTTACGAATTACAAAAATCCAAAAATTAGGAAAAGATGCCGTGTCAAATCATTTATCTAGGTAACCGAAATTGAGGTTGTTGAATCATATAAAA
>CAZKBY010000104.1:0-9074 GCA_964550915.1 uncultured Eubacteriales bacterium | reverse complement strand
CCCGACCCGCTGATTACAAATCAGCCGCTCTACCAACTGAGCTACGCTGGCGCAGTTTTCACTCTCGGCGCGTTTATTTCTGACCTTCGAGCTCAGGGGAAAAGAGAAAGGATGGAAAAAGGTTAGAATAAACTTTCTCTTTACCAGGCTAAATCTTAAAATTTTGAATGAAATGAAATACTACGTATTGCATATTAAAAGAAATTCATATTTTTGTCAAGAGCCCCAAGAAGATTCTATTCGTTCTTTTTCTGGCGCAAGGCCTGACGTGCCCTTTCCAGGTTTTCACTCATACCCCGGTAAAAGTCCAGCGAAAAAAGTAGGTATCTGGCTTTTTGAATTTCGCTCAAGCTTCCCTCGATTATGTCCTCGAACTCCTGGTCCTTCTCCTGGATGGCTTTCCGTAGCTCTTTTACTGATTTCACCTTCTCACTCAGTGCCTGCTCATTTAAAGTCTCTGCCCTCAGCATCCCCCGGAGCTCCCGAATCTCCTGGCCAATCTTCCCAGAGAGGGCGGCTTTTTCTTTCTCGATCCGAGCAGCCGCGGGATAGATCTTGGCCGTCTGCTCTTCGGTGAGTTCCAACGCCTCAGTCATCTGGAGCAGCCGAAGACGGTGGAGGTTTTCCCTGATTCTTTCTCGACTGGCCGGCCTCTGCCTCGCCTCCTGCGGCGCCAACGCAGGGACACAAAAAACAAGGCTGACGACAATAATGAAGACTTTTGCCTTGCTCATGGTTAACTCCTATGATTTTATTTTTATTTCGACTTCCCGGTCGAGCAATTCGAGCTCTTCCTCACTCAAGCTTTCTAAGAAAAAAGGGTCTTCAACAAACAGCGGCCTTGCAATAGGGCTGTCTACGCCGATCCCCTCTTCGAGAGATCTGACGACAGACAGGTTAATAAGGTCCGCTAACTGCGAATCATCGCCGATTTCTCTGTAGACGAGATCCAGACACCTTTCAAAAGAAAAAACATAGCTCTCCGCAGCTTCGGGTCCCCTGGGCAGGAAAAAAATGAGGCCAAGAGCTGCGGCAACGAAGATAGCTGCTCCAGCCCAGGCCCATTTCCAGCTCCTCCAGTGCTGTTTCCATCCGAGTCGCTCAGGCTTCACGGCCCGCAGTCTGAGTGCAAGTTTGTTCGTAAATTCCCCCCAGTATCCGGGCGGGAATTCCACTCTTTCTAAGTCTAACATTTCTTCCTGAAGACGCCGCGACTTCTCTTGATATGCACGGCAAGCGGAGCAATGGGCAAGATGGGAATGGAGCCGCCGCGATCTCTTGGAGCTGAGCTGTCCATCCAGCGAGTCAGATATCCACTTCTCGTACTTCTTACACCTCATGGCCTACCTCCCCAAATAGGGCCCAAGCCTGGCCTGGAGAATTTTCCTGGCCTTATGAAGCCGCCAGGAGATCGTGTTCTCTGAGCAGCGGAGGACCCGGGCCGCTTGGCCGTGGGTCATCCCCTGGAAAACGACCAGTATGAAGGACGACCTGTAGGACAAAGGCAAGGAATCAATGGCCTCGTTCAGCTTCTCTCTGAGCTCTTTGGCCGTTGAGGCCGACTCTGGAGACTGGATGGCAGCCGCGGCGACTTTTTCCATCTTTTCTCCATATAGAGCTCTCCCTTTTTCTTGGCCGGCTTTCTTCAAAAAATTTAGACTCTGATTCACGGCAATCCTGAAAATCCAGGTGTAGAAGCCCGATCTCTTGCGAAAACGCTTGATCGCCCGGAAGCCTTGGAGGAAAGTTTCCTGCGCCAAGTCGTCCGTATCATTGTGATTTCTGGTGTACCGGTAGATCGTCCGGTAGATTCTCTCGCGGTATCTCCTGACCAGCTCAGAATAGGCTTCGAGGTCACCGTTTTGGGCCTGCTCCACAAGCATGTCTTCGCTAACATCTGTCATCAAGGGCTTCATTCTTTTAGACATTCATTATACAGAATCCTTTGACACAGTGTCCCGTCCTGTCATTCTCTTTCCAAAGTCCTCTCCAAGGACGGGACACTTCCAGGGGGGAATCAATTCCCCCCTCGGCGCTTCGCTGACCCCCTGAGGGGAACGACGCCGTCCCCCTCAAACTCCCCCGCGGTGGCGCGTCTTGAGAGATCGTTCCAAAACCAAGTTGTGTATGAGACGCACCACCAGTGTCCCGTCTTGTAATTTTCTTTCCAAAGTCTTTCCCAAGGACAGGACATTTCCCGGGGGGAGTTGCCGGCGCCGCCGCGCCGTGGATGAATTGACAAGGTAGGAAGTCCCTGGTATGATTTGGCCTCCGCTGATAAAGGCATCCGTTTATGATCGACCGCTATACCCTTCCCGAGATGGGGGCTATCTGGTCGGATGAGAACAGATACCAGAAGTGGCTGGAAATCGAGCTGGCCGTCTGCGAAGCCTGGGAAAAACTCGGCCGCATCCCGCCTTCGTCTCTGCGCCAGATTAAGGAAAAAGCAGCCTTCTCGGTCAGGCGCATCGAGGAGATCGAAAAAACTGTCAAGCATGATATCATCGCTTTTCTTGAAGCCGTGGGAGAAAATGTGGGCGAAGATGCCCGCTTTATCCACATGGGACTCACTTCTTATGACATCGTCGACACGGCCCTTTCCCTGCTGATCAAAGAATCTTTAGAGAAAGTTCTCAAAGACACCCAAAACTTACAAGAAATCATTAGAGGACAAGCCCTCCGCCATAAAATGACGCCCATGATTGGCAGGACGCACGGTGTCCATGCCGAGCCAATCACTCTGGGCGTTAAACTCCTTGTCTGGTACGAAGAAATAAGCCGCCATCTTGACCGCCTCAAGCAAGCGAAGGATATCATCAATTGCGGCCGTATCTCAGGCTCTGTCGGGACCTATGTTCATCTCGACCCGAGAGTTGAAGAACTGGCTTTAGAAAGGATCGGGCTCAAACCAGCCAACGTATCCACCCAGGTTCTCCAGCGAGATCGCCATGCGGAAGTCCTTTCAACCCTGGCCCTTCTTGGCTCAAGCCTGGACAAGTTTGCTGTCGAAATCCGGCATCTCCAAAAAACAGAAGTTCTGGAAGTTGAAGAGCCTTTTGTCAAGGGCCAAAAAGGGTCTTCTTCGATGCCGCACAAAAAGAACCCTGTCCGAGCTGAGAGAGTCTCCGGGCTTTCCCGGCTTGTTCGAGCAAACCTTCAAGTGGCTCTGGAAAACATCGCCCTCTGGCACGAACGGGATATCTCTCATTCCTCGGCCGAAAGAATCATCATCCCCGACTCGTTTATCTTGTGCGATTTCATGCTCGCGGAAATGACCGATATCATCAAAAACATGGCCATCCACGAAGACAGGATGAAAGCCAACATCGACCTGACCAAAGGGCTTATTTTCTCCCAGGCCGTTCTTCTCGCTCTGACCGACAAAAATGTGCCGCGGCCCCGAGCTTATGAGCTCGTCCAGCGAAACAGCTTACGCGTCTGGAAAGAAAACCTCACATTGAAGGAGCTGCTCTCGGCCGACAAGGACGTCCTCGCTGTCCTCTCGCCAGGGGAGCTGGAGGCTTGTTTCGACCTCGGCCGCTTTCTCAAAAGAATTGATCTTATTTTCCGCCGGGTGCTCGGGAATGAAAGTTAGAATCCTCGTTTCCTTCAAAGCAAGCGTCCTAGACCCGCAGGGCCAGACGGTGAAAAACGCCTTGCACACGCTCGGGTATCGTTTTATCAAGGACGTCCGTCAGGGCAAAGTCTTTGAGGTTGAGCTCGAGGGCCTTAGCGAGGCCCAGGCCAGTGAAGTTATCCCGGAGATTGCCGATAAGGTCCTGGCCAATCCGATCATCGAGAAATTTTCCTGGCACATCTTGTCGGACGGGGAGAAGGTCACGTAAAATTGAAATTCGGTGTCGTCGTCTTCCCCGGCTCTAATTGCGATCGCGACACCCTTTTTGTCCTCCAAACAGTCCTCCATCAACAAGCAATCTTCCTCTGGCACAAGGATCACGACCTCGGCCGAGTGGACTGCGTCGTCCTGCCGGGTGGATTTTCCTATGGCGACTATCTCCGGTCCGGTGCAATCGCCAGGTTCTCACCGTTGATGCAGGAAGTCGGGGAATTTGCTGAACGGGGCGGCCTCGTGCTGGGGATCTGCAATGGATTCCAAGTCCTCCTCGAGCTCAACCTCCTGCCAGGGGCAATGCTAAGGAACAAGAACCTCAAGTTTCTTTGCCAGCATGTCTATCTCCGCGTCGATAATGCCGACACTTCTTTCAGCCACAGGGCCCGACCCAAACAAATTCTCCGCATTCCCATCGCTCACTTTGACGGCAACTATTATGCGCCGGCCGAAACGCTCAGACGGCTGGAGGCAAGAAATCAGGTTGTCTTCCGGTATGTAAACGAAAGCGGAGAAGCCACCGAGGCCTCCAACGTTAACGGCTCGGCAGCCAACATTGCCGGACTGATAAACGCCAAAGGGAATGTTCTGGGGATGATGCCTCATCCTGAACGGGCTTCCGAAGCCATCTTGGGAAGCCGGGACGGCCGTCTAATTTTTGAGTCGCTCATCCTCCGGCGTTGAGTGAAGGCAAACAGAAACAGGACCATGATTGACCCAAAACTTTTGGCTGATCATAACCTGACCCTTGAGGAATACGAACGGATAGTCAGCCTCATCTGTCGCGAGCCTAACCTGACCGAGTTAGGCATCTTCTCCTTGATGTGGTCCGAGCACTGCAGTTACAAGAGCTCAAAGGTTCATCTCAGGAAGCTCCCGACCAAGGGTGAAAACGTGATTCAGGGGCCGGGCGAGAACGCCGGCGTCATTGATATCGGGGATGGGCTGGCCGTCGTCTTCAAAATCGAATCCCACAACCATCCTTCTCTCATCGAGCCGTTCCAAGGTGCGGCAACTGGGGTCGGGGGCATCCTCCGTGATATTTTCACTATGGGAGCCAGGCCGATCGCTCTCTTGGATTCCCTCCGCTTCGGCCCGCTCGAGAGCGCTCAGAACAGGGCTATCACGGAGGGAGTCGTGGCGGGCATCTCATCCTATGGGAATTCTATCGGCGTACCCACTGTTGGGGGCGAAGTCTATTTCCACGAACGCTATTCAAAAAATCCCCTCGTCAACGTGTTCTGTCTGGGCGTGGCTCATAAGAACAAGATTTTCTTGGCCAAGGCCGAAGGAGAGGGGAACCCGGTGCTCTACGTGGGATCGAAGACGGGACGGGATGGCATTCACGGCGCCACCATGGCCTCAGCCGAGTTCGGAAAAGAGACAGAACAGAAACGGCCCAACGTCCAGGTCGGCGACCCGTTTAAGGAAAAGCTCCTGCTCGAAGCCTGTCTGGAGGTCATGGACAAGAACCTCATCATCGGAATTCAAGACATGGGCGCAGCCGGCCTGACCTGTTCGACATCTGAAATGGCCGCTAAAGCGGGTACGGGAATCTCCATCGACCTCGACCTTGTGCCCCAGAGGGAAGAGGGAATGACTCCCTACGAAATCATGCTTTCAGAGTCCCAAGAGAGGATGTTGATTGTGGCCAAAAAAGAGAACGTCGCTGAGGTCCAGAAAATATTCGCCAAATGGGACCTGGAGGCTGTCAAGATCGGCGAGGTTACAAAAGGCAGCAACCTCAAAGTAACTTATCGAGGTCAGGTTGTGGTCAACCTTCCAGTCGAAGCGATCGTCAACCGTTGTCCATCCTATCGGAGGCCGGCTCGGAAGCCGGTCGGCTTGAAATCTCTTCACGCCTTAAACCTGCCGCCGCTTCCCTCGGACCTAAACAAGGTCCTGCTCCAAGTCCTGTCCTCCCCGACCGTCGCTGAGAAGGAGTGGATTTACCGACAGTATGACCATATGGTCCAGATCAACACCGTCCTTCTGCCGGGAGCGGATGCGGCGGTTCTGCGGATCAAGGGGGATAAGAAAGGCCTGGCCATGACAGTGGACGGGAATTCGTTGTACACCTACCTTGATCCTAAGACCGGGGGAAAAATCGCCGTCGCTGAGGCCTGTCGTAATCTTGCCTGCGTTGGCGCCAGGCCGATTGGAGTTACCAACTGCCTGAATTTCGGGAACCCGGAAAAGCCAGACGTCATGTGGCAGTTCAAGGAAGTGATCGAGGGCATGGCTGAGGCCTGTCGTGCTTTTTCGATCCCCATCACAGGCGGGAACGTGAGTTTCTACAATGATACAGAGGGCGTTTCTGTGTACCCGACTCCGGTGCTTGGTGTCGTCGGGCTCATTGAGGATGTCACCCGGATGATCAGGCCGGGGTTCAAGAGCGAGGGCGACCTGGTTGTCCTCCTCGGCGAAAATAGAGAAGACCTTGGAGGTTCCGAATACCTCAAATCAATCTTTAACCTGGAAAAAGGACAACCCCCGGCCATCGACTTGGACAGAGAAAAGCGGGTTCAGGGTCTTTGCCTTGAGGCGATCTCTCGAGGACTGATCCGGTCGGCCCATGACGTCTCCGAGGGTGGACTGGCCGTCTGCGCAGCGGAATGCTGTTTCCAGAGCCCCTCAAAAATAGGCTGCGTCCTTGACCTCAAGGACTCTCTCCGGACAGATAGCCTGCTTTTCGGAGAGACCCAGTCACGGATCATCGTCAGTCTCCCCGGCTCAAACCTCGCTGCCCTTTTGGCGCTCGCCACAGAGAGCGGGGTCGAGGCTGCTGTGATCGGCCAGTGCCAAGGAAAAAGTCTCATCGTTCGCCAGACTGGCCGGGAGGTCATCAACCTGCCTGTTGAGACCTGCCTGAGGGCCTGGAAGGAAGCCATCCCCCACTTTTTCTCTCTTCCTTAGGACAGAACCTATCCCGAATAACCAAGGGCAAACAAAATGTTGATTTCAGCGGCTGTTCGGCTAAAATAGGGATGCTGATTGAATTTGAAGGCGCCAAAGATCAGCAGGGAGAGGCGAAATTATGGCCGAGGAAATTTTTGTCAGCCCTAAGAAAAAGGGAAGTCTTGCCGTGTTTTTATCGGGCCGCGGCTCAAATTTCAGGGCAATTCATGATGCCATCCTCGCAGGAAAAATCAATGCCAACCTGGCCCTTGTCTTCAGCAATGTGGAGGATGCACCCGGCCTTCAAACCGCTCGGGAACGCGGCCTTGAAACTCTTTATTTAAACCCAAAGCTTTACTCCAGCCGGGAAGAATACGACAAGGAGGTTGTTAAAGAGACGAGGAAAAGGGCTGTTGACTTAATTTGCCTGGCTGGCTACATGAGAGTCTTGTCTCCCTATTTCTGCCACGAATTCAGGCACCGGATCATGAACATCCATCCGGCCTTGCTTCCCGCTTTCCCCGGGCTGCACGTCCAGAAAAAGGCTCTCGACTGGGGGGTGCGGTACTCTGGAGCGACGGTCCATTTTGTAGCCGAAGAAGTGGACATGGGTCCGATCATCCTCCAGGCGGTCGTTCCTGTCCTCCAGGACGATACCGAAGAAACTCTCAGCGACAGAATCCTTAAAGAAGAACACAGAATTTACCCCGAGGCCGTCCGATTGTTCTTCGAGGGTAGGCTGGAAGTCCGGGGCCGGAGGGTTTTCATCAGGGAAAATGTTTAAGCCTGTCGACGAACAGTTGGACTACATCAGAAAAGGGGCTGTTGAAGTTATCCAGGAAGAGGAGCTTCGAGCCAGACTTGCCCGGTCGGTGAGACAGAGAAAACCGCTGCGCGTCAAGGTGGGGTTTGATCCGACAGCACCCGACATCCACCTCGGCCACACCGTCCTGCTCCGCAAGATGAAGCATTTCGAGGACCTCGGTCACGAGGTCATCTTCCTGGTGGGCGATTTTACCGGCCTCATCGGCGACCCCTCGGGCAGGTCGGCCGCTCGCCCGGCCATGAGCCGCGAGGAGATAGACAGGAATGCCGAGACGTACAAGGCTCAAATCTTCAAGATCCTCGACCCTGAAAAAACGATCATCGACTTCAATTCCCGCTGGCTAAGCAAGCTCACAAGCTTCGACATCATTAATCTCGCGGCCAAGTACACCGTGGCCAGACTTCTTGAGCGGGACGATTTTTCGGACCGCCTCAAAAAGGGGTTGCCCATCTCGGTCCACGAGATCCTCTATCCGCTCATGCAAGCCTACGACTCCGTGGCCCTCAAGGCGGACGTCGAGCTCGGCGGGACAGACCAGAAATTCAACCTTCTCGTCGGCCGAGAGATCCAGCGGGAATTCAATCAAGAGCCCCAAGTCATCATCACGATGCCGTTGTTGGAAGGCCTGGACGGTGTCGAGAAGATGAGCAAGACTTTGGGCAACTATGTCGGAATCGCGGAGCCGCCTAAAGAGATCTACGGGAAGATCATGTCAATTTCAGACGGATTGATGTACAGATATTATGAACTTCTGACAGACGTGCCGTTGGCCCAGATTGAGGCCTGGAAAAAGCAAGCGTCCGCTGGCCGGATCAATCCTCGTGACCTGAAGGCCAGGCTGGCCTGGTTGATTGTCGCCGATTTTTGGGGCAAGGCCGGTGCTGAAAAGGCCGAGGCTGAGTTCGACCGGGTTCACAAGCACAGGGAGATTCCAGCCGATGTCGACGAGAACACAATCGAACTGTCAATCTCCGAAGCAGCCGCCGAAAAAGCCAGGGCCTCGAAGGAATGGACCCGAGGCCAGCCTGAAGAGACGCCACTTAAATCTACTTTATCTATAGAAATAATAGATTTGCTTGTAAATAACGGCATTTTCTCTTCCCGGGGGGAGGCTAAGCGGGTTGTCCGTCAAGGAGGCCTCTATCTCGACGGGCTCCGGATCCCGGATATCGATTTCCGGCTAAGCCTGATTGAAAAGGGCGATCATGTTCTGAGGGTTGGAAAGAGGAAATTTTATAAAATTAAAGTCCGCGACTGATGAGGCCTTCATTTCCTGCGGACCCACGATTTGGGCCGCAGCTTGAAAAGCATTCCAGGCCGATGCTTATTTAATGAAATCGGGGGGAAATAGTTTTGGATATCTGCCGAAAATTCTCTCATAGACCTGGGGAAACAGGTCTTTTCCGCCGAGAAGCATCAGGCTTAAAGGCATCACTCGTCGAGCCTCCTCCGCCATCATCCCGGCGATTTTGCGGATATCCCACTGGGCGGTCGGATCCT
>CAZKBY010000103.1:0-9149 GCA_964550915.1 uncultured Eubacteriales bacterium | reverse complement strand
GCCTCAACCCTGACATTCTCCAGGAAGTCCTCATCGCCGGGAAACATGGCGCAGGCGAACATGAAGTCCTGCCAGACGACAAGACCCAGCTCATCGCAGAGGTCATAGAAATACGGCGACTCGTAGATGCCACCGCCCCAGACGCGAAGCATGTTCATGTTGGCCTCGCTGCAGTCACGGAGGAGCCGCTCGTACTTCTGGCGGCTGACTCGCGGCGGAAAGGAATCAGCCGGGATCCAGTTGCCGCCCTTGGCAAAGAAAGGGATGCCGTTCGCGACGAAGCGGAAACTCTTTCCCCACTCGTCCGGGCTCTCGTCGAGGACCAGGGTTCTCAGCCCGATTCTTTTTTCCGCCGAATCAAGCAGCCGGCCTTTCCGGTAGAGGTCGATCCTCACGGTGTAAAGGTTCTGCTCGCCCATCCCCGCCGGCCACCATAAGTCGGGGTTGGTTATGGGCAAGGCCTTTTCATTGACGTTCTCGCCTGCTTTTAGTGAGACTGTCTCGGAATGGGCGAAAGTCTTTTTGCCCATAACCGTGGCTTTCAGGGCAACCTTTTGATTCTTGTCAGACAGTACCCGCGTCCGAGCCCGGATGATGACTCTGTTTTTTTCGACGAAATCCTGCTTGATTTCGACCTCGCTGATCCGGCTTCCCTCCCAGGCCTCGATGAAGATCGACCGCCAGATGCCGGAGGTGACGAGCCTCGGCCCCCAGTTCCAGCCGAAATGGTAGGGCGCTTTGCGCACATGAGGAGAGCCGCCCGGCAGCTTGTAGGGCAGTGTCTCTTCCAGGGCTTTAGCCCGACGGACGGGCGAGTCGAAGCGGATGAGGATCTTATTTACCCCAGGCCGGAGATACTGCTTGACATCAAACCTGTAGCTCCGGAACATGTTGTTCGTTTCAGCGACCTGGTTCCCGTTCAGATAGATCGAGGCAAATGTATCCAGCCCCAGAGCGATGAGTTCAATGTGGGGCTTCCGGAGAAGCGCTTCCGGGACCTCGAATTCCCTCCGGTATTCCCAATCCTCGTTCTCCACCCACTGGACTTTAAGCTCGTTATCCCGGTAGAAAGGGTCGGGGATGAGTCTGGCTTCAATCAAATCTAGATGAACGCAGCCGGGAACGCGCGCCGGATGCCAGGTGCTCTGGCCGACCTGGCGGAACTGCCATTCGCCGTCGAGCGGAAGGCGGGCCAGCGCCGCCGGCTCTGAACCCGGGCTGGCCGGAGCCAAAACCGCCAGGCCGATGATGAAGATAGCTGCCTGATTCCATGGCTTTCTGGAAAATCGATTTTTTCTCATCTTGAAGAGCGCCATGTCCTCCTCCCGTTGTCCCAATCTATGGGTTCATCATAAGGATAATAAAAAAGAGTCAACATGTCATCATCTGCCTCGGCCGCCATCACCCAGGTCGGGGCTATCTTTTTCCAGAATGTCCGTCTTCTCATGCCCCGGTCTTCATTTCTTATTATTTCTATATTTTCTATCGGAATACAGTATATTAGGTCAGTTCCAGTTCGATGGCCAACCGGGGTCTTCCTCTCTCTTATACCGGATTGCCCGGGCTAATTCAACGAGGAACCTTCTGCCGGGAAAGAAACGGCTAATAGGGGCTGCTTTTTTTGCGAACCGGCCTGATAGAATGGCCGGCAGGCGGTGCTTTATATCGCCATCGCTTTCTTATATAATGCGGAAGGAAAGTCCAGGGGTTCGGAGACAGAAGATAAGAAACCGAAATGGAAATCATCATCAAGCCTGATTATGATGCTGTTTGTGCGGAGGCAGCTGAAATCATCCTTAAGGCTTGGGAAAAAAAGAATAACCTCGTCCTCGGCCTGGCCACGGGCAAGACGCCGCTGGGGCTTTACGACAGACTCATCGCCCTCCATAAGCACGGCGAAATCGATTTCTCAACCGTCATCGCCTTCAGTCTGGACGAATACTTGGGGCTCGAGGAAAGCCATCCCCAGAGTTTTGCCTTCTACATGGACAGGCATCTTTACCAGCACATCAACATCAGACGGGAAAACATCCAGCGTCTCAGCGGCCGACCGGCCGATATCGAGGAGCACTGCCGAGCCTATGAGCGGAAAATCCGCAGCGTCGGCGGGATCGACATTCAGGTCCTCGGGATTGGCACGAACGGCCACATCGGGTTTAACGAACCGGGTTCCTCCCTCACTTCCCGGACGAGGGTCAAGTCTTTGGCCCGGGAGACTGTCGAGGCCAATGCGGCTTTTTTTGAGGACGAAAAAGACGTGCCTCGGTATTGCCTGACCATGGGCATCGGGACGATCCTCGAATCCAGGCTCGTTCTTTTGCTCGCTTCTGGCAAGGACAAGGCCGAAATCGTCGCCCGGGCTGCCGAGGGCCCTGTCACAGCCTTTGTGCCCGCATCCGCCCTCCAGCTCCATCCTCAAGCCAAGTTTATCCTCGATGAAGAGGCGGCATCGAGGCTTGCCTTGAAAGACTATTACCGCTGGACTCAGAGGAACAAGGTAGAGCTTTCTTCTTTTTTAAAAAAATATTAGGCCTCTTTTAATCCCTTTCCCACCGTCTGGGCATTGAGCTAAAGGCAGATGCTTCCATCCCGCCGAGGAAACGGCCGCCGTCCTCAGTGACAACGAAACAATCCTCTATCCGGACGCCGAACTCTCCGTAAAAATAGATCCCCGGCTCGTCGCTGAAGGTCATGCCTGGCGCGAGCTTCATGGAATTCCCCTTGACGAGATACGGATACTCATGCCCTTCCAGGCCGATGCCGCGGCCGAGACGGTGGGCGAAGAACCTGTACCCCTGGCCAAATCCGGCTTCTTTCGATGACACGACGGGCCGCCTCATCAATCGACTCGCACGTTGCGCCTGAACTGACGGCCCGGAGCGCTGCGACCTGAGCTTTTCTGACCACATCCCAGACACTCCGCTGCCTGTCCGTCGGAGAGCCGAAAACGATCGTCCGTGTGACATCCGAGCGAAACCCTTCCACCGCGCAACCTCCATCAACCAGGACGATATCATCCTGCTGGAGGTTGCGTGGAGTCTGCGAGCCATGAGGGAAGGCCGAATTCGGACCAAACTGAGGCCCGCCGCTGCTGCTCACACCCATCTGCTCATGGGCACCGGAGATAGCCATGGCCAGCTCTCGGCTGCTCATGCCCTGCCTCAATTGGTTGAACCCTTCCTTGTAGGCGAGCTTGGTGATCTTGTTGGCCAGGTCCATGAAAGCAATTTCTTTGGCCATCTTGATGCCGCGGCAGCCCTTGGTAATGACAGCGCCATCGAGAAGTTCGAGCTGGGGCGCATCCCGACGGAGGCCAGTGAACGACCCAGGATTTTATCCACAAACCCAAAGAAAGCCACAGACAGGCCGCCCAGCTTTAAGAATCTCCGGCGCGACAGCATTGCTTCTCTCCTTCTTGATGATTTGTATCCAGACCGGCACAAGTTAGAGGACGTATGCCACCCGGAGAAGCCACTGTCAACGCAGACTTCGAACCCAGGAAGCACCTCTATCTCTGTGAAAGAGGGGGGTTCTGTCGTGGTTCACCCCCGAACCGCGCCACCCCCCTTCTATTTCGAAAGATATCATATGATTAGAGATGCTACCGCAAACCCGCAGCGACTTCGCAAGGTCCTCAGGATAAATGTCCGGGGCCGTCTTTTTTATGAGCGGGCGACAGCCGGTCATTTCCGGTGGCCGCGAGCGAGGGAGGCGAAGACGCCGGCCAAGCAGAGACCTGAGAAAAACCAAAAACCAACTCGAAGCGCCTGGAGAAAAGCACTGTGGCTGTCGGGAGTCATCTGAACCCGTCCCACAAAAACACCTAGAATCATCATGGCCACCCCCATGCTTGTCATCTGCCCGACCAGGCGCATCGTCGCCAGAGTAGCCGAAGCGACACCGTAGGATTTTTTCTCTATTGAGCCCATTACAGCATTCGTGTTGGGCGAGGAAAAAAGAGCAAACCCGAACCCAAGAAGGGCGAGGCTGGAAATAACAAAGGCCAGGGAAGTGCCTCCCCGGAGGAAAGCCATGAGAAAAAGCCCGGCGCTCGAGATAGCCATGCCGGCCGACGAGACGACTCGTGGCTCGATCCTGTCCGACGCTCGACCAGCTAAGGGCGAAAACAGAGTCATCATGACCGGCTGAGCGATCATGACCAAGCCGGCCTTCTGCGGACTCATCCCCTTGATATACTGAAGATAAAGGCTGATGAAAAACCCGACAGCGAAGGTGGCGCTATAGTTGATGAGGGCAGCCAGGTTGGAAAAAGCAAAAACCCTGTTTCTGAGGAAAAGGGCGATGTCGAGCACCGGGCTGGCCGTTTTCTTCTCCCGGACGACAAACCCAGCCCCTAGGATGAGCCCGGTTCCGAAAAGCCAGAAGCCTGCCCTTTGCGGCAACCGCGAAAAACCAAACATGAGCCCCACCAGGGCGAGGCCGTAAGCGGCTGACCCGAAGAGGTCGAATTTCTCTCCGCGTGCCTCCGCCCACTCTCCCTTGAGGTGCGTCACGACGACAGCGATGATGAGGAGCCCTAAGGGAATGTTGACGAGGAAGATGCTCCTCCAGCCCAACTGGTGGGTAAGGAAACCGCCGAGCACGGGCCCGAGGGATAGCCCCAGGTAGATGGCCGCGGTGTTGATACCCAGGGCCCGGCCTCGCTGGCCGCGCGGGAAAACTGACGTCAGGATAGCGACGCTCGTCCCGAAAATGAGCGCTGCCCCTATTCCCTGGGCCACCCTGAAAACAATCAACGCCTCTCCCGATCGCGAGAACCCGCACAAAAGAGAGGCTGACGTGTAGGCCGTGATGCCGAGAAGAAAGACTTTTTTCCGGCCGTGGATGTCGGCCAGCCGGCCGAAAGGAACAAGGAAAATGGCGGCCGCTAAAAGATAGGCCGTGGCCACCCACCCCAGCGTCACAGCATCGGCGCGAAACTCCCGGCCGATCGAGGGCAGAGCAATGTTCACCGATGAGCCCATGAACGGCGCCAGGAAAGCGGCCAGCCCGGCGACCACAGAAGCTGAACGCCTTTCGCCTTGCTCTCTCATGCCCGATTTAAACTTAAGCGCCCTATTCTAATGGATTTCTCTACTTTGAGGCAACCGGCCCCTGAGGCCCGATAGGAATTGTCCATCAGCGAAAAGTGCTTAACTTTGAACAGAAGTGAGAGCGATTGGCCAACGCCCGATCGGTGGCGCGGTTCAGGGGTGAATCGCGACAGGACCCGTCGCTTGATTCTCTCAGCACATTTGGGTGCGGTCAGAACGGATAGCCCGGAATTCAGACTCAGAGTTTGAGCTGGATGACAAGCTCGTGCCGGACGAAACGACGGGCTTTTTCTCCGGGAATCCGAATCTGGAGGCAGCCCTCGCCGAGCGTTGCGCCGGCAACTTCAGCAACCAGGTCGCTGCGCGTTATCCGCAAAACATACTCATGTCCAGCCAGGCCCTCGACTCCGATCTTGAGTGTCTTTCCCTCGGACGCAACCCGGATGATCTTCAAGCCTTTATCATAGTCTCCAACAGCAGAGTCGATCGAAGGCGGAAGGATTTCGACCGTGGGCTCGAACTCGACGACCACCGTATCGTGTCCGGTAAGCTTGATTGACGGAACCCGGACCCTGGCATCCGCCGAAGGATGTTCGCCGGGCAAATCAATCGCGGGCCTCACGGCTCGACCATTGACCGAGGCGCGGACGACACGTGTCCCGCCAGTCAGGGCAGGGGCAAAATCAAGGGAAAAAAGATTCCCTGGCCGCGACTTAACCTCGAGCCGGATCATGCCCTTATTCTTTTTGTAATCGAAGCTGAATCTTTCATCTCCGAGGCGGACGTTTTCGATGTGAACCTCGGGCCAATCTGGAGGAAACGAAGGCGCAAGAATAACCTGCCTGGCGGAAGCCTGACCGTCCAGGCCGAGCAGTCCTCTCACCAAGGGAAGGACAACGCCGCCGGCTGAGAACCCTTGATGGGCCACGGCTTCTTCCGGCCAGACATGTCTGGCTCCTGAATAGAGCTCAGTGGCATGTCCCAGGGCGTTATCGAAGATATGATCCGCGTTGCTCATCAGCAGGCGAAAGCCCTGGAGTGAATGACCATGCTGATACAGAGCCATTGCCGCATATCCCGTTAGGAAAGGCCAGACGGAGCCATAGTTATAGTTGAGCGGCTCGTACAGAGTGCTTCTGTTCGTCAGCCCCCTGACGCCCCAGTCGGTTGTCAGCTCCGACGAACAGATCTTTTCCAAGGCTTTGGCCGCCCGGATGGGGCTTCCAATCTTCCAGAGGAGCGGCACAACACACCATGGAGTTATCTCCTTGACCTTCTGGCCGTCCGCATTAAGGGCAAAAGCGTAGTGCCCGTTCTCTTCGTCCCAGAACCTGGCCTCAAAGGCAGCAAGAGCTTTCTCATAGCTGGCCGCGGCTTTCCGGGCGAACGTCGTCTCTCCAACGGCGGCTGCCAGTTTTTCCATGCTCAAGGCTGCCCGAATCCAGACGGCAGCCAGATAAATATCAGTTTGAATCCTGGTGAGCGAGCCGAACTCGAGAAAACCCAGTCCGGCCTTGCGGTTATCCATCAAGCCGTCGCCTTCTCCATCCGTCGTCAAACACCACTCATAGGCCTGGACGAGCGACGGCCAGCTCTTCCTGATGAATTCTCTGTCACCGCTCCTCAGGTAATAATCATACGCGGCGGCAATGTAGAAGGGCGTCGTGTCGCCGTGGATATACCCGTAGGGGTAGTCTCTGAACCAGTTGATATAGCCCGCGGCTTGCGACAGTTCGTGAGCCATCTTGCCGTCTTCTCTCTGCCATTTCTGGGTGAATGCCAGAGCCTCCCGGGCGGCGTCAAAATCACCCAGGCTCGAAAGGCTGAGCGAGTTGAGGTAGGCATCGGTCCCGAAAAACCAGCCGAAACCGGGCCGGCCGCTCGATCCCGAAACTCCCAGCCCGGCGACTAGCCCCTGACCAAGGTCAGGGTTGTACACACGGAGATTATCAAGAGAGACCTTGGCCCACTCAAAAGCAAGGTCGAGCTTCTTCACGGGCGTTTTGAGGCGGAGGGTGTTTTTGCGCAGCACTCCGTAGTGATTTTTTGCCTCTGAATAAACAGCGCCGGGGTCTGAAGCCAGCTTTTCGTACGTTTTTTTGACTTCTTCCATCTTCCCTTTGCCGCCAGCCAGGATCATGGGGATGAACTTTTCCCTCGCTTCCTCGGGCTTTTCAACCGCTATCGTAAACTCGTTTGGTTGATCGGAGAGCATGTGGGCGGGGGTGTAGGAAATTCCCTGGGCCGCGGGTGAGCCGACCAATCCGTGATTCATTCCTGTCGGCTCGGAGATGACGTAGGCCTTGAGCCCTGAATCCCAGACGGCGTACTGGCCGCCGAGTCCCGCTGGCCACATCGGCTGGAGGACGGGCAAAAAACTGGCCACGATGGTTAGCGGCTCGGTAGAGTCAACATCAAGGAAAATCACCGCGCCAGGGTCTGAGACGGACGTGACAAAAATGACTTTGACCGTGAAAGACTGATGCGTGTAGGTCAGCCTGGTCGCCGCCGGAGTCACTTCAATGAACCGAACGATTTCTCTTCCGGCGATCGGCCGAGTGCTTCTCTTCAGGAGAAACGAAAACTCGAACTGCCGGCAAAGTTTCAACGGATAGGCCCAGGCCTCGAACATTCCGCTTTCAAACCCGAGGATGGCAAACCTTCGGCCGACCTTGTCAAAATAGGTGTTGGGCTGGGCCAGCCGCTCAAGGGTCATCTCGTCCCGTTCGATCGGGAAAGCCGGGATAAGTCCGTCTTCCGCCAAAACCAGAGAGGGCAAAAGAAAAGCCAAACACATTCCCCAGGTTAACGTCCTGCGTCCAACTTTTGCTTTCTTCATGATCTTCCCTCCACAGCTCAGAATCGAAGAATGAGTTTTGTCGCCGTGAAAAAGATTAAAAGTCCGGTGATATCGACGATTGTCGTCAGCGCCGGGCTGGCCACGACAGCAGGGTCAAACTTGAGTCTGGCTGCACCGAGCGGCAGGAGAGCTCCGATCAGTGTGGAACTGATCACCTGGAGAGCAAGGGCGATGCTTATGGCCAGGGCGACCGTCCAGGGCGAAAAAGTTCGCCGCATAGTGGAGTTGCCACTGAAAATAAGGACTCGACCAAAGGCGACCGCTGCCAGCAAAAGACCGAGGAGCAAGGAAACCTGGACCTCCTTAAAGATGACCCTCAGGACGTCTTTTCCCGTGGCCTCTTTCAGAGCTAGGGCGCGGACAACCAGGGTAGCTGACTGGCTTCCCGTGTTTCCGCCCGTATCAGCGAGCATGGGCATGAACGTCGCCAGGATAGCAAACTGGAGGAGCAGCCCTTCAAAACTCAGGACAATATACCCTGAGACAAACCCGAGCAGGGCAAGAGCTAAGATCCATAGAGACCTGTTCCTGAAATGGTCCCAGGCCGAAGTCCTCAGATAGGCCCGGGCCTCATGGCGGCCAGCGATGGCCATGAATTTTTCCATATCCTCGGTGTGTTCCTGAGTAATGATATCAAGAGCATCGTCGTGAGTGATGATCCCTAGGAGTGTTCTGTGGCCGTTGACGACGGGCAGAGCGATGAAGTCATATTTCTGGATCTTCCGGGCCGCCTCCTCCTGGTCATCCGTCACCCAGGCAAAAACGACATCCCTATGCATGATGTCCCTGACACGAGCTTCTGGCCGCGCCAGGATGAGGTCTTTTAAGGAAACAAACCCTAACAGTTCACGCTTATCATCAATCACATATGCATAATAGATTGTTTCTTTATCTGGAGCCTCAAGGCGCAGTTTGGCGATGGCTTCGCCAGCCGTCAAGTCAGGAGTGAGAGTCACGTACTCGGAAGTCATGACGGCTCCCGCCGTCCCTTCCAGATAGGAAGCAAGCCTTCGAATATCTTCTCGCTGCGCCTGAGCAAGGGCCGGGAGAATCATCTCCTGCTTCTCTTCAGGCATTCCTTTAAACAAATCAACCCTCTCGTCAGAGGACATTTCCGCAAGCAGCTTGGCTAAATCCTCGCGTTTCATGATCTCGGTCATGTCCACTTGCATATCTTTTTCTAGCCTGAAAAATTCATAAAAAAAGCTGTTTCCTTTCGTAACGTATTGATTTAC
>CAZKBY010000102.1:0-9275 GCA_964550915.1 uncultured Eubacteriales bacterium | reverse complement strand
GATTTTAGCTTCGCGGTGGAGGAACTCGACTAACTGCCGGGCCGTTTCTTCGGCCGGCCCGCTCGCCAGGCGGCCTGCCTGCCGGGCCGGAGGCATCTCCAGTCGAGTGATGACAACGCGCGAAGCGAGGTCCTCAGCCCCAATTCCTATATCTTCGATCGGTATAATAGGAATTTCCTTCCGCTTGGCGGCCATGATGCCTTTGAGAGTTTCGTAGCGCGGCTCGTTTAGCCCCTTCTGGGCGCTGATCACGGCCGGCAGGGGGAAGGCAACCTTTTCCTGGGCGCCTTCGATTTCCCGGTAGGCCACGCCCCGGGTTTCCTCGAGTTCGAGCTTCACGACGACATTGACCTGCGGCAAACCAAGGAGCTCGGCCACCATCGAAGGGACCTGGGCGTTGTCGGCGCCGACCGACTGCTTCCCGAAAAGAAGCAGCCCGGCCTGGGGACACTTTTTTTTGACAAAAGCAGCAATGATCCGGGCCGTCCGCAGGCCATCGTAGGTCTCCGTTAGCGGGTCACGAATGAGGACGGCTTCATCGGCACCCATGGCCAGGCATTTTCTGAGGATCGTCAGCGATTCCTCTTTGCCCACGGAGACTGCCGTGACCTTGCCGCCCTTGGACTCCCTGTTCCGCAGGGCCTCTTCGAGGGCGTACTCATCATAGGGGCTGATGATAAAATTCAGCCCTTCCTCAACCACGGTTTTTGTTTCGGGATTGACTCTGATCTTGGACTCGGTATCCGGAACTCTCTTAACAAAAACAAGGATATCCACCTTGGCCTCCTTTGTGGGAATGTCGTAAAAACTTTCAATGCAGGCTAAGTTCTATCTTTGTATCGCTTGAAAACAAGACAGCCGTTTGTCCCTCCAAACCCGAAGGAATTGGAGAGGGCGTAGGCAAATTCAGCCGGCCTCGGCCTGTTGGGCACGTAGTCGAGGTCGCATTCGGGGTCGGGATGTTCATAATTGATGGTCGGCGTCATAATCTGGTTAGCCAGGCAGAGGGCCGAGATGCTCGCTTCGGCCGCGCCGGCTGCGCCCAACATGTGGCCTGTCATCGACTTCGTCGAGCTTATGCCGAGTCGCCGGGCGTACTCGCCAAAAGCTTTCTTGATAGCCAACGTCTCGACTTTGTCGTTGTAAGGCGTCGAGGTCCCGTGGGCGTTGATATAACCGATTTCTTGCGGGCCTATGCCGGCGTCTTCGAGAGCCCTCAGCATCACGGCACGCGCTCCCTCACCATCAAGGGAAGGGGCGGTGACATGATAGGCGTCGGCGTTCATCCCGTAACCAACGATCTCGGCGTAGATTCTGGCCCCGCGTTTGAGGGCTGCTCCCAACTCCTCTAACAGGAGGACGCCTGCGCCCTCGGCCATGACGAAGCCGTCGCGTTCAGCGTCAAAAGGCCGTGAGGCCCGCTCCGGCTCATCGTTCCTCACCGACAGGGCGCGCATGGCACAGAACCCCGCCACTCCGAGCGGAGAGATGGGGGCTTCGGCGCCACCGGCCAACATTCGATCAGCCTCGCCCCTTCCTATCAGACGGAAGGAATCCCCGACAGCGTGGGTGCTCGTCGAGCAGGCTGTAGCCGTGGCAGAGTTGGGCCCCCGGCTCCTGTACTTGATCGAGATCTGGCCGGAGGCCTCGTTGATGATGCTCGAGACCAGAAAGAAGGGGGAAACCCTGTCCACTCCCTTCTCCAACAGCACCTTGTGGGTTTCCTCGATAGAGGAGATGCCTCCGATCCCAGAACCGATGTAGACGCCCGTCCTTTCCCCTTCAAGAAGCGCCGGGTTTATTCCCGCATCCTCCACTGCCAGCTGGGCGGCCGCCACGGCAAACTGGATGAACCGGTCCATTTTCCGGACCTCTCTCCGGTCGATAAAATCGAGGGGATCAAAATCGCGCGCCTCGCCGGCGATTCGCGTCGGGTAAAGGGAGGCGTCAAATCGGGAGATGGCTGAGATTCCGCTCTTGCCCTCGAGAAGGGCTTCCCAGTTCTTAGCCCGGCCGATGCCCAAAGGAGAGATGATCCCGATGCCGGTGATCACAACTCTCCGCCCGGCAGTCGCCCGCGAAATCGAACGGGAACCTCTCATGAAAAGCGTTTCTTATTTGGACGCCCGGCCCATGATATAGTCGATGGCCTTGCCCACTGTCGTTAGTTTCTCGGCTTCCTCGTCGGGAATATCAAGCCCAAACTCATCTTCCAAAGCCATGACGAGCTCGACCGTGTCCAGGGAATCGGCTCCCAGATCTTCGATGAACGAAGCCTGCTCGGTCACTTGGTCCTCGCTGATGCTCAGCTTGTCGGACACGATGGTCCTGACCTTCTTCAAAAGCTCTTCTCTCTCCATGATTACCTCCTCAATGTATTTCACGTTTAGGGCCGTTAGGCATACATGCCACCGTTGACATGGATGACTTGGCCGGTGATGTAAGAGGCCTGGTCGGAAAGAAGGAATTTCACCGCCTCGGCCACATCGACCGGAGTTCCCATCCTCTTCATCGGGATGATCTCCAGGAAAGCCTTTTTGATTTCCTCGGGGAGCGTCTCCGTCATGGCCGTGGCGATATAACCGGGGGCGACGCAGTTCACAGTGATCCCCCGAGCGGCAACTTCCCTGGCCAGGGACCGGCTCAGCCCGATGATTCCCGCCTTGGAGGCGGCGTAGTTTGTCTGCCCGGGATTGCCCATCAGTCCGACGACCGAGGAGATGTTGACGATCCTGCCGAAGCGCTTGTTGATCATCGGCCGGATCGCCGCCTTGCAAAAATTGAAAGCGCCCTTCAGGTTGACGGCCAACACGGCATCCCACTCCTCCTCTCTCATCCGCATGAGCAGGTTATCCCTGGTGATGCCGGCATTGTTAACAAGATAATCAAGAGTCCCGCGCTCTTTGATCACGGCCTCGACCACCGCCGAAGCCTGTTCAAGCCGGGAGACATCGGCCGAGTAAGAAGAGGCCTGTCCGCCTTTTTCTTTAATCGTCCGGGCCACTCCCTCCAACTTCCCTTCCTGGATGTCCACCAGGGCGACGGCCAGACCGGCTGCGGCAAGCTCCAGAGCAATCGTCTCTCCGATGCCCTGGGAGGCACCGGTGACAAGCGCCACTTTCCCCGAGAAAGTCAGGTTAGGCTTTGGCTCCATGAGTTGCTCCTCCAAGCTTGGCCATTTCCGCCTGAATTCTTTCCTGGACCCTGTGGACGACGAAATCCCTGGCCAGGCGGACAGCGCTCCCGACCGCCCGTGGGCTGGAGCGGCCGTGACCGATGATGCAGACACCATTAATGCCAAGGAGTTGAGCCCCGCCGTATTCAGAATAATCGACTCTCTTGTAAAGCCGTTTGAGGTTTCTCCTCATGAGGAAAAACCCCAGCTTGGCCAGCAGGTTCTTGGTCACCTCGCGGCGCGCCCAATGGTAGAGCGTCTCGACGACGCCCTCGCTCACCTTCAGGGCGACATTGCCCGTAAAACCGTCGCAGACGATGACATCGGCCTTGCCCGAATAAATATCTTTGCCCTCGATGTTACCGATAAAGTGGAGCGACGAACTTTCAAGCCGCTCGTAAACCTGGCGAGTCAGGTCGTTTCCCTTGGACTCTTCCTCCCCGATGCTCATCAGCCCGATGCGCGGACTTTCCAGACCCATAACGCTTTCCATGAAGACGCGACCCATGACGGCAAACTGTTCTAAATGCTCGGGACGGCAGTCCACGCTGGCTCCCACATCAATGAGCAGGCTCAATCCCCGGAGCGTCGGGACTAAGAGGGCCAGCGCCGGCCTTTCCACTCCCTGCAGGGCGCCGATGACTTTGCGCGAGATATAAACCACCGCGGTCGTGTTTCCAGTGGAAACAAAACCGTCGGCCAGCTTATCCTTGACGAGCTGGGCACCAACCCGGATGGACGACTTGGCTTTTCGGCGCAGGGAGAAAATGCCTTCTCCCATGCTGATTGCTTCAGGGGCATCGACAATGGTGCACTTGACCCGGTCATAATGAAGCTTCTCCAGCTCATTCTTAATAATCCTCTCGACCCCGACGAGGAACACATCGATACCGAAATCCTGGGCGGCGCGAAGAGCCCCGGGCACGGTCACTTGCGGGCCGAAATCTCCCCCCATCGCGTCGACTGCGATTTTCATCAACTTCCCCTTTTATTCGGTTTCGGCTTCTTCAATCACCTGCCGGCCGCGGTAGTAGCCGCACTCCGGGCAAGCCCGGTGAGGCAGCTTGGGAGTCCCGCAATTCGAGCAGATGGAGAAAGAGGGCATGGCCAAGGCGTCATGAGCCCTTCGTTTTCCCTTCCGGGAATGGGAATGGCGTCTTTTTGGGTTGGGCATTTATTCCTTTTCTCTTATAAAGTTTTTAAGCTTCCTCAGGCGAGGGTCCTCTTCTTGGACCAAGCAGGCACAGTTCCCCTGTTGCCTGACCTGGCCGCAGACGGCGCAGATGCCTTCGCAATCTTCTGAGCACAGCGGCTTTAGAGGAAAAGTTAGGTTGAGCTGTTCCAAGATGACCTGTCCGAGGTCAATCTGGTTGTCGTGATAATAAACGCGGCCGACGTCGTCTTCGTCAAGCTCCTCCTTTAGGATGTCCAGCTCGTCGGGAAGATAAACCAGGTCGAAACCTGCGGCAACGGGGAACTCAAACGGCCTCAGGCAGCGGCTGCAGATGAAGCTCACCCGGGAGGTTAGTTTCCCTTTGACCCAGACCTCTTCTCCTATCCGGCGAACGGCCGCTTCCACGTGGGTTGGCTCGAGAAACTCTGCGTTCTCCTCGACCAGGTCCACGTTCAAGAATTCAAAGTCCCGCGAAACGATCAGTCCCTCTTTGGGGATTTTATCGACATCAATGATCATTTTCCAGTCCCTTAAAAGTCATCCTATTATACCATCAGCCCCCCTATTGTCAAACTCATCACCACCCCCGGGGCCTGCTTGATATCTCCGGGGGAAAGAGTATAATTAAATGAGCGATACGCAGATGACCGGATTTAACACCGAAGTTAAACACAGGGGCGCGACCTTTCATGTCCAGACTCAGGATGTCGGGAGCCGGGCTCAATATATTGAGTCGTTGGTCTACAAGTTGGGAAAGCTGTTGTCTACCCGGAAGACGTATTATACCTCCTTCCTTGGCAGCCCTGATCTCCGCCAGAAAATCCAGCTTCTTATGGAGGATCAGCACAACGCCATTCTCAAAGACATCGCCGACGGAAAATTCGACCACTACCTCACGACTCAGGAGAAAAAGCGGGATCTTGAGAAGGGCTGAGTATTGGATACGACTGAGCCAGCAAGGATAAGGATACCCGCCCCGATATGAGCGCCGGGAAGCTTTTTCTCATAGACGGCAATTCCCTCCTCTATCGTTCCTACTACGCCATCCAGAGGCTTTCGACCTCCCGGGGATTCCCGACCAATGCCATCTACGGGTTCATCAGCACGCTTCGCAAGATCATGGATCAAGAAAAGCCTCCCTACCTTGGAGTCGTCTTTGACACTGGAAAACCGACAATCCGCCACAAATTCTTCAAGGATTATAAGGCCCACCGCAAGCCGATGCCCGAAGACCTTATCCCTCAGGTTCCTGTCCTGAAGAAAGTGCTCAAAGCCATGAACATTCCCTGTTTTGAGTACGAGGACTATGAAGCAGACGACGTTTTGGCCAGTCTCGCCCGAAAAGCCGCCCGGGAAAAAATTCCGGCCGTCATCGTCACCACTGACAAAGACCTGCTTCAACTTGTTGACTCATCCATCGCCGTCTATAATCCCTCAAAAGAGATGACCCTCGACGAAAAAAGGGTCAGGGAGGTGTTCGGCGTTTCTCCCGGCCAGGTAGTGGATGTCCTTTCTCTCTGGGGTGATCCTTCTGACAATGTTCCGGGCGTGCCGGGCATCGGGGAAAAAACCTCAAAGATGCTCATCAACGAGTTCGGCTCGCTCGATAATCTCTTGGCCAACCTGGATAAGATCAAAAACCCCAGGCTGCGGGAAAAAATCGCGCAGGGTATGGACAAGCTCGCGGTCAGCCGGCAGCTCGTCACTGTCGAGGCGAACCTCGACATCGCCTTCCGCCTGGCTGATTTTTCTGTCTCGCCGCCGAACGCTGAGGAGTTGGCCGGCCTTTTCCGGGAGCTCGAATTCACCTCGCTTCTCGAGAGCTACCTGAAAAAGCCCGAGGAGATAAAAAAGGATTATAGTGCCGTCCTGAGCGAAAAAGATTTGCTGTCTTTGATCGAACGGATAAAAGCAGCCGGCCAGGTCTCTGTCGATACCGAAACAGATAGTCCCTCCCCGACGCAAGCGCATCTTGTCGGCATCTCCTTTTCGGTTAAGCCGGGAGAAGCCTTTTATCTTCCCCTGGGCCACGACTATCCCGGCGCCCCAAGCCAGATCGCCACAGAGAAAGCAGCACGGCTCCTTAGGCCGGTCCTGTCCGACTCTAAAATCCTGAAAATCGGCCAGAACATCAAGTATGATTACATCGTCCTCAAGAGAGCAGGAGTCCCTCTCCGCGGAATTGATAAAGACAGCATGGTCCTGAGCTACCTCCTTGAGCCGAATTGGGGGAAACATAACCTCGACAAGCTGGCTTCTGTCTATCTCCAGGCAAAAACTATTTCTTATGAGCAGGTCGCCGGCAAGGGCAAGAACGAAGTCACTATGAATGCTGTACCCGTCGAGAAGGTCGTCCCTTACTCCTGCCAGGATGCCGATTTCGCCCTGCAGCTCTGCCAGCTTCTCTGGCCCCGCGTTGTCGAAAAGAAGCTTGACTCGCTCTACCGCGTGGTCGAGCTTCCGCTCATCGAGCTTTTGGCCGAGATGGAGATCTGGGGAGTGAAGATTGACAGGGCGGCGCTTGAGGCGCTTTCAGCCGAGCTTGAAGCCGAGCTAAAGCGGCTCGAAAAAAAGATCTTCGAGCTCAGCGGTCAGGAGTTTAACCTCAACTCGCCCCAGCAATTAGCCGATATTCTTTTCCATAAATTTCAGCTGACTCCATCGCGCAAAACCAAAATCACCAAGAGATACTCGACCTCTCTCGACATCCTCCAGGAGCTGGCCCCGCTCCATCCTATCGCCCAGTACGCTCTTGAGTACAGGCAACTGGCCAAGCTCAAGTCCACGTACGCCGACGCCCTGCCCTTGCTCATCAACCCGGAGACTGAAAGGATTCACACCTCCTACAATCAAACAGTCGCGGCCACGGGCCGGCTCTCCAGCTCTGAGCCCAACCTTCAGAATATTCCCATGCGCGGCGAGCTGGGGCAGCGTTTCCGCCGAGCGTTCATTGCCGAGCCCGGCTGGCTTCTCTTGGCCGCCGACTATTCCCAGATCGAACTCAGGGTGCTGGCCCACCTGTCCGGCGACCCTGCCCTCATCGAGACTTTCGCCGCTGACAGGGACATTCATGAGGAGACAGCCCGGCAGGTCTTCGGGCCTCCCCTTCCTCACCTCAAGGATGAGCTCCGGAGAAAGGCCAAAGTCATCAATTTCAGCATCATTTACGGTACGTCTGCTTTTTCTCTGGCCAAGGAACTGGGGACAGAGCCCCGCCAAGCCCAGCGCTTCATCGACTGCTATTTCGAGCAACATCCCCGCGTTCGCGAATTCCTCGAGGACACGGTTAAAGAGGCCGAAGAAAGAGGTTCCACCCAAACCATTTTCGGGCGCTTGCGGCAGGTGCCCGAGCTCAAGCAGAAAGACAAGGTCATCCAGCAGGCCGGCCGCCGCATCGCCCTCAATGCGCCCATCCAGGGATCGGCTGCCGACCTGATGAAAAAAGCGATGATCGAAATCTGGGAGGAATTCAAGGCCAAAGACCTGAAGACCAAGATGATCCTCCAGGTCCACGATGAGCTGGTCTTTGAGGTTCCCAAGAGAGAAAAGGAGCAAGTGGAAGCCTTGGTCAAGCAAAAAATGGAGCACGTCTACCCGCTCCGGGTTCCGTTAAAAGTTCACCTCGGCTGGGGAGCCAACTGGGCCGACGCCAAGTAGCGGAATGCGGCCGGCCATGTACGCTGTCAGGGGATTTTCTGATAGACGCGGGAGCGCTTGGTCTTCGCTCTTCTCCTTCTCTGGCCTGATCTTCTATCATCTTTTTTTCAGATACTCATCCTCTCCTCAACCTGAAGGCCTTCTTAGATAAATTTAGACTGTTATCTCAATCGTCTCAACCTGATTGAGATCCTTTGTTCCCAGACCAAGGTGTCTGGCATACTCTAACTGCCGCTCAACTCTTTTTTCTTTTTGGAAAGTCTCATCATATTTTTGCATGAGGTCGGCGCAATAGGAATCCACGGCGACCATGTCTCCAGATAGAATCAGCCTGTTCACGCCATCTCTCATCTCAGATTTGCCGGGTTTATAGGTTGGTCAGCTTTTAATAAGCAGACTCCTCGCATCAACAACAGTGAGCTCCGGACGAACAGCGTCTGCGAATTCCACCAGGGTCTGGTCGAAAAATTCCGACCCCGTCTCGTCTTTCCCGGATGATTTCGAATGCGCCAGCATTCGGAACGTATCATAGGATGGTTATATACCTGGACGCTTCAGTCAGCAGCCCGGACATTGTCCCGATGCTGATTTTCTGAAAAAAGCGCCTGGAGTATATTTTCATCCTTTTTTAAAACCCCAAGCCGGCCAAGAACATCACTGAATTCCCGATATTGTGAATAACGATAGGCGCAAGAAGGCTTTTGGTTTTATGATACATCCCTCCCAGGAGAAGCCCATAAAATAATGCTCCAAGCATAAAAACAAGTACTTTCCCGGAAGGGAAACCAAAGAGCAATTTATAGAGCTGGACCAGAGCAAACAGAAATGCCACTATAACAACTCCAGCAGACAATCCAGCCAGTCGAGAAGGATAGCGCTTCATAAGCCATGTTGTGAGCAACCCCCGGAAAAACAATTCTTCGCTTGTTCCCACCAGGAACAGCTGAGAAAAAAGCTGAATCAGTGTCTCCGTTTTATTAAGTTGGGACGTCAGCTTGCCAAAATGCCAGCCGCTGATGCTCCATCCATAAGAGAATAAGGAAAACAGAATTCCCATGCCAATTCCCAGGATAATCCCCATAATGAGGCTTTTCTGCCAATTCTTGAAATTCAGCCCCCACCTCGCCAACCCTCCTCCAGGCAACAAAGCTAAAATGAGAAGAGTTATAAGAGCAAGGGAAAGATGGCTCACGGCTATCCTCTGGCTGGCGGACATCATCCTCTCCATCGCTCTGTCCAGCAAGACTAAACTCCAAAAAAATGCGCTAG
>CAZKBY010000101.1:0-9348 GCA_964550915.1 uncultured Eubacteriales bacterium | reverse complement strand
GAATGCCGTCGTCTATTTTCGGGTCATGGAGCCTCTCAAGGCGATCATTGATGTCCAGGATTACCTTTATGCCACCTCCCAGCTTTCTCAGACGACTTTGCGCAGCGTCCTGGGCGAAGTCGAGCTTGACGATCTTCTGTCCGAACGGGAGAAACTCAACGCCCAGCTCCAGGATATTCTAGACAAGCATACCGATCCCTGGGGAATTAAAGTCCAGCTCGTGGAAATGAAGCACGTCGATCTGCCCGATACGATGGTCCGGGCTATCGCCAAGCAAGCCGAGGCCGAACGGGAAAGACGGGCCAAGGTCATCCATGCCGATGGCGAGTTCCAAGCAGCGAGCAAACTCACTCAGGCGGCTGAGATCATTTCGACCAATCCGCAAGCCCTCCAATTGCGTTTCTTAGGGACTCTAACCGAGATCGCCACCGAGAAAAACTCTACCATCATCTTCCCGTTGCCTCTTGAGCTCTTGAAAGCCTTTACGTTCGAAAAAACAAAACCCGAAAAAGTCTGATGACGAACAGAGAATTCAGAGAATTACAGGTTTCAAGCACCCAGTTGGCCATTATCTTTCTCGCCATCCTGATTCTTGGCGTCATTATTTTTCTCCTTGGAGTATCCGTGGGGAAAAAGCACGCCCAGGTCGCCGAGACAACTGACCTCAGCGTCCAGAAGGAACAAGTTCAGCCGACGGAAAAAATTATCCTCCCCCAGGTTAAGCCTCAAGCTAAAGAGCCGGTTCCGACTCCAAAGGCCGAGGAAGCATCGGCCCAGGGAGCCGCTGTCCTGGAAAAACCAAAGTTAGAGCCGAAGACCGAACCGGCGCCGTCACGGCCTCAAGTTCTGGCGGCCAAGGACAATCGCTACTTCGTCCAGGTGGGAGCGTTGGAGGACCGCCAGTCTGCTCTGTCGAGAGCGCAAACGTTCAGAAGCCAGGGATACCAGGTAACTGTTCTTGACCCCCAGCCTTCCGATAAAAAGCCGCTTTTCAGGGTGCGCATCGGTGGGTTTTCGACCAAAGAAGAAGCTGAGGCAGTCAAAGCCAAGCTGGCGGCTGCGGCGGGCAAAAAAACGGATTATTTCATCGTCAGAGATTAAAACCTACTTCATCCTTTTCGAAAAGGTCTAAGGAAGCGAGGAAATAAGACTACTATAAGCGCAACAAATTGAGATGAGATTGCATATTATGTTTGCAGGAGCATAAAACAAAGGAGGCCCTGACATGGATGTCGCCCTCGCCGGGCTCAGCGGATTGCTCACGGCTCTTGCCTTCCCTAAGTTCAACCTCTATTTTTTCGCCTGGATTTGCCTCCTGCCCCTTTTTTTTGCTCTCTCCCGGAAAAAGCCGGCAAAGGCCTTCGCACTCGGGTTTATGGCGGGTTTCCTCTACTACGCCATCCTCCTCTATTGGATTCCTCACGTTCCAGCTCATTACGGAAATCTCTCTCCGGCCCTAAGCTTACTCATTTATGTTCTTCTCGTTGCGCTCATGGCTCTTTTCTGGGCTGCCTTTGCCTTCCTCTTGGTAAAAATTCGCCAGCCCTTTCCCCGGCTGGCGCTCCTCTTGGCACCGTTCATTTGGGTTGTCCAGGAATATGGCGCCAGCTACTTGTTCACGGGCTTTCCCTGGGGCCTTCTGGGTTATAGCCAGGTGAAGAATCTGGTTTTTCTCCAGGTCGCGGCGGCGACAGGAGTTTACGGACTTTCTTTCTTTATCGTCCTTTTCCAATCTCTTTTCGTCCTATCCATGACCACTAAGAAACGCCTCCCTTTTTTCATAGGCCTGGCTCTCATTCTGCTCGTCCACGGGGGTGGTCTTCTCATTCTTAAGGTCCCGGCTGAAACCGGGGAAATGTTCAGGGCAGCCATTATTCAAGGAAATGTCTCCTCGGACATTTACTGGGACCGGATCTCAGATGAAGAGATTAGAAGCCTCTTCGAAAGACACGTCGACCTGACCAATCGAGCTAACCAGGATGGCGCCAAATTGATCATTTGGCCCGAATTCTCAGTTCCCTTATGCTTCAGTTGCTCTCAGCCGATCTATAAGGAATTCAAAACAAGGCTGGTCGAGTTTGTCCGCGAAAGCCAGTGCACGCTTCTTCTCGGTACCAACGAGACCGCTCAGGTTGGCGGTGAAACACGATACTACAATACGGCCCTTTGTCTGAGTCCTGACCTCTCCATGAGTAGATATGCCAAGATCCACCTCGTTCCCTTCGGAGAATACACACCTTACAAAAGCATTTTCTCATTCATCGAAAAGGTCACCCATGCCATCGGCGACGTGACCCCAGGCCGGGACTATGTTCTCCACAAGTTTGAAGGGAAATATTTCGGCTCCCCGATTTGCTATGAGATCATTTTTCCCGGCCTGGTCAGGAAGTTTGTCAGAAAGGGAGCCGAATTTCTCGTCACGATCACCAATGACGGCTGGTACGGCCAGAGCGCCGCTCCCCACCAGCATTTTCAGATTGCGGTCTTCCGGGCGGTCGAGAACAGGCGTTTTCTTCTCCGAGCCGCAACCACCGGCATCAGCGGCATCATCGACCCTTATGGACGAATCCTGTCTCGCTCCGAGCTGATGACTCAGACATTTCTGAGTGGGCTGATCAGGCCGGCGACCAATCTCACTTTTTATGCTCGGCAGGGCGATCTCCTTCCCTATCTGAGCTTGACTTTGGCCAGCATCTCTTTTATCCTGGCGATAGTGAAAAGATCCCATGAATGAAAAGAATCAAGCGACCGCTCAGAGATTTTCTGAGCTTCAAGATAAAATTAAAGTGCAACTCCGAAAGTTTGAAGAGCTTCGAGGTTTTCTTTGACCTCGATGAGAAACGTTCTGAAATTGAGGCCATCAACCGAGAGCTCTCCTCCCCTGCGACCTGGCAGGATCAAAAGAAGTCTCAGTCTCTCCAGCAAAAAAAGAAAAAGCTTGAGCGCGACCTGAGGTTTTTCTCGCTCCTGAATGAGAAAAAGGAGGAGGTTGAAGTCCTGACAGAGCTCGCTTCTGAGGGGGAAAACGTCGGAGACGACCTCAGCCGGGCTGTCGAATCTTTTGGCCGTAAACTTGAAGACGCCGAGCTCCAGGCGCTTTTTTACGAAGAGGACGATCTCCGGAATGCCATCTTGACCATCCATCCTGGCGCCGGAGGAACGGAATCCCAAGATTGGGCTCAGATGCTCCTGCGCATGTATCTTCGTTTTGCCGAGCGCAAGGGTTTCAAGGTCGAGATTCTCGATTACTTGCCCGGGGAGGAAGCCGGACTGAAGAGCGTCACTGTTCGGATGGAGGGCGATTATGCCTACGGTACATTAGGCCAGGAATCCGGGGTTCACCGCCTTGTCCGGATTTCTCCGTTCGACGCCAACAAAAGGCGTCATACTTCCTTTGCCGCTGTTTTCGTTTTCCCGGAGGTCGAGGAGGATATCGAAGTCGAAATAAACCCGGAGGATCTTCGTATCGATACCTACCGGTCTTCTGGCCGGGGCGGCCAGCACGTCAACGTCACGGATTCAGCCGTCCGAATCACTCACCTTCCCACCGGAATCGTCGTCCAGTGCCAGAGCGAGAGGTCCCAGCACAAAAACAAGGCCTCGGCCATGAAAGTTCTCAAGGCCCGGCTTTATGAGCGAAAAAAACAGAGACAAATCGAAAAGTTTGAGAAGATGGAGGAGAGCAAGTCAGAAATTGCCTGGGGCAACCAGATTCGCTCTTATGTACTCCATCCCTATAGGCTGGTCAAGGACCTGCGCACGAAGTTAGAAACAGGGGAGGTCGACAAAATTCTGGACGGAGAGCTTGAGGAGTTCATCAAGGCCCAGCTCGTCCTGAGAAAAAAACGGGCGCCCAGTTCATAGCCTGGAGGAGTGAAATGGAAGGCAGAGACTCGAGCCAAGAAAGCAAAAAAGAATTTGTTCCGCCTCTTGAATTCAGCTCCATCGTTTTTCCCTTTTATACCCAAGCCCTGATCAAACTCGGAGTGATCGAGGACCCCGGTCGCAGTCAGGAAGGAGGAAACCTGGAATTGGCTCGAAGACTGATTGACATCCTCGACCTTTTGAAAGACCGGACAAAAGGAAACCTCGAGCCCGATGAAGAGAAGTTCCTGGAGGCGTGTCTTCAGCAATTGAAGATGCATTACCTGGAAAAAGCCCAGGCCATCAAGCTCTAAAAAGATGCAAGTCCTGCGAGGGCTCAAGAACCTGCCGCGCTTCCCGCGGCCTCCGGCCGTGGCCATAGGAAATTTCGACGGATTTCATCGGGGACACCGGGCCATCTTGAGCCTGCTCATGGAACGCGCCCGGGAAGGGGGCCTCACTTCGATTGTCCTCACCTTTTCTCCTCACCCCGAGAAGGTTCTCGGCCAGCGAAGAGTAGCCATGATCCAGACCTTAACCCAGAGGCTGGCCAGCCTAAGGGATTCCGGCGTCCAGGCCGTCTTGGTGGCGCCCTTTGACTACGCCTTCTCACGCCTGACAAGCTGTGAGTTCTTCCACTCCATCATCGTCTCCCTTCTTGGAGCCAGGGAGATCATCGTTGGCGAAAATTTCAGATTTGGCTTAAAGCGGCAGGGGGATATTGAGATGCTCCGCAGGTTGGGCCACAAGTTCGGTGTCATCGTCAATCCCGTTCCGCAGGTCAGGCACAGAGGACAGATTGTCAGCAGCAGTCTTATCCGTTCCTTCCTGTTAAAAGGCGAAATTGAAAGGGCTAATGGCCTGCTGGGTCATCCCTACGAGATTGAAGGCAAAGTTATCAAAGGTTCTTCCCGTGGCACTTCCCTCGGCTTCCCCACCGCCAACATTCTCACGGCCAATGAGATCACCCCTCAAGGAGTCTATATCACCACAGCCATGCTTGGCCGCCGAACCTATCCTTCCCTGACGAACATCGGCTTCCGCCCCACCTTCGAAAGCGATGATTTCCAAGTCGAAACATTTATTTTTGACTTCAAGCAAAGGATCTACGGGAAGAGAATCCGGCTAGGCATCCATAAGAAAATCAGGGAGGAGAAAGAATTCTCCAACCCCCAAGCCCTCGTCAGGCAAATCAACCAAGACCTAACCATGGCCCAGGAGTTTTTTAGGGCCTTGAAAGATTGACTTTTTTTCTCGGATAGTGCATGTTCATTAAGAAATCGGCCTCTGTTTCTCCCAAGAAGGGAACTCGCTGAGGAGGCAGGAGATCGTTCATGGAAGAAAAAATCAAAGCCAGGGTGATGGATGCAGCCAAGATTAAAAGGTCTCTTTACCGGATGACAACAGAGATCCTGGAGCGGAATCGCAACCTGAAAAGCTTGGTCATCGTAGGGATTCGGACCCGGGGCATCTATCTGGGCAAGCGGATATCAGGCCTGATTCAAGAGCTGGAAAAAATAGACATCCCCGTCGGCGTCTTGGACATCACTCTCTATCGAGATGATTTCGCGGAGCTGGAAACACAGCACATGGTCCAGAAAACGGAGATCGACTTCCCGATCACTAAGAAGGACGTTCTCCTCGTCGACGATGTGCTTTTCACGGGCCGGACTATCCGGGCGGCCATGGACAGCCTGTTCGACCTGGGCCGACCCCAGACCGTCCAGCTGTTGGTCCTTATCGACCGGGGCCACCGCGAGCTCCCGATCAGAGCCGACTACGTCGGCAAAGTCCTGCCAACCTCAAAGCGGGAAGTCGTCCAGGTCAAGCTGACCGAAATCGACGATGCTGACGAGGTTTTAATCACTGAATCAGGCGATTTGAAGTAGGAGCGCATTCTTGGAGTTCAAGCACAGGCATCTCCTGGGAATCCAGGACCTCGACGCATCAGACATCCTGGCTGTCCTGGACACGGCTGAATCACTTTCCGAGATCTCAACGCGGGAAGTGAAAAAAGTCCCGACCCTGCGCGGCAAGACGATCGTCAACCTCTTTTTTGAGCCGAGCACACGAACGCGCAGCTCTTTTGAGCTCGCCGCCAAAAGGCTGAGCGCTGATATCATCAATTTCAGCCAGCAAACGAGCAGTGTCGTCAAGGGAGAAAGCTTGAAGGATACGGTTTTGAATCTTGAGGCGATGAACCCCGATGCTCTCGTCATTCGCCATTCCTGTTCTGGCGCTCCCCGTTTCGTTTCGACATTCTGCCGTTCCCACGTCATCAATGCCGGTGATGGCAGCCACGAGCATCCCACTCAGGCGCTGCTCGATGCTTTGACCATCCGTCAAATCAAAAAAAGTTTTAAAAACCTCAGCGTCGTCATTGTCGGAGACATTCTCCACAGCCGGGTGGCCAGGTCGAACGTCTTCCTCCTCAATAAGCTGGGAGCTCAGGTCACTCTGGTCGGTCCCCCCTCTCTTCTCCCATTGGAGTTCAAGAATTTCGGCGCCGGTATCAGCCATAACCTGGATGAATCTCTGGCCGGGGCCGATGTCATCATGATGCTCCGTATCCAAACTGAACGGCAGAAGGCAAACTATTTTCCCTCGATCAGGGAATACAGAAACCTTTATTGTCTGACTGAGAAAAGGTTCCGGTTGGCCAATAATGACGCCATCATCATGCATCCAGGCCCGATGAACCGGGGTGTGGAGATATCTTCCGAAATGGCCGATTCAGTCAAGTCGGTCATCCTTAAACAAGTCGAGAACGGCATCGCCATCCGCATGGCCATCCTCTATCTTCTGTTAGGAGGAAAAGAGCGTGAGACTGTTGATTAAAAACGGAAGAGTTGTCGACCCTTCTTCCGGCACAGATGAGACGCTGGATATCCTCGTCGACCGGGGAAAGATCGCCGAGATCAAGCCGACGATCGAGGAAAGCAAAGAGCTTAAAGTTGTCGACGCTTCCAGGCTTGTTGTGGCCCCCGGTTTTATCGACATGCATGCTCATCTTCGCGAGCCCGGCCAAGAATATAAAGAGGATATCCAGACGGCCTCCCGGGCAGCGGCCAGGGGCGGTTTCACTTCCATATGTGCCATGCCCAACACCAGCCCGGTCAACGATAACCGTGGCGTGACCGAATTCATCCTCACCGAGGCCAGAAGGAAGGCGGCGGTCAACATCTTTCCGATTGCGGCCATCACCAACGGATTAAGGGGCGAAGAACTCACCGATATGGCCGACCTTCTGGATGCCGGAGCCATCGCCTTCTCTGACGACGGGCGCTGCATCCAGAACAGCTTGGTCATGCGGCGGGCTCTGGAATATGCCGAGTTCCTGGGGACGCTTATTATCGACCACTGCGAAGATTTCAACCTCAGCCAGGACGGTCTCATGCATGAAGGCTCGCAGGCTTATCTTTTGGGCCTCAGGGGAATCCCAGCCTCAGCTGAGGAGATCATGATCGCCCGGGACATCATTCTGGCAGAAACAGCCGGCGCGAGAGTCCACGTTGCCCATCTTAGCACCCAGGGGGGAGTGCGGCTGGTGGAGGAAGCTAAAGAAAGAAACGTCCAGGTCACAGCCGAAGTGACGCCGCATCATCTCGTCCTTACTGATGAAGCCCTGGTCAATTATGACACGAACCTCAAGGTCAACCCTCCCCTGCGCAGCCAGGACGATGTCAAGGCGCTCCTGGCTGCTACAAAGACGGGGATCATCGACGTTTTGGCCACCGATCACGCTCCTCACACAGCCGAAGAAAAAGAAGTCGAATTCGATCGCGCTCCCTTCGGCATTAACGGTTTGGAAACGGCTGTCCCTCTCCTTCTTGACAGGCTGGTCAACAAGAATGTGATTACTCTATCTCGGTTTATAGAAATGATCTCGACAACGCCGGCCCGGATTCTCGGCCTGAAGACCAAAGGGCGGGTAAGCGTCGGCGCAGATGCTGACCTGACCGTTCTCAATCTGCACAAGGAAACGGTCATCGACATCACGACATTCGCTTCAAAGAGCCGAAATAACCCTTTCCACGGCTGGAAACTCAAGGGTGCACCGGCCATGACGATTGTCGCCGGAAGAATTGTCTATCCCTTTTGCTAAGACCCGATCTGATGGACCAAAAGCTCGCTAAATTTGAAAAAAAAATCAGGCTCGAATTCAGAGACAAAGGGCTGTTGGCCCAGGCTCTGACTCACAGTTCCTACGCCTACGAACACCAGCAGAAGAAAGTGAAGAACAATGAGGTCCTGGAATTCTTGGGCGACTCAGTTGTCGGCCTCGTCCTGGCAGACTTTTTCATTTCTCGCTACCCGAACCTCACTGAAGGAGACCTGTCTAAGTTCAAGTCTGCGGCCGCTAGCTCCGACTCTCTCGCTCGCTTCGGCCAGAAAATAAAACTCGACCGGTATATCTTGCTCGGAAAGGGCGAGGAGAAAAGCGGCGGCCGGAAGAAGAAGACAATTCTGGCCGGGGCATTCGAAGCCCTGATCGGAGCCCTCTATCTCGATCGGGGATACGAGGCAGCCAAGAATCTCATCCTTCCTCTGCTTAAAAGATCCTACAGCAAGATCGACAGCCAGAAATTCGTGATTGACAACTACAAGTCGGCCCTTCAGGAATACTTACAGAAGGAGAACTTAGCTCCTCCGACCTATAAAACCCTAACCTCGCTGGGGCCCGACCACAAGAAAATTTTTATCGTGGAAGTTAACATCGGACGTTACCCTCTGGCCAAAGCCAAAGGTCATTCCAAAAAGAGCGCTGAACAACAAGCCGCCCGCAAGACCCTGCTCAGCCTTCTTGGCAAAAAAATGAAAACTCTGACCGAAGAGACATTCATACTGAAAAAATGATCGACAGCTACTCCTTCGGAGCGATGATTGTTGATGGGATGACCTACACGGCCGACCTTATTTTGCTGCCCGAGCGGATAGTCTCATCCTGGTGGCGGAAGGAAGGTCATCGGTTAGCGCTGGAGGACATCCAGGGCATTCTCCAGGAAAAAATCGAGGCCCTTGTCATCGGCACCGGCTTTTTCGGCTTGATGAAAGTCAACCCCGAGGTTAGGAAAGCGGCCGAATCAAAAGGCATCCTTATCCGGGTAGAAAAAACGACCAAGGCAGTTCAGATCTTCAATGAACTGGCCGTCAGCAAAAAAACGGCCGGAGCCTTTCATCTCACCTGTTAGAACGACCCAAGTCCATGGCCAAATGCTCGCGCTGCAACCAGAGAAAAGCGAAAAGACACTGCCCTGCCCTTGGTTCGAACCTCTGTCCCCTTTGTTGCGGACTGATCAGGGAAAAAAGAATCAACTGCCCGCCAAACTGTCCTTTTCTGTCCAAGCACAAGCCCTACCAAGAAAACAAGATCGTCCACAAGCGGCAGTCCTATTTTGAGGACATTTCTCAAGATGAAAGGCTTCTCTGGTTAACCCTCCACATTGAGGCACCGATCAAGGAATATGCGGACAGGAATCCAGG
>CAZKBY010000100.1:0-9522 GCA_964550915.1 uncultured Eubacteriales bacterium | reverse complement strand
GGTCTGGCTACACCTGGGCTTCGGCGGTGATTCGATGGTAATCGGAATCAAAAAATTGGCCATAAACGAGAGGCTGCTTGTGAGTTCTCACTGGGGAATGTCATGAAAAGGAGGCTTTAATGAGAAAACGGCACATCCCCTTTGTCATTCTCGTCTTCGGTTCCATCAGCCTGGGCTTTCTCCTCTCCCAGCAGAACCCGGAAGAAGCGAAATTCCAAAAAACGCTGGACAACTATTTTGACGAACTCTGGAAATTTTATCCAACGGCTGCCACCTTGGCGGGCTACCACAAGTATGATGATAAGCTCGAGGACTTGAGCAGCAAGGCCATCGAGAAACGCCACGACGCCCTGGATGCTTTTAACCAGGAACTCGTGGCCAAGGTCGATAAATCCAAGCTCTCCGCCGAGACCCAGATCGACTTCGAGATGATGGTTGATACCATCGACCTGCAGCTGATGCGTCATGAAAACCTCATCCCCTGGGAATACAACCCGATTTTCTACAACGACATTATCCTCAACAGCATGCGAGGCCTCATGGCCAAGGAGTTTGCTCCTGTCGACATCAGATTAAAAAATGCCACCGAAAGAGCCAAGCAGTTGCCGGGGTTGATCAAACAGGCCAAGGAAAACCTGAAAACCCCTCCCCAGATTTTCACCGAGACCGCCATCAAACAATTTTCAGGGATTCTTGATTTCTACCAGAAAGACCTTCCTCGGCTCGTCGAAAACGCACCCGCTGATATGAAGGCCAAGTTTCAGGCTGAGCTGGCCAAAGCGATCACCGCCTTGCAAGACTATCAGGCTTTCCTCCAGAGCCAGCTCCTTCCCCGCTCAACCGGCAACTTCAGGCTGGGCGACCAAGCCCACCTGAGGATGATGAGGTTGACCAGCCAGAACAGCATTCCCTTTGACGAGCTCGTGGCGCGGACCAAGGCAGACTACAACAACATCAGGAGGGAGATGTTCCTCGTCTGCATCCCCTTCTTCAAGATCATGTACCCCCAGGTCAACCTCGACCAGCTGGGAACACAGCGCAGCCAGGACGAAGTCTGGAATATCGCCATCCAGGGCGTGCTCGACAAGATCAAAGTTGAGCATCCGGCCAAGGAAGACCTCACGGCCCAGATCGGGAAATCTGTCGAGACGATCCACGACTTTCTCAAGCAAAGGCAGCTCATCGAGCTTCCGGAGGCGCCCCCGGCCATCGAGATCATGCCGCCGGCTGAAAGAGGGATCACCTGGACGCACCTTGCCGTCCCCGGGCCTTACGAGACGGGAGGAAGTTTTAGCGCCCAGGTCGCCCCGATCCCCGATGGCTGGCAGGCTGACCAGGTCCAGTCTTTCCTCGAGGAACTCAACAATTTTTACCTCTACTTCTTGACCGTCCGGACGATCCACCCAGGACAGTTCGTTCCACTCTATTTCACCCGACAGCATCCCTCGCTCGTCCGGAGGATGTATCCGAACATGCCGCTCATCAAGGGCTGGCCCCTCTATGTCGAAGAGATGCTGATCTATTCGGGGTTTGGAAACTACGACCTCAGGCTCCGTCTCAACCAGCTCAAGCTGCAGCTCAAGACCGTCATGGACTTCATCTTGGAGCTCAATATCCACCAGGGCGGGATGACCAAGGAGCAGGCTATCCAGTACATGACCAGGGGCGGGTTCCAGACGCAGCAGGAGGCAGAGAGGAAGTGGAATCGCATCCTGCTCAAGCCGGGCGACGCGGCCTACGCTTATATCGGCATTCAGGAAATCTGGGACATGGAGAAAGACTACAAGAAACTCAAGGGCGAAGCATTCAGCCAGAAAGAATTCTTGCAGAAACTCCTGAGTTACGGCGGGCTGCCCATCCGGCATCTGAAGGCGCGGATGAGCCAGTAGCCCCTGACTTCCGACCCGGGTCTCATCGTTGGTCTCGGCTCAAAAAAATATTTGTTTACTAATTCTATAGATTATATAGAAATAGTAAGGTTATTTTAGAAGAGTAATAATTTCAGGCTATCCCGAACACAGTCATGGGCTCAGGCACCGATACGTTGGAAATCGCTGATTCCCACGCCCACCTGGATATGGAGGAGTTCAGCCGGGACCGGGAAGAAGTTCTGCACCGGGCCTGGGAGGGAGGCGTTCGGGGCCTTCTCTGCCCGGCGGAATTGACGACGGCGGAGAGCTTGACCATCGTCCTCGGCCTCGGCGAGAGATTCCCCTGGGTTTCGGCCGCAGCGGGCGTTCATCCTCACCAGGCTAATGAACTGCAGCCGCTCCACCTGGACAGGATCAAGGAACTCGCCGTCCAGGGCAAGATCAGGGCGGTCGGAGAGATCGGTCTCGACTACCACTACAATTTTTCTTCTCCCGAAAGCCAGTTGGCGGCCTTTCACCGGCAGCTTGAACTGGCCCAGGAACTTGCCCTGCCCGTCATCATCCATAGCCGGAATTCCGGCCAGGACGTCCGGATAGCCATCAAGGAAGCAGCCTTCACGCAGGGAGGAGTCCTCCACTGCTTCAGCGAAGACTGGGAAACGGCCGAATGGATGATGGAGCGGGGTTTTTTCATCTCTTTTTCCGGCATCCTGACTTTTCCCGATGCCGGCAGGCTCCGGGAGGTCGCCCGGAAAACGCCGCTCGAAAGGGTTCTTTTAGAGACCGACTCCCCTTATCTTGTTCCCCATCCTCTCCGAAAAAAACAAAAGAGGAACGAACCCGTCTTTATCATCGAGACAGCCCGCCTGCTGGCCGGGTTGAAGAAGCTGCCACTTGTGGAGGTCGGCCGCTTGGCCCATGAAAATTTTCAGCGTCTATTTCGTGTTTGAAAAATGCCTTTTTCAATGCTAAGATAAAAAACCATGGCCGAGGAGCAAGCGCCTTGAACTCCGTCAAAACCCCAGCCGCCCTGTCAGGAAGGAAGGACCTCGAGCTTGTCTTCAAGGACATTTCTGCGGACTTGGAGAGAGTGGAAGAGAGCCTTCAGATCTTTAGCTCCTCCCCCAATCGTCTGGTCTCTGAAATCAGCACTTACCTCTTCCAGAAAAAGGGGAAAAGAATCAGGCCGGCCCTGCTCCTTCTCTGCTCCAAGTTGCTCAACTACAAAGGACGTGATCATATCCTCATGGCTTCTCTCGTTGAGTTCATCCACACCGCGAGTCTCATCCACGACGACATCATTGACAACGCCGACAGGAGAAGAGGAAGGGATTCCGTCCACGCCCGCTGGGGACCCAATATCTCCGTCCTTTTAGGGGATTATCTCTACATCAGAACGCTGGGTCTTTCTCTGGAGAGTGAGCATCCTCAAATCATCCGCATCCTGACCGACATCTCAGCCCAGATGATTGAGGGTGAACTCACCGAGTACGCCATGAGCGGCAACCTGGATCTGGGAGAGAAAGACTATTTCGAGATCATCGGGCTGAAAACGGCCTCTCTTTTTTCAGCCTCCTGCCAGATCGGAGGCATCCTGGGCCGGGCCACTCCTGCGGAGGAACAATCGCTTGTCGCCTACGGCCGGAATCTGGGGATGACGTTTCAGATTATCGACGACCTTTTAGACTTCAGCGGCGATGAGAGCGAACTGGGAAAGCCGATTCTCTCCGACCTCAGTGAAGGCCGCATCACGCTGCCGCTCATCTACACGCTCAACCAGGACGGCCACAGCAACCGCGAGCGCCTCCTCAACCTGATGATCGATAAAAACTCCAGCGCCGAGAGAAGGAAAGAGATCCTCGAGATGGTCAGGTCAAACGGCGCTCTTGATTACACCTACAAGAGAGCAGAAGAATATTCGATCAAATCAAAAGAAACGCTGTCCCAGTTCCCCGCCTCGGCCCCTCGGGAAGCCCTGAACCTGCTGTCTGAATTTGTCCTCAGCCGGGAAAAATAGAATCTTGGCCCGCAAGATGGTTGAAATCGAAGTTAAGATCAAGCTCAAAGACCTGGACAAGACGAAGAAGGCTGTGCTCGAGCTCGGCGCTCAGCCATTAAAAGAAAGATACCGCGAGGAGAACACCTTCTATGATTTTCCTTCCGGCCTTCTCCGCCGCAAGAGGTGGGCTCTCCGTCTCAGGAAACTGCCCGGAAAAGCTTTCTTAACGTTCAAGGGAGCTCCTCAAAAGTCGCGCCGGTTTAAGGTCAGAGAAGAGTTCGAGACCGAGGTAAAGAACGAAAAACACCTCAAGAAAATCCTCCGCTCCCTCGGCCTTGTTCCTGTCTTCAGCTATCAAAAATTCAGGGCCCTCTACCGGAAAGGCCGTTTGAAAATCTGCTTCGACGAGACAGACGCCGGCCATTACCTGGAGCTCGAGGGCGAAAGAAACGAGATCGCCAAGTTTGCCCGCTCTTTAGGCTTTTCTCGCGCTGACCTGATTAAAAAAGATTATATCGAGCTGCTCTGTGAAGGAAAGAGTCCCCCTTAACCCTTCTCCTCTTCTTCCTCGTCCTCTTCCTCTCTCTCTTCTTCGATGTCTTCCTCTTCGATTTCTTCTTCCTCTTCCTCTTCTGTTTCTTCCTCTCCCACTTCTTCGACTTCGTCCTCGCCGATCAGGGCTTTCTCCGCTTCTTCCCGTTCTTCTTCGAATTCAGCGGCGACATCTTCTCCCAGAAGAACCCGTTCCTCCTGTTCCCGGACCTCTTCTTTTTTCGACTTAATGATCTCAAACTCGACCGCGCCCCGCTTGACCTCGTTTTGAGCTATCCTGATGGGGTTTCTGGCCTTGGCTTTGATCCTCGGCTTGGCTCCCTTGAGGAGCTCTTTAGCCCGTTTTGAGGCGACGATGACGAACCTGAACTTGCTGTCAAAATTCTTGTATTCCTTCAAAGATTCTGCTCTCCTGTTCTCACTGTCCCGGGTTGATGATCGCTAAGAATAGCAGAAACGGCAAAAAAATTCAATTTTATGGCCCGGCCTTGTTTACCTTAGAAAATTAGATGTGCTAAAATGACCGGTTAATTTCGGCCTAAAGAACGAGGCTGGGATGATTTCGGAACGGAATAACGAGAAGACGATCTGGGCTGTCGGCGGAGGCAAAGGAGGGACGGGCAAAAGCTTTCTGGCCGCCAGCCTGGCCATCGAGTTAGGCTCGCGCTTGGGCGATGTTGTTATTCTTGATGCCGACTTCGGCGGTCCCAACCTGCACACGATTCTCGGTGTCAGGGCGGGTGGCCAGAACCTGGGCAGTTTTTTCAGGAACGACGGCCCGCGCCTCGAAGACATCCTGGCGGCGACGCCTCAGGCCGGACTCAAGCTCATCAAGGGAAGCGAAAGCTCTCTTTTTGCCGCCAACCTCAACCATCTGAAGAAGCTCAAATTGATCCGCCAGGTCAGGAACTTGCCAACCAAAAGAGTAATCATCGACTTGGGCAGCGGAAGCGCTTTCAACACTCTCGACCTCTTTGTCCTCGGCAAACCAGGAATCCTGGTCGTCACGCCCGAACCGACGGCTGTCGAAAACGCCTATTATTTCCTGAGATCCTGCGCAGTCCGGATTCTTAAACTCTACACTCGATTCTATCAAATCCCCAACCCGGCCGAGCAGCTTGCCGGCGGCTTCGAAGATGGCTCGGTGTCGCTCCGGGGCTGCCTGGAAAGGCTCGCCTCGGGCGGTTCTGAATACGGGCCGATGCTCTTGGCTGCCCTGGGGAACTTCAGGCCCGGCCTTGTCATCAACAAAGCAAGGAACGAAAAAGACTTCCTCCTTGGTCTGTCCATCGTGGACGTTGTCCGGAAGTACTTTTTGATCGAGCTTGACCTCTTGGGCACCATTCCCTATGATGAGAGAGTCCACTGGAGCTTGAAAAAATTCGTGCCGTTTATCAAAGAATATCCGGACAGCTCGGTTTCCCAGGCCATAAGAAAAATGGCTGAAAAACTGGCACCAGCCGGCCAAAACCAAATCGAAAGCCCGGTCGCTCCATCCGTTATTTGAGATCATGACAAAAAAGATCGAGGACCTTGATTTTTATGAGCTTCTGAACCTCTCGCTTGATGCCTCGGCCGGGGAGGTCGAGAAGGCCTATCTGCGGGCAGTGGCGACCTATCACGAGGAAGCCCTGGCCTCTTACGGCGTCCTCTCCCCCGGAGAGAGAGCCCTTATCTTAGACAGAATCGAGGCGGCCTTCTCAACACTCGCCAACCCGGAGAAGAGAAAGGCTTACGATTCGATGATCCTCCCCTCCCGACCTGAATACCAGAAAAAAGCCTTCTTCCGCAAATCGACAATCAGGCTCGAGATCGAGGACGCCTCAGAAGAAGAGAGACCATGGGATAAGATCAAATCCCTTTTCTCCTTCCGGAAGAACAGAAACAACAGGGCTCAAGAGGAGAGCATGGGACTTGAGGCCAATGGCCGGTACTACGGTGAATACCTGAAGCTCGTCAGAGAAAATCGGGGCCTTTCCCGCGAAGAAATCGCCAGGGATTGCGACTTGAGCGTTGCTCTTCTTGAAGCACTGGAAGAGGAAAACACGAGCGCCCTTCCCAAGGGAAAAGACCCCGCCTCTCTTCTCCAGCTTTATGCGCGTGCTCTCGGGCTCGATTCGGAGAACAGCCGGGGCAAGAATCGAGACTGATCAGTCATAAAAACTTAAGAACCATCTGGACGCTGACGATAAGCGTGACCACGCCGAAAATCCGGCGAAGCGTCCGGCCTGAGACCTTTTTCGAAATAACGGCTCCCACCTGAGCGCCGAAGATCGTCCCCAGGGCCAGGAGAAGAGCATAGCCCCAGTCAAGATGCTGGGCCAAGGTGTGTTTAGCCGCGCCGGAAAGGGAGGTGAAAATCATCATGAACATCGATGTGGCCGTGGCATAGTGGATGGGTATGTGGAGGCCGAGATTCATGACCGGAACGGCCAAGACTCCGCCGCCGATGCCCAGGAAACCGGAGGAAAAACCGGCCAGGAAACCAAGCGCCAGAACCCAAGTCAGGGTCAAGAAAGAGCGGATATGGCCAGCATCTGACTTTAGCGGCTGGGAAAGAGAAACGGCGGCTGTTTCCCCGAATTGCCTCAGGTCATTGAAAATCATCCGCAGGGCCATCAAGAAGAGGAGACCGCCGAAGACTAGACCCAGGAGCCGGGGGGAGGCGATGGTCGCGGCGTAAGCGCCAAGGTAGGCGCCGGGCACGGTCGCCGCAGCCATCAGGAGTCCGAGCCGATAAAAAATACGTTTCTGCCGGGCATAAGAATACGTGGCCGCCAGCGCTGTGAAGACGATCGACCCCAAGCTCGTCCCGACAGCATGCTGGGGAACAAAACCGTAGGCAATCGTGAGAAGTGGAACGATGAAAATTCCGCCTCCGACTCCGGTCATCGCGGCGACAATACCGATCAGGAACCCGGCCAAGGGCAACAACGCGTGTTCCATTCCTGCTACGACTCTCTTTCCGCTTGATTTCGAAGGTCAAGCTCGGGCCGTTAAGGCCAGCCGATCCACGAAGTCTTCCTCGAACAGTCAGCGCTCCAGAGTCAGATCATCCTTTGTGCCGAAAACGCCGTCCTGTCCCGCCGAGACAAGGCGGAACTCAGATTCCGAGAGCCTTTCGTACCTGAAGCTTCGTCCCCAGCCGTCCACAGCTTCGCCGGTGAACAGGCGGGAAGAAAAGAGCTCTTTGAGGTCGGCTGGCGCCCTACCCTCTGTCGAAACAAAAAAGTTGATCCCTCTTTCGAGGGTGGCCATGTTGGTTTTGGTGAGCTCGGTCCGGACGCGGTCGTAGGCGTCTTTGGTGCCCTCGAGGTAGCTTTTTTTGCCGATCCCGGCAAAAAAAATTAAATAAACGACCACGACGACGAGCACCAAGAGCGCCAGGAAGCCTCTTATTTTCATCCGCGCACTGAGAGAAAATTGACCCGTGTAGGACTCGAACCTACAACCCGCGGATTAAGAGTCCGCTGCTCTACCTGTTGAGCTAACGGGCCTGAAAGCTTTTCTAGTTTAGATGACGTGCGCATTCTTGTCAAATTCTCCAACCTTCTGTATCAAGCACCCCACTGGAAAACACAACTGCCTTTAATTGACATATATGTCAGCAACGCGTTTCATCATTGTCGGTTTGCACTGGTCGCAACGTTTTTCTATAATGAAGCCACAAGGGAGTGATTCTCCGTGGACGCAAATTTGTTCGCCATCCTAGCCCTCGCCGTCCTCCTTTTCCTGTTCGTCTTTTCACTTGTCCTCGCCCGCTCCCTCAAAAAAACCGCCACCCAGCTCGACGAACTGCGGCGGGCTCAAGCTGAAAGCCAGGCGGCCGCTGCCCTGACGCTGATGCAGCAGCAGATCGGCCAGCTCACCCAGCAGATGAACCAGCAGCTCCAGAGCATGAGCCTTCAGTTCCAGAAGACGACGGGCGATATCGGCCAGAGCCTGGGAAACGTCCAGAGCCATTTAGGTAAGGTTGAGGTCGTGACGAGAGAGGTCCTGGAAAAGGCCAAGACGATATCCAGCCTGGACGATTTGCTCCGCGCCCCCAAATTCCGGGGAGGCCTGGGCGAGTACTTCCTGGGTGACCTCTTGGCGCAAATCCTGCCACCCACTCACTATGCCCTCCAGCACAGGTTTAAAAGTGGAGAAAAGGTCGATGCCGCCATCCGCATCGGCAATAACCTCGTCCCGGTTGACGCCAAGTTCCCCTTAGAGAATTTCAGAAAATTCATCCAGGAAGAAGACGGCAAGGAAAAGGACGCTCTGCGGAGGAAATTCGTCTCAGACGTGAGAAAGCATATCGATGGTGTCGCTTCCAAATACATCCTGCCCGATGAAGGCACTTACGATTTTGCCCTGATGTACATCCCGGCCGAAAACATCTACTACGAGACGATCCTCAAGGACGAGGCTCTGGGCGAGGAACGATCGCTGCTCACTTATGCCCTCGAGCGCCGGGTCATTCCCGTCTCGCCCAATTCTTTTTACGCCTATCTCCAGGTGATCGTCCTGGGGCTCAAGGGCATGCATCTTGAAAAATCAGCTCTCTCGACTCTCCAGGCGCTCGCCCAGCTCAGAGGCGACCTCGACCGCTTCCGGGGCGATTTCCAGACGCTGGGAACCCATCTTTATAACGCCAAGAGCAGGTTTGACGAGGCGGAAAAACGGCTGGATAAGTTTTCGGGCCGGCTGGAGCTTCTTAGTGAAGAGCGGCCGGTCGAGCTTCTCGAAGGACCTCGGGAAAAAGACCAGGAGAGCTGACGCTCTAAGTTTCTAACTTTCTACGGCGATCTTCTCTATCCCCCGCGCCATTTCAGCGCTGGCGATAAAAATCAGGACGTCATCCTCTTCGATCCTCCTGTCTCCGGCCGGGTTGAAATCGTAGTCGGTTGTGCCGGCCTGTTTTATGGCCACAAGGAGGGCGCCCGTTTTCTCCTCTAATTTGGCGTCGCGGATTGTCTTGCCGGCGAGCGGCGATCCTTTCTCCACCGGGACCTCCTCAAACCGGAGCGCCTTCTCCCTGTCCCGGAGCATCATGTCGAGGAACGTCACCACCGCCGGCCTGACCATCTCCGAGACCATGCGCATCCCGCCGATGAA
>CAZKBY010000099.1:0-9637 GCA_964550915.1 uncultured Eubacteriales bacterium | reverse complement strand
GTATTCGGTCATCCAGGCGGCCAGGGATTCGGGCGTTCCCTTGATTTGGGTTGGCTGCTCGGTGCTCATGGCTGGACTTCTCCTGTCTTTCTACTGGCCGGCAAGGGAGTTGCGCCTGGTCCTCGAAGAAAGCGGCGGCAAATCAGAAGTCACGGTGGGCGGGATCTCAGCCAAGAGCCAGGAGGCCCTAAGACGGGAATTTGCGGACTTCGTCAGCGCTGTGAGGAAAGTGAAATGAGCGAAGCGACGTTTTTTCTTTTGACCTTTGTTTTTTATGTTCTTGCTGCGGCCTTTTATTTTGCCTTCCTTTTTTCTAAAAAAGAAGGCTCAGCCAGGACTGGGTCCACGATAGCCTTCCTGGGGCTGCTCCTCCACGCTCTGGCTTTGATTCTAAGAACTGTCGAAAGCGGCCACGCCCCTTTCACCAACATGTACGAGTCCCTCTCTTTCCTGGCCTGGTCGTCCGTCCTCGCTTACTTAATCATCGAATGGAAATACCGGGTCCGCCGGGCCGGGGCATACCTCCTCCTTTTCGTCATCGCCCTGATGGCCCTGGCCTCTTCGCCGCTCATGCCAAAGGAGGCGACACCGCTTGTCCCTGCCCTGCAAAGCTACTGGCTCTGGCTCCATGTTTCGGTCACCCTTCTCGGCGAAGCCTTTTTTGCGGTTGCCTTCATCACAAGCCTCATGTATCTTCGGGCCGAGGCCAGAGAAAAAAGGGGTCTAGCGGTTGGGACCGGGCTGAGCGCAGAGAAGCTTGACTCCATCAGCTACCGTGCCGTTGCTGTCGGTTTCCCGCTTTTCACTCTGGGAGGACTTGTGTTCGGCATGGTCTGGGCCTACAAGGCCTGGGGAAGCTACTGGAGCTGGGACCCCAAGGAGGTCTGGAGCCTTATCACCTGGTTTGTTTTCGCGCTTCACCTCCACACCCGAATTGTCATGGGCTGGAAGGGCCGGCGCTCGGCGGCCATCGCCATCTTTGGCTTCCTGGCTGCCCTGTTTACTTACTTCGGCGTGAATTACCTTCTCTCCGGGCTGCACAGCTACGTCTAATAAGCAATGCCAAGCCCCTGTCCGTGTGGATATGCAGGATGGCCTGCGGCGCTAACTCGTTGCTTTATGCGGGATTAATAGACACGAGAAACAGAACGTGAGCCGAAAGAAAAAAAGAACGATCATGATCATGTTTGGAACAGGGCTCTTTCTTCTTCTGTTCGCCGCATCGGCCGAATACACCTCTCATTCCCGGTTCTGCTCCTCCTGCCATTATATGAAACCTTTCTACCAGAGCTGGCAGGAGTCCACTCATGCCGGGATTGAATGCAGCGTCTGCCACTATCCGCCCGGGATGCGGTCTTTCTTCCGCGTCAAACTCGAAGGCCTCAACCAGGTCTTCCGCTACTGGACCAAGCTCTACCTCAAGAGCAAGCCCTGGGCGGAAATCCCGGACGAAAGCTGCCTGCGTGAGGGATGCCATGAAAAAAGACTCCTCCAGGGGCAAGTCAAGTTCAACAAGATCGTCTTCGACCACAGAGTTCACCTCGAAGACCTGAAGAGGGGAAAAAAGCTCCGCTGCACGAGCTGCCACTCCCAAATCGTCCAGGGCGAGCACATCACGGTCACCGAAAGCAGTTGTTTTATCTGCCATTTCAAGGAAAGCGAGCATTACCCGGGGACGAGCCGTTGCTCCCTTTGTCACGGCCGGAAGAGCCTGATTTCGGAGAGAGAGTCCCGCTTTGATCACGCCACCGTCTATGAGAACAGTTTCGGCTGCGACAAGTGCCACAGCCAGGTTGTCCTCGGTGACGGAGCCGTGCCGCGCCAGAACTGCTACAAGTGTCATTTTGAGCGGGACCGCCTGGATCGCTACGGCGACACCGACCTCATGCATTCAACGCACATTGCCTCCCATAAGATCGAATGCAACCAGTGCCATCTTGAAATCCAGCACAAGATCATCAAAGACATCGAGACCATCTCCGATTGCCGGACCTGTCACACGGGATTTCATCTGGCCCAGAAGATCCTCTACTCGGGCCAGGGAGGAAAGGGTCTGGACCATCCCAGGCCGAGCGTCATGCTGGAAAAAGGCTTAAGCTGTAAGGGTTGCCACATCTTTCACGAAGAGTCCGGAGGCCGGCTGATCAAGAGTGAAACCCTGAGGGCTGAAGAAGATGCCTGCGAATCCTGCCACGGCCGGCGGTTCTCGCGGCTTCTCCGCAACTGGCAGGTGGCGACAGAGAAAAAATTGAGACAGATCAGGAGTACTTACGAAAAAGTCAAGAGGGAAGTGGCCTCAACGAAGACTGCGGAACGGCAGAAAGCCCAGGCCCTTATCCAGGAGGCCGCCTTTAACATCGACATCGTCGAAAAGGGCAAGAGCGTCCACAACATGGCCTACTCTCAGGATCTTCTCCAAGCCGCCTTTGTCAACCTGAAAGAAGCGCTCCGGCTGGCGGGTTCTTCCTCTCAGCCGGAGCCGTTCCTGGCCTTTTCAGCCGATATTCCAGGAGAATGCTCGGAGTGCCATGCCGGGATCGAAGAGATTAACGCCGAGGTCTTCGGGGTTCAGTTCACTCACAAGAGCCATGTCGTCGGCCAGAACATGGGCTGTGGCGCCTGCCACTCCGACGCCCGTCGTCACGGAGAGTTCATCTCATCGAAAAATGCCTGCGCCGCTTCTTGCCACCATCAAAAAGGAGAAAGTCGCTGCGGCAGATGCCACGAGCTGCAAAAGACGCTCTATGAGGGCGGGAGCCTCAATGGTTGGATTGCACCCCAGGACATGATGGCCGAGGCCGGAGTGGCCTGCCCCGATTGCCACGAGCTTAAGGAGAATCGCATCGATCGTTCCGGAAGCTCAACCTGCATCCGGTGCCACGAAAAGGGTTATCAGGAGATTTTTACCCAATGGCAGGCTTCGTTTGAAGACCTGGTCGCTTCTCTCAAGAGTAGCCTCCAGACCAAGAAGAATCTCGGCTTGAAAAAAGACGTAAAAACCCAGTTAGGGGACACCGAACGGATGCTCCGCAAACTCGACCTCGACGGAAGCCGCGGAGTTCACAACTCCCAATTTATCGAAGACCTGTTGACAAAACTCAATCAAGCATTAAAATTGATCGGCGCGCCGGCAAACCATGAATAGACGGAAGTTCGTTAACGCATTTTTGGCTGGATCGCTTTTAGGAACTATCGCTTCCTTCCTTTACCCGGTCTTCCGCTATCTCATTCCGCCCCGCCAGGCCGAGGCTCTGGCCAAGAGGGTGGCCGCGGCTAAGGTCGGAGAGCTGGCTCCCAACTCGGCCAAGTTGATTAGATTCGGTTCAACGCCAATCCTACTCATCCACACGGCAGAGGGAGAGCTGCGCGCCTTCTCGGCCGTCTGCACCCATCTGACCTGCACGGTCCGGTACGAAGGCGACACCAGCACCCTTCTCTGTCCCTGCCATAACGGCCGGTTCGACCTCGCCGGCAACGTCATTTCCGGGCCTCCGCCGCGGCCGCTCGAGGCCTACGAGGTTGAAGTGAGCGGCCCTGATATTTTTGTTTCCAAGAAGGCTTGAGGCAAGTGTCCAAGTGGCTCGAATCGGCTCGCTCCTATCTCGACAGCCGGCTTAAGTTCTCCGCCCTGATCGAGTTTGGACGGCGAAAGAAGGTTCCCCAACACAAACATTCCTTCTGGTATTATTTTGGCGGCCTCTGCCTGTTCCTCTTCATCATCCAAGCCCTGACCGGCCTCCTGCTTCTTCTCTACTACGTGCCTTCGGTGGATGCTGCCCACGAGAGCATCCGCTTCATCATGAGCCAGGTCAACTTTGGCTGGCTTATCCGGTCCGTCCATAGCTGGACGGCGAACATCCTCATCGGCGCCATTTTCGTCCATATGTTCAGCTCCTTTTTCCTCAAGGCCTACCGGAAGCCGCGCGAGCTGACCTGGGTGAGCGGCTTTCTCCTCCTCCTTGTTTTCCTGGCCTTTGGGTTCAGCGGCTATCTTCTTCCCTGGAATGAACTATCGTTTTTTGCCACCCGCGTGGGGACGGATATCGCCGGGACCGTTCCTTTCGTCGGCAAAGCGCTGAAAACGTTCATTCTCGGCGGTCCAGAGGTCTCGGGCGCCACACTCACCCGCTTCTTCTGGCTCCATGTCGCCGTCCTTCCTGCCCTCGCGCTCGCCATCATCAGCCTTCACGTCCTTCTTGTCCAGATTCTGGGAATGAGCAAGCTCATCGGCATCGGCGAGACCAAGGAAATCTCTTTCTACCCGCATTTCATCCTCAAGGACGCCCAGGTGTGGCTTCTTGTGCTAGCCGCTATCGGCATCCTGTGCGTCTTTTTTCCCGGGGAGATCGGCGAGAAGGCGGATCCCTTCGCGCTTACTCCCATCGGCATCAAGCCGGAATGGTATTTTACCTTCATGTTCACGACTCTCAAGCTCGTCCCGGCGCATCTTTTTTCCGTCGAGGGCGAAGTCCTGGCCATCGTGGCGTTCATCCTCGGAGGGTTCCTCTGGATGCTCGTGCCGTTCATCGACAGGCGGGCCAGCCGTGAGCAAAAGAGCCCGGTGATTTCCGTCATCGGCTTCCTCATCCTAACTTATATCGTCGTCATGACGGCGCTGACGTATGTTCCGGTGATAAAATAAAAATGGAGAAACGACTGATCCCGAGCGTCTTTTCCCTCATTCTTATATTCCTCATTTCCCCTGTCTTGCTTTCCGGGCAAAAAAGTTCCTGCCTGGAATGCCATCTTCAGCTCGAAGATGATCTCAAAGCTCCGGCCGAGGCTTTTCAGGCAGACATCCACCGCCAGTTCGGGCTGGGCTGTCAGGACTGTCATGGCGGCAACCCACTTGAGGAAGATATCGAGCTGGCCAAGGATAAATCTTTCAAGGGAGCGCCGGCCAGAGCAAAGATTCCCGAAGCCTGCGGCTCCTGTCATTCCGACTCTGCCTTCATGAGACGCTACAACCCCAACCTGAGGGTTGGCCAGCTCGAGCTCTACTGGACAAGCCGGCATGGACAGACGTTGAAGAAAGGAGATGCCCGCGTTGCCGTCTGCACTGACTGTCATGGCGTCCATGGCATTCAGACCTCCAATTTTCCCAAGTCTAAGACGTTCGCCTGGAACATTCCAGAGACGTGCGGCCGCTGCCATTCCGATGAGGATACGATGAAAGCCTCCGGCCTCCCTACAAACCAGGTCGGTGAATACAGGGAAAGCGTCCATGCGCAGGCCCTCTTCGAGAAAAAAGACCTCGCCGCACCGGCCTGCAATGACTGCCACGGAAATCACGGCGCTGCACCCCCAGAGATTACTTCCATCGCTTATGTCTGCCGGCAGTGTCATCCTAGCGCCGGTGATCTTTTCTCAAAGAGTCGCCACAAAGCCGCCTATGACGGGCTGGGAATCTCGGAATGCGAGGCCTGCCACGGGAACCATAAAATCGTCCGGCCGTCAGACGAAATGCTAACTGGCGGAAGTCAGGATGTCTGCGCTACCTGCCATGACGCCGGCACAGAGCCCTATGCCGCGGGTTTGCGGATGAGGGAGATGCTGGCCGCCTTCGTTTCTTCCTACAAAGAGGCTGAAGGCTTGCTGGCCAGCGCCGAAACCAAGGGCGTTGAAGTGAGCCAGGCCAAGTTCAGCCTGCAGGAAGCCAACACAGCCCTAATCCAGGTCCGCAACCTCACCCACGCCCTATCGCTGCCCGAAATCGAAGCTCAGACAGCCCAGGGCCAGAAGGTCCTCGCTGAAGTCAAAGCCCGCGGCCAGCAAGCCGTCCGAGAGGCCGAGTTCCGCCGGACAGGCCTCATCGTCGCCACGGTCTTCCTCATCCTCCTCGCCGTGGCTCTCTCCCTCAAGATCCGCGAGCTCAGGCAGAAGTCCGGCTGATCAACGTCGAGTGAAGCCCCTTCTCCTTCACCCTCTTGCGCCTGGCCATACTTTACAAAAATTATCGTATTTATAGGAATAATAGTTGACAACGTCCGCTGACTTTCTTAGAATGAATTTTCCCGAAAGGTGATATCTTTTTCCCTGGGAGGAAAAATGAAGAAGGTTGCCCTCTTTGTGGTCATATTGGTCGGTCTCTTGTTCGTCCTCCTTCTGGCCCAGGAGTTCACTTTCGTCGGAGCTTCTAAGTGTCAGGTCTGCCACAAGACAGAGTCACAGGGCCAGCAGTATCTTATCTGGCAAAAATCCAGCCACTCCGCTTCTTTGGGAGCCCTCAGCTCCCCTGATGCTGCGGCCATCGCCCAGGCAGCGGGCGTCCAGAATCCTCCGGAAAGCCCGGCCTGCCTCAAGTGCCATGCTCCGCTGTTCGAAAAAGCCCCGGAGCTCAAAGCCGAAGGCGTGACCTGCGAGGTCTGCCACGGCGCGGGAAGCGAGTACAAGAAGCTGAGCATCATGAAAGACCGGACGGCGGCGGTGACAAACGGTCTTATCGTCTATGATTCGGAGGAGGCGGTTCGCACGCAGTGCCTGACTTGTCATGAAAAAGCCCACGGCGAAAGCTTCGATTTTGCGGCTGCCCACGAAAAAATCAAGCATCTAAAGCCGGAAGCGAAGTAGAAGATCCTTCGCCGGCGGTTTGCCGAAATCTGGCTCTTCAGTCCAGGTGAGGACAGTTCTCATGCGCCATTTTTTCCTTGGCTATTTGGCCCTTCTCTCTCTCGGGACTTTTCTCGCCCTGGCCCAGCCGAAAAAGCCCTCCTCTTCAAACGCCGAGTGCCTGGCCTGCCACGGTGTCGCGGCCAAGGTCGGCGAAAAATTCAGGCTCGACGAGGAGAACTATGCTGCCTCTGTTCACAGCAACCTGGAATGCACAGATTGCCACGACGTCAGCGTGGCCGGCGCGACAAATGAAATTCCTCACGCCAAGGACATTCCTGATGTCAATTGCACTGCTGTCTGTCACCGAGAGGACGCCAAGCCCAGGGAGGGCCTCGCCCCTCTTGTCTACCCTGATAGCGTCCACGGCCGGGCTTACCTCGAAAGAGGAATCAAGGAAGTCGCCCGGTGCTGGGATTGCCACGGCAAGCACACCATCCGCCGGAGTAACGATCCCGAATCCACAGTCTTCCGGAAGAATATTCCCCTCACCTGTTCCGCCTGCCACGAGGACATGCACGTCGTTATCAAATATCATATCCACCGGGAGATGCCCTACGAGGAGTACATGAGGAGCGTCCACGGCCGGGCGCTCTTCGAGAAGGGACTTCTCCGGTTTGCGGCTGTCTGCACCGACTGTCACGGCGTCCATAACATCAAGGGCGTGGGCGAGCCGCACCTCATGGCCAAGCAGCCTCAAACCTGCGGGGCCTGTCATGAGCTCATCTACCAAGAATACAAAGGAAGCATCCACGGTACGCAAGCGCTCGCCGGAAACCCTGACGTACCCCTGTGCGTCGACTGTCACGGCGAACACGCCATTGTCTCGCCGCGGGAAGCGGGATCGAGCGCTTCATCCCGGAACATTCCCGACACCTGTTCGACCTGCCACGCCCGTCCGGAGATCATGAGCAAATACGGAATTCTCAAGGACAGGATCGCCACGTTCATCGAAAGCATGCACGGAATCGCTGTCGGCTTCGGCTCCAGGGCAGCCGCCAACTGCTCGAGCTGCCACGGGGTTCACGATATCCGGCCGGCTTCTGACCCGCTGTCGAGCGTCAACCCGGCAAACCTCCGCCGGACCTGCGGCAGACCCGACTGCCATCCGGGGATGAGCCAAAGAATCGCCTCAGCCAAGGTCCACATCGGCGCTGAGGCAAAAAACCCGCCGGCGCTCTTCTATGTCCAGAGGATTCTTCTCATCCTCGTCGTCATTGCTCTGACCATCACGCTACTCTGGTTCATCCCGGGTTTTATAAGGAAGGCCGGGTTATTAAGGAGAAAAAAGTAACAAGGCAAGTGATGGCGAGGTTGAGAGTTCTCAGAGGGCTGGCATTGTTTTCTTTTCTGGTGGGTCTCTTTGCCGTCCGGTCTCTTTTTTCCCAGTCCGACGGGGATTGCCTGGTCTGTCACGAGGACAGGGAGCTTAAAGCCGAAAGCGGCAAAAGCCTTTATGTCAATCCGAGAGCCCTCAATGATTCTGTCCACGGACAGGCGGGTTTGACCTGCCTGGACTGCCATTCAGACCTCGAAGGCGTCAAGGACTTTCCCCATGAGTCCCCGTTAAAGGCCGTCGGCTGCGGTGCCTGTCATGACGAGGCCGCAAGCGAATTTGGCCTGAGCGTCCACGGGCTGGCCTGGCAAACCGACGGCGGGCGCCTCGCTGTGAGCTGTCGAGACTGCCACGGAACGCACGAGATCAAGGCCGGAAACGATTTCGATTCCCCTGTTTTTCCCCTCAACCTCCCTGCGACCTGCGAGAAATGCCATCTGGAGAGAGGAAAAACGGGCAAAGGGTCCGAGTTCATCCGTCAATACCGGGAAAGCGTCCACTTCAAGGCTCTCGAGAAGTCCGGCCTGACCATGTCGGCCAACTGTTCGAACTGCCACGGCGCTCACGACACGAGGAAAGCGGCCGACCCGCTTTCTCCGGTCTCCCGCAGGAACATCATTCAGACTTGCGGCCTCTGCCATGTCGGCATCCGGCGAGACTATCTGGAGGGAGTTCACGGCAAAGACTATGTCAAGGGAATCAAGGACGTGCCGGTCTGCACCGACTGCCACAGCGAGCACGATATCCTTTCCCCCCAGGACTTAAGGTCCAAAGTCTACGCCACCAAAATCGCCGAGCTCTGCATCCGCTGCCACGACAACCTGGCCCTGAGCCGGCAGTACGGCTTTCTCGCTTCCCGGATGAAAACATACAGCGAGACCTTCCACGGAACGGCCTCCAAATTCGGCGAAACGAGGGTGGCCAACTGCGCTTCCTGCCACGGCTTCCATGACATCAAGCCCTCTTCGGACCCCCAATCCTCCATCCATCCGGCCAACCTGCCGAAGACCTGCGGCACCTGCCACCCCGGTGCCAGCCGCCGCTTTGCCGAGGGCAAGGTCCACGTCATTCCCGAGGAAATCACGACAGCCAAGTACAAATCCTCCCACATCGTTAAAAACGTCTACATCATCGTGATTTTGGCCATCCTCTCGATCATGGTCATTTTCATCGCCGTTGACCTCCTGCGCCGTCTTGTCAGGACTCGAAACCATGGATAAATCGCCCTTCATCCAGGACGATGAGATTTTCCTGCGAATGAATCTCGTCGAGAGAATGCAGCACTGGCTCCTTATCGCCACTTTCTTCCTCCTTATTGTCACTGGCCTGCCGCTTTTCTTCTACGAATTTAAGTTTTTCAAGTGGGTCTTTCCGACCGAGCGGAGCTTTTTCTTGCGGGGTCTCATCCACCGCACCGCTGCCGTCGTCATGATCGCAAACCTCACCTGGCATCTTCTTTACACGGCCTTCACCCGACGTGGACGGAGCAATTTCCGAGAAATGATCCCGCATTTAAAGGATGTCCGCGATGCCGTCGAGCTTTTCGGACACAACCTCGGGCTAACGAAGTTTCTCTTCCGCCGCGGTCTCTTCAGGAAGTTTTTCCAGGCTCATCCCTTCTGGCTTTTCGAAAAATCGCCTCTTTTCGGCCGGTACAATTTCATTGAAAAGTTTGAGTACTGGGCCCTGGGC
>CAZKBY010000098.1:0-9654 GCA_964550915.1 uncultured Eubacteriales bacterium | reverse complement strand
GACCGGATGTGGGTCAGGCCGATTCCGTAGAAAGGCGCCGTGCCGTCGCTTCCCGTCCCGACATAATCTTTCTTCATGATGAACTCGATGTCCTCCTCGCCGATCTGGAGCGGGATGCACTTGGCGCCCATGAGGTCGAGCTCGATCGCGGCGTCCTCGATGCTCTTTCCCTTGATCGCTGCCACCTGGGCCAAGGTTTTCCCTTCGAGGTTCTTCTCGACGGCGATTCCGATAACGATATTTTCTGCGCCGACGGATTCCTCGATGCTCTGGCGGACCAGACGCCGGATCTTCTCCGCCTCAGCCGGGTCTCGAAGTCGGTCGATAAAAAAGCGCCTCTCCCGGTCATTTTCAGGTCCGCGGAACGAATCCAGGTCAACCAGGCTTCGGGCGACGAGGCTGACCAGGCGGTGTCGCGGCAGGTCGGCCAGGAAGCGCTCATGGCTGGGAGAGAGCGGGATGAATGGCGTCATTTTTTTGTAAAGATCGAGGAGTTCGGTGTCGCGGAGGTAGGCGAGGATATTCGTCACGTCCTCTGTCTTCAGCCCCTGGGCTGCTTTCTCCCCCAGCCAGGCCTCGCGAGGGATGAGCAGCCGGTACGGATAGCCGTTGGAAAACCTGTAGGGGTACTGATCGGCTGTGATTGTCAGCCCTCTGGCCCGGGCCTCCTCAACGAGTTTGCAGGCCTGTTTGGACAGCCCCCAATTGGATTTGCCGAGCACTTTGAAATGCGAGATGTGGGCCCGCACTCCCGTCTTCTCCGAGATCTCGACGGTTTCGTTTATCGCTTCGAGGAGCTTCTCCCTCTCGTTCCGCATATGGGTATGGTAGATACCCTTATAAGGGGCTACGACTTTGACAAGCTCGACGACTTCATCTGTTTTGGCAAATGAGCCCGGAACATAAATCAACCCGGTTGAGATTCCGCTCGCTCCTTGCTCCATGGCCTCTTTGACGAGCGCTTTCATTTGATCAAGCTCTGCGGCTGTGGGCGCGCGGTTGTCCATGCCCATGACGATCTGGCGGACCTGGCCGTGGCCGACGAGAAGCGCCGCGTTCGGCCCTATCCCCTCTTCTGTCCATGTTTTTATGAGGTCCTCGGCTTTCTCAAAGATCGGCCAGGCGCTTCCTCCGCATTGGCCGACGACGACCGAGGTCACACCTTGCAGGAGGTAGTTGAGACAGGCGCGGTTTTCCCGGAAATACATCCCCTCGTCGACGTGCGTGTGGAGGTCGATAAAACCCGGGCTGATGATACGATCGCGGGCGTCGATAACGAGGGAAGCCCTGCCCTTGATTGACGGAGCCACTTTGACGATAGTGTCCCCTTTGATTGCGACGTCCAGAGCCCGTCCCGCTCCGCTCGAGCCATCAAAGACCAGCCCGTTCCTGATGATTACGTCATAATCAAAGGAACCGGTCGGCTGCTGTCCTCTCGTCGCGCTCGCGCCAGCCAGGACAAAGGCCAAGGCGGCAGCGAGAATTGTCCCCCATAGTACCCTTTTTCTCATCTTTCTATCTCCTTGTTTCTCTTGATTAGAGGCATTCCCAAATTCCCCCGATATGGGCGCCGATTATTTTTTCTCCTTGCCTCGCTGCTTGAACTTTTCGAGAAGCTCTGTGTAGCGGCTGGAAAGATCGACCTCCTTCCCGTCGATGAAGACTTTGTGGATCGTGGTCCGGAGCTCGAGGATGTCGCCGTTGGCCAGGACGATGTTGGCCAGCTTCCCTTTCTCCAGGCTGCCCATGATATCGGCCACTCCAAAAATCTCCGCCGGGTTGATGGTCACGGCCTTGAGCGCCTCCCGCTTATCGAGGCCGAAGGCTGCCGCTTTGGCAGCATGGTAGGGAAGATCCTTGGCCAGGCTGGCACTCTGTGAGGAAAAGGCGATCTTGACTCCGGCCTTTTGGAGCGCAACCGGGTTCCGGTAAAGGGCATCATAGCCGTCCTCCCAGCTTGGCGGCATGTCGTAAAGAGAGCCGAAGACCACGGGAATTCCAGCCTTGGCAATTTCCTCGGCCACTCTCCATCCCTGGGTTGCGCCGGAGAAAATAGCCTTAATCTTTTCCTCCTGGACGAACTTGATAGCCGCCCGGATGTCTTTATCAGCGTGAACCGAGATCATGAGAGGAAGTTCTCCGTTAACAACAGGAAGGAGGAATTCGAGCTTTTCATCAAATTCCGGCATTGGCAGGAGCAAGTTTTTTGCCGCTGCTTCTTTTCTCTTTTGATAGAAGCGGGCTTTGTTCAGCCAGTCTTTGAGCTCGATCACTTGCTTGGAAGCTTCTTCCTGGGGCGCCTGCTCTCGCCGGAAGCCACGCCTGCCGATTGACGGAAATTCCACATGCATGGCCACAGGACTTTTGATGACCATCTCAACGGGCGTCCAGCCTGTGAGCCTGATGAGTCCGCTCTGGCCAGCGATCAAGCCGCCTGAGGGCACCACCAGCGCTGCCGTTATGCCGTTGGACCTGGTGATTGGGATGTGCATGGAATCAGGCCGCAAGGCCTCAGTCGTCCTGACTTGGGGATTTATTCTTCCGGTTTCGCGGTAGTCGATGGTGGCCGCGATTGAGCTTATTTCCGCGAGGCCGAGATAGCAGGAACTGTCGATCATCCCGGGATAGGCATAAAGCCCCGAAGCATCCACGATTCTTGAGTCGGCCGGGACCGGGATATCCTTGCCGATGGCCTCAATCAGCCTCCCCTTTATAAGAATGGTTCCGCCGGGGATTTCCTCCCCGATGACGGGAATGACATGAACTCCCTTGATAGCCGTGTAACCTTCGTTCTGGCTCTGCCCGCAGATGAGCGAAGCCGCAAATAAAAAGATCGAAGAGAGTATCAAAGTATGTTTTTTCATCGCCAACCTCACCCTTTTTTCGGTTCCTTCTGTCGCCTGGCCACCTCTTCCCGCTCCTTCAGATACTGAGCACGATCGAAATAAACGTCGCCCTCAATGATCGTCATCTCGCAACGAGTGTAGGCGCTCAGGGGATGCTCGTTGAAGATTGCCACATCGCCATGCTTTCCCACCTCAAGGCTGCCGGCGATTTTTTCGACGCCCAGCTGAATGGCTGGATTGAGAGTGACGAGCTTGAGCGCTTCCTCCTCGGAAAGACCGCCATACTTGACGGCCTTGGCAGCGTCGTTAAACAGCCGACGAGTCCGCTCAGCCCCGTCGGAGTTGATGGAGACAAGAATTCCGTTTTGAGCACAGAAGGCGGCCATCGGCGCGATGCCCTCCGCTGCCTCGACCTTGTAAGCCCAGTTGTCGAGAAAAATGGAAATGCCGATGCCCTCGCGGACGAGTTCAGGGACAATCTTGTAGGCTTCCGGGATGTGCTCGAAGCAGGCGATCTTGAATCCGAATTCCTTGGACAGGTTGATGAACTCCAGAGTCTCATCGGCCCGGTAGGTGTGGCATCGGGCCACAAGGTTGCCGCGCAGCAGCTCAGCCAGCGTCTCGAGCCTCAAGTCCCGGCGCGGCGGAAGCAATGTCTTTGGAGGGTTCTTGGATTTTCGGAGTTCGTTGTAGCGCTCCCATTGGCTTATGTAGTTTTTCGCGCTGAGGAGTTCGCGGCGGATGATGGCATTGACACCCATTCGGGAGAGGGGGTACCGCGGCGGGCCTGCTGCCCCAATCCGGTTCGCCTGCTTGGGGTTTTCTCCCAGGGCAAACTTGAGAGTGTGATAAGCCTGGGGGACGACTAGCTCCTCGGACGGACGCCCTCTTTTTAGCTTGATGGTCACGTTCCGGCCGCCGATCGGGTTGGCTGAGCCGTGCAGGGTATGGACCATGGTCACGCCGCCGCTCAGCGCCGTGAAAATAGACAAGTCTTCAGCATCGAGGACATCAGCCATGTCAACCTCAGCCGTGATGACATCGCCCGTCTCGTTCGTGCCGGAGAGGGCGATGTGGGTATGAGAGTCAATGATCCCCGGCATGACGAACTTCTGTGAAGCATCGATGACCTGGACTCCGGAAGGAGGTTGGATGTTTTCTCCGATCTCCCTGATGATGCCTCCCATGATCAGGATGTCTCCTTTGGGGATTACTCCTTTGGATAGGGTCAGGATCGTCCCGTTTTTAATGAGCAGGTTTCCGCCCGGCCAGGCCGGAGAGGCCATAAAGCCCAGGATGATGATTGCGCAGAAAAGAAAAACCATTTTTCTCATGGCAGTCTCCTTCCTACGACAGCCTTGGGAACGCGCTGAGCACGAAGTTCGGCCGTTCCCATGGCCGTGGCAATGCTTCCTTCAAGCGAATCTTTTTCGGCCCGCCCGCTGAATTCCATGGTCATGGTTTGCCCCATGATCATGGCTTCAATGGAAAAGGTCAGGTTGCTTCCGCTCAAGGTTCCGTCACGGATCTCCCAGCGGCCCATCTCACTCGCCATGACACCCTTAACCCGGTTTTCTTCCTGTTCGAGCTCCATCGTCATTTCCATCTCTCCCATAGGGCTGCTCACAGTGGCCTTCCAGGTTCCGGCCAGGTTGACAGCTGTGGGCTGGGCTTCAACCGCTTTTTTCTCCACCGGGAAGAGGACACCGTCCACAAAGACCTTTTCTACTTCTGTTTTTTCATCGAAGATTTCTCCCTTGGTCAGGATGACATTGGCCATCTTCCCCGGCTCAAGGCTCCCCAGTGAGGAATCGATTCCCAGGAACTTGGCCGGCGTGATGGTCATGGCTTTGAGGGCTTCCTCTGCCGGAAGTCCTGCCTTGATGGCGGCCCGGACGTTTTTCTGGATTGCCGCAGCATCGCTCAGGCCGAAGGAGGTCAGGGCAAAAGGAACCCCGGCCTGCGCAAGGGCTTGAGCATTGGCTGGATAAATGTCTTTTTCAGCTTTTCTCCTCTCTTCCTCTCCTTTCTGAGAGTATTCGCTGGTCAATGGCGGTCGAAAGTCCAAAGAAACGAGCAGCGGCACGGGAGTCTTCTTGAGAAGATCGGACACCCGCCAGGCCTCGTTAGCGCCGCTGATGAGGATGTTCAGCTTGAACTCATCGCGCAGCCGCAGAGTTCGCTTGATATCTTCTTGGTTGGCGCAGGCAAAAATGATCGGCTTCTTGTCAACGACATAAGGAACAAGATCTTCCAGGAAAGGATTGTATTCTGGCCTTTTCAGCCCCCGGCGAAGCTGTTCGAAGCGGGAACGATGGGAGGCATAATAAGCTGCGTCTAGGAAAGACTGTCTGAGCAGGGCCATCGTGCCCATCAAGCTCGACGGGTAGGCACCCCTTTCAGTGACGAAACTGATGTGGAGAGCGACGGGGTTCTTGACAACCATGGGCTCGGCGGCTTCTCCATTAAGGTTGAGGAGGACGCTCTGCCCTGCGAAGATGCCGGAGCCAGCCACTGTCAGAACAGTCGTGATTCCTATACGGTGGAGAGCCTCGAGTGTCGTCTTTTTCGGCTTGAGAAGGCTGAAAGCCTGCGGCACATGTTTGGGAACAGGTTTCTGAGGCTGACTTTCCGCAGCTTGCCTCGCCTCACCGGCAGGACGCTCTTCTTTAGGCGGCTCAATAAAGAAATTCGTGTGAGCAGAAATGAGGCCCGGATAGGCAGTCAGGCCCTTGGCTTCAATGACTTCGGCGTCTTCAGGTATCTTTATTATTCCTATGGTTCCTATCGATCCAATAAGACCATCACGAATGATGATGATGCCTTCCTCGATCGGTGGCCCGACGACGGGCACGATCCGGCAGTTGACCAGAGCGTAGGTCGGCTGGACATCTGCCAGTATAAGCGCCGGGCAAATGAGAAAGGCGATGACCAGAACAATGAAATTTTTGATAGCCGTTTTGGCCATAGGCCTCCTTTCAAGTGGAAAAAGAGTATCAAATAAGAAAACAAGAAATTTATAGGAAATCCGTTTGCTGGCCCTGATTTTCATGAAGCCTAAAATTTTAGCAAAAGCTGTTTTTTCCGTCCACCGCTTTCTACAGCCAGTAAGCAGCAAAACGTTAGGGGGAGTTAGACCATGCGGCCTGGAGCCGGCCTTAGCCCCCGCACTCCGGGGAACCAGTCCCGTCGGTTCCCCCGTCGGAGAAACCGATGGTCTCCCCTCCGCTACGGGGGCTTCAGGCCAGCATCCATGCCGCCAAAGATGAGACAGCAGACAGCTTATTATCCCTCCCTGAGGACCTGCCAGTTCTCTTCAGCCAACCTGGCAGGTCGTGCAAGGGAAAGGATTTTCTGATAGGATAGAAAGCCTGGGCGCAATGATGAACAGAGGAATTCAGGCGATTTTTTCAGAAGTGGCCGAGCGCTATGAGATGGTCAATCATGTCCTGACCTTCGGCCTGGATCGGTCCTGGCGCAAACAGGCTGCCCGGCTTGCGGCAAGGGCGAAAGGCGGGCTCTGGCTGGATGTCTGCAGCGGGACGGGTGAAATGGCCGAGGGCCTGCACCGTTTGTCCGCCGGCAGGCCAAAGATAGTCGTCGTTGATTTCAGCGCCGCCATGCTGGCCAGGATCTCCGCCAAAGCCGATGGCCGCCGTTTTCTCCTGAGCATGGCTGAAGCGGGTCGGCTGCCCTTTGCCGATCAAACTTTTGACCTGGTGACGATCTCTTTTGCCACTCGCAACATCAACGCGTCGGCTGATGCCCTGCTCAAACACTTTCGGGAATTCCGGCGTGTCCTCCGTCCCGGCGGCCGCTTCATCAACCTCGAAACAAGCCAGCCGCTTCACCCCGTCGTCAGGAAGCTCTTTCACGCTTATGTAAAGATCGGCGTTAGGCCGATCGGAACTCTTTTGTCGGGCTCGGGGGCAGGCTATTCTTATCTCTCCTCCACCATCCCCCGCTTTTACAGCGCTGCCGAACTCAGCCGCCTGCTCAAGCAGGCTGGATTTGGGCGTGTGGACGAAAAGCCATTGTTCTTCGGAGCAGCGGCCATCCACGTGGCTTTTAAACAGCAATGAGGACAAAGATGGCCGACGCCGCCCGAACGGTATTATAGTTTTTCGAGCTCTATACCCTGCCTAACTGCCTCCTCCAGACTTATCAACTGGGCGAAAGAGGTCTTATGTCATTGACCGTGTTTCAGCTGCTAATGGCGGTGAAATGAGTTGTCGAGGGGCTGCCGTTGAGGTAAGATGGATGCCCGGAGAAAATGGTTATGCTGAAGAGAATCCACCGCCAGGGTCTGAGGATCTTGAAAGCTGAGATCGGAGTTGTCTCTAACCGGGAATCCCTGCTTCTTTCCTTCCCCCTGCCGCTCGAAGTGAAATCCCTGCTTACAGATTTCAAAGATGTGGAGAACATTCCCTATCCTGCTCGTCCGGACGGCCAGATCAGCATCTATGAGATGCCCGGGGTAAGATCTTCCTGCCGCGTTTCCGGCGAAAGAGCGCTTTTTCGCGGTCCCTTTATCAGCTTGAGCAGGCGAGGATCCGATCTCAGGTACAGCTTCTGGGGCAATCAGGGGTTTCTCTACCGTTTTGTGCTTTATCTTTTGGAGAAAAACCACCGGATTTACAGCCTCCATGCCTGCGGCCTCATCCAAGCAGAAAAAAACAGGCTGTATGTTATCGCCGGTGGGGCGGGAAGCGGCAAAACCGTCTACCTTCTCAGCGGGCTGCAAAAAGGGTTAAAACTTTTTTCGACCGAGACCGTTCATTTCACCTTTAAAAGAGGCAGTATTCTCTGGTTCATGGGGTCTCTGGTGGACAACGTCAGGATGGAGACCCTCAGGCATCACTTCCCGAGTTTCCTGCCCCCTGCACTACCCTCCAGCGCCGCCATTCCTCGGGCCCCCTGGCAAGACAAAATCGCCATCGACTTTAGTTCCTACCGGTATTCAGAGGATGTCCTGTTCGATCCTGAAGTCGTGATCCTCATCCCGCGCATCGAAGAAGGCCGGGATTCTTTTTTTCTCAGCTCTATGGAAAACTCCTCCCGAGCCGCCAAGGCGTTGTTCGACAATATCTCCGAGAAGTTAGCCAAGACGGTCGTCCTTTACGATAGGCTTCCAGTGCCCGGGCTGGACAATTCCGATTTAGCCGGAGCAAGGCTCAGAGCTGTCGAAAAGCTGGTCGGCCTGCCCCGGACCCGCCTTGTCGCCTCTGTCGTTTCCAACCCGAGCAACTGCTGGGGAAATTTGCTGGGAGATTGATGCTCATCTAAAAAAGGAGATGAACATGGTAAACAAAGCATGGAATGGAGCCTTCGAAATTCCCTGTCCTGGGAGAAGCAAAAAGCCGCGCAAGACGGGCTTGACCATGGTCATAGATAAAGGCCTTGGGCAGCATCTTCTCCGGGACTTGATCAACACGGCGGGCGATTTTATCGACATCATCAAGCTGACCTTCGGCACCTCGGCGTTCTATGACCGCCGTCTGCTCAAACAGAAGAACAAACTGATCGTCTGGTCAGGCATTGACGTCATGCCGGGAGGGACCTTTCTTGAAGTGGCCATCTGGCAAAAAAGCCTAGATGCCTATCTTAAAAGGGCCAGAGAGCTGGGCTTTAGCGCAATCGAAGTTTCTGACGGAACCATTGACATAGGTAAAGACACCCGGAAAGAGGCAATCGAACGGGCTCTCGATTTGGGCTTCAAAGTCGTCACCGAGGTGGGCAAAAAAGACCCTGCCGAGGCTCCCTCTCTTGATCTCATTCACGACCTCATCCGGGAGGACCTCGCTTGGGGAGCCTTTAAGGTCATCATTGAGGCCCGAGAGGCAGGCAAGGGAGTTGGCATCTTTGACCAAGAGGGAGAGACAAAAGGGGACGAGATCGATCGCGTGCTGGCCTCCGGCGTCGCTGTGGAGGACTTGATCTGGGAGGCGCCCCTCAAGAACCAACAACAGGATTTGATCTTGCGCTTCGGGCCTAACGTCAATTTGGGGAATATTCCGCCCGAAGAAGTCCTCGCACTGGAAGCGCTCCGGCAAGGTCTGCGCGGAGATACGCTGAAACGCGCCTACTCCAAGACTTCAAGGAGCTGAATTAAGACAACGTGCTCGCCTTCGGGGATTTTGACTTTCTGGGATCGTCCTTCAAAAACTTTCTTGATCTCGTTGTCCAGAAGGAATTGGTATCTCCCTTTTTTAAGGAAATCTATTTCCACCTCGTTTTCTTTGAGGGTCTTGATTTCAAATGAGATCTCGTTCTCCGAATAGAGAAAACGCCTGAAAACTGCGCTCCCTTTGGCCTTTAAAATATCGCGTTCATTCTCGATCAGCTTGATCTTGGAGTTTGAAACCTCGACTTGGTAATGCCTTCCCTGGATGGCCAAGCGAATGAGCTTTCCTTTCTTCTCCGGCTTCAGCATGCCAAAGCGGAAGCCTTCCCAGGGCGTGAAATCGAGATATTCCTCAAGGCCGATAAGGGCGAAAAGCGGCCCCCAGCTCTGAAAGCGCTGGCCCCCCGCCTCTCCTGTCCGGGAATCAAAATTCTCCGGGCAAAGCTGAAAATTCTCCCAGCTTCGAAGAAACAGGGTTGCGCTTTTCTGGGCGAACTCAGCCGCCACGGCGTCAAAACCGTACGCTTTTAATCCCTGATAGACAAGATAGTTGGTCGGCGGCCAAATCGTGCCCCGCCAGTACTGCTGTTCCTTGAACAGGGGGTCATCCCGGGAGATTGTGGGCAGGACATAATCCCCCCAGAATTCTTTCGGGTTGAGGAGGTGTTTGACCATCGCCAAGGC
>CAZKBY010000097.1:0-9755 GCA_964550915.1 uncultured Eubacteriales bacterium | reverse complement strand
CGTGGTGGTAGTGCACAACGACAGCGGGTGGGGCATGACCCGTGACATGCACGTGGAATTTTTCGGCCAGCGAGGAAAAAGCGGACACGAGTTGGGTATAGTGCATTATGAACGGCTGGTGGAATCTCTGGGCGGGTACGGTGAGTTGGTCGAACGCGGCGAGGAGATCCAGCCCGCCTTGAAGCGGGCGCTCAGCTCTGGAAAGCCAGCCTGCATCAACGTGCTTGTTGATCCAAGGCCCAAGAGTCCTGGCTTGAAGACCTTCATGCTCATGGAGGTGATGCTCGGCAAAAAAACTTACTTTGACCGCATCCCGGCCTGGATGCGTCGGTTAAAAACCATCAGTTTGGATAGGCTGGCGAATAAGGCTATGCTGCGCTATCTGGACAGCAATCTACACAAAGAGATGAAATAGGAGATGTCCTCACCCTTGCGGCTGCACGCTGGATATCGGGGAATGTAAATCTCGCTAAGCAGGCTGAATTTTCACCCGTCTTCTCTTGTATCCTACAGGAATAAAGTCGGACTTTTCTTTTTCCGCAATTTTTTTCAGCGCGAGGTCGATGAGGATTTTCCTCTCTTCCTCATCTCTTGCCCGAGTCTTTCTGTACCTCTTGAATCCCAATTGGTCCCAAAGGACCAGACACGCAAGAGGAGATTCCTCTTGGTACTTTCTCGTTCTCTTGGTCATGGGCAAGCCTTTTTCCTCAATATCTCAAGCTCTGAAAAGACGTCGTTCTCCGGCAGCTCGGCCCTTTTCTTGAGATAGCCCCAATCCAGATCGCTACAATACTTTGTGACCAGCAGTTCCGCCATTTCACAATCCACCCTGGACTTCCAGTGTTTGCAGGCATTCAGACGGTCGACTATCAAATCTTCCAGCCCGATAATGCGGCACTCAAGACCGAGCTCCAGTTCAACGACCTCGACGGGAGACTCTTCTCCCGACAAGACTCCGGCCCGGGCTTCAACGGCTATGTTTAAGTCCTCATTCACCCAATGCCTGCCTTTTTTCCCAAAGCCTATCTCCTTCAAGACACCGTCCAGCGCTTCCCGGTCAGAATAGGCAAGGTCGATGTCGGCAGTAAAATAGACCTCTCGGGTGTAATAAGAAAGAGCAAGCCCGCCGATGACAAGCGGCATGCTTTTTCCTCTCTCCTCAAGCAACTTCGAAATCAGGCCGACGGCAAGAAGCTGCCTTTTCAGAGGAGATTCTGTCTTCTTGATAAGACTGATAATCTTTTTTATATCCACAGCCTCAATGATACCATCGGCCGACAACGGGGACAATAGGGAACTTGGGCTCGTAAGCAGCAAAAGGAGAGATCCGGTTTTCGACGTCCTTAGTCCTTTGCAGGCTCTCAACGGAGGAGGATCTTGCGGCCGTTCCAGTCGATGATTTTCATCTTCATCTCGTAAACATCCTCGAGAAGCGGCTCCTGGAAGACCTCCCCTGCCTTTCCCCAGGCAACCACCCCTCCTCTTTTCATGAAGACCATATCGTCCGAGTACTGTAAAGCCATCTCCAGGTTGTGGAGGGTCAGCAGGATGGTTTTTCCCCTATCGACAGCCAGCTTTCGCACGAGGTCAAGAACCTGCCTTTCGTGTTTGGGGTCGAGGAAAGTGGTCGGCTCGTCTAAGAGCAGAATGTCTGATTGCTGCGCCAGCGCCCTGGCGATGAGGACAAGACGGCGTTCGCCGCTGCTCAGCTCGGCATAAGTCCTTTCAGCAAAACTCCTCAGGCCGACAAACTCAAGCGCCTCCTCAGCAACGAGAACGTCCTCCTTGGAAGGCACGGAAAAAAGCGGCACATAGGCTGCCCGGCCCATCAGGACGAAATCGAGCACGAAATAGTTAAATGCTGAACCGTGCTCCTGCGGCACGTAGCTGATAAGCCTGGCCCGCTCGTGGCTCTTAAGCAAGGCGATATCTTTGCCGTCGACACAAAGCATTCCCTTTTTTACGGGCAGAACGGCGCCGATGCACTTGAGCAGCGTGGTCTTGCCGGCACCGTTTGGCCCGACGATCGAAGTGATTCTGCCGCCTGCAAAGCCGAGTTTGTCAACCTGGAGGACGAAATTCCTGTAAGCAAACGTCAAGCCATCTATTCGGACGCTCATAGCCAGACCTTCTTGGCCTTCCTTAACAACATGAGGAAGAGAGGAATTCCGATGATAGAAGTAAAAATTCCGATGGGAATCTCGAGCGATGAGAGTCCCCGGGTGATGTCGTCGGCGACAAGGAGAAAGCTGGCCCCCACGGCGGCGGAAACGGGGATGACGATCCTGTTATCAGCGCCGACGATCAGCCTGACCAGATGAGGCACGATCAGCCCAACCCAGCCAATGATGCCGACCACGGCCGTGGCCGAAGCCGTGATGAGCGTCGTCAGGAGGACGACGATTATCTTCCCCCGCCGGACATTCACCCCAAGAGCTCTCGCCTCTTCATCACTCAGGGAGAGAACGTTCATCCGCCAGCGATAAAGAAGCAGAATGACAAGACCGAAGCCGATGAGAGGAAGAGAAATGGCCAGGTCCTTCCATCCGGCCAGTGAGAGACTCCCCATCAGCCAGAAAAAAAGAGCCTGGAGAACGTAGGGGCTGGCGAAAAATTCAACGAGCGAAAGAAGGGCTGAGAAAAATGCGGACACGATGACACCGGTGAGAAGGAGCGAGATGAGGGAAGGAGACTCTCCCCTGCCAGCAACAAGAAGGACGCCCAGGACGGCCAGAATGGCGAAGAGAAAAGCCGCAGCCTGAGGAGGAAAAGACCTCCCCAGGAAAACGAGCGAGAGAGCGGCTCCAAAGGCAGCGCCTGAGGAGATGCCGAGGATGTATTCGTTGACGAGCGGGTTCTTGAAGAGGGCCTGGAGCGACGCTCCGGCAACAGAAAGAGCAGCTCCGACAGCCATGGCCAGGAGCAGCCTGGGCAGCCTGATCCGGAAAAGAACGTCTCTGTAAACCCGGGGAATGTCCGGATAGGAGGACGGAGAAATTGTCGAAAAAAATGTGCCGACGAGATCTCGCGGCGAGACGGCGTAGGAACCGATGCCGAGAGAGATGACAAAAAGCAAGAGAGGCAGAACGAGGAGAAAGATATGAAGAAAGCGCTTCTTTTTACTTCTTTTTGATCCAGTCATGAAAACCCAGAACCTCACAGAGCTTGGAAAAAAGGCCAGCCTGGCCATAAAACTTCTCGAAAATCGTGTTTCCTGCCGCCTCAAGGTCGATATCGCTGAATTTTCCTGGATGGAAGATTTTGGCGAGATAAAGAGTCTCGACCGCGACCTCGGCCGGGTCCCACCAATACCAATAGCCGAAGGTATAAAAAACCTGGCCGTTTCTTACTGCCTTGACCGAGCTCAGGCGCTTGTCGGCGAGAACCTGCTCGACGGTGACCTGCCGCTCGCGGGGGAGAAAATTCCCGTGGACAAGAATAATATCCGGGTCCCATTTGAGGATCTGTTCAATCGTCACCACGGTCCCGGGGGAGCCGGTGAAAGAAGGCAAGAGACCGGCTGCAACATTCTCGCCCCCGGCCGCGTTAACAGGCTCGTAAGAGACCGGAGTTCTTAACAAAGACGACCAAAAAGCCAGATAGACCTTTGGTTTCTCCTCTGCGGGAAGGGAGCTCATCGCGCGAGCGATAGCCGCGATGTTTTCCCGAAAATGATCCGCCAGCTCTTTGGCTCTCGTTTCCAGGCCGGTGACTCTGCCGACAAGTTCGATCTCTTCAAGAAGTCTGTCGAAGCTCCCCTGAGATGAGTGGGCAACAACAGGGATGCCGAGAGCTCGCTCGATTGAATCCGGGACAAGAAACTCAGAGGGGGAGGCGAAAATGACGTCAGGGCTGAGGGCGGCAATCGCTTCCTTGTTGACGCTATCGTCTGGTCTGGAGACAACAGGAAGACTGGCCTGCTCAGGATAAATGGTCCTGAAGAGATGATCGTCCCGGCGGAGGAAATAGTCGAGCCCGACCAGCCTGTCTCCGGCTCCCAGGGCGACGATAATCCGGGTAATCTCCGGCTGGAGGGAGAGGATCCTTTCCGCCCGCAAGGGGACCTCGACGGTCCTTCCGAGATTATCCCTCAGGGTAAATTTCTGGGCTGAAAATGACCCGACGGCCTGGATCGCCAGAAAACCGGCTGCGCCAACAGCCGCCATCATCAGCTTGAGGGCTTTCTCTCCGGCTTTCACCTTTTTCTCCTTGAAGAACGCTCTATTATAGGCGATTTCCCCTGAAACAAAAAGCGCCCGAGCGGAAAAAAGGCGCTTCTTCAGGCCAGCTCTTTTTTCAGGAAGGCGGGAAGGGAAAAGGCGGCCCGGTGGATCTCGGCATCATAGTATCTAAGGCCAGATGGGATATTGCTCCTTGCGGCCCGCAAGGGAGTAATCTTATCGGAGACGAAAAAGTAACTCCACATGCCACCGGGATATGTCGGCACAGGGCCAAGGTAGAAGAAAGAGAATTTGAACATCTGGCGTAAAAAAACGCTCTTTTCCCGGAGACTCGTCAGATGATAGAGGGGCGAGCCTGCCTGGCCGGCGATGATTCCCCCCGGCTTGAGATGGTCCCTCAGCCGCCGAAAAAATTGCCGTTGATGGAGAACTGTCGATGGGCCCACCGGGTCAGAAGAATCGACGAGGATGACATCGAAGGTCCTTTCTGATTGCCGGATAAACGCGTTTCCGTCGGCGATTTTTAGTTCCACTCGCTTATCTCGGCGGGCTCCAGCGAGCCAGGGAAAGTATTTTTCGCACACCTCAACCACCGTAGCATCAATTTCGACCATAATCGCACTTCTTACGGGGTAACGGAGGATTTCTTTGAGAGCTCCTCCATCCCCTCCTCCTATGATGAGAACCGCCACCGGCCCCGGGTGGGAAACCATCGCCGGATGGACGAGCATTTCGTGATAAAAAAACTCGTCTTTTTCCGTTGTCTGGACCAGCCCGTCTAAAAAAAGGACCCGGCCGAAAGAGTCGGTGTCGATGATATCGATCTTTTGGTATGACGAAGTCCCGGAAAAAAGACGGCGGCTGGCCCGGAAAAAATATCCGCTTGAAGGCGTATGAAATTCTTTGAATTCAACCGGTTTTGTCTTGGCAGAGATTCTCTTCGACATCAGGCCTCCCAGATAAACGGGGCTTTATCGTCCAGGATACGCCCTTTTTTTATGGCCCGGACGAGGTAGTCCGGGAGCGAAAAAAGGGCTTGCACGAGGCGAGGATGATAAAACTTGAGTCGTCTGACCCTCCGCTCGCAGAGCCTTCGGGCAATGTCCTCCTCTCTCAAGGCCAGCGGGTCTACACGTTTCGAGGCCAGGACAAAACCCCAGGGCAGACTGAACGAAAACATGAATGTCCAGTAGGGCCGGACAACTGGAAAGATAGCGTCGAGCGTCTTAACACAGGAAGCAAAAAATTGAAAGTAATGGGGGTCGGCACTGCCCGCCTGAAGGACAAACACTCCTTCCTCATCCAGAATGGCGTGGACGCGGCTGAAGAATTCCTTGGTGAAGAGCAGAACAGATGGGCTGCCGCGCAGGGGTTCCGTTAGGTCTGAGATGATGACATCAAACTTTTGTCTGGTTTTTTTGATGTACTGGCGGGCCTCGCCAAAGATGATATTTGCCCTGGAATCAGAAAAAGAGCCCTTTGACCACTCGGGAAGAAACGAGCGACAGATCTCGACGAGCTCCCTGTCAAGATCGACCATGCTCGCCCTTTTGATGCAGCCATGACGGAGGACTTCTCGCAGCGTCGCTCCTTCTCCTCCGCCCAAGATAAGAACTTTTTCTGGCCGAGGGTGGACGATGAGTCCGGGATGGACGAGCGTCTCGTGAAAGATGGCCTCATCCACCTGAGCCGATTGGATTCTCCCGTCCAGGAAGAGCATCTTCCCAAAAATCCGGCTCTTGAAACAGTGGACGAGCTGGAATTTCGTCCTCCCTTGAAAAAGGACTCTCTCCGCCTTCAGAATTCTTAAAAAGTCCTCGGTGAAGGGTTCGATGAAATAAAATCCCTGGCCGACCATCGCCCGAATTATATCGGCCCCGCTCCACCCTGTCAATTTCGTTCCGACGGAAAAAAGTCTGGTTGACAAAGACGATTTCCGAAGCTATAGTTGTACTTCCCAAAAAGGAGGTACGTATGTATGGAAAACTAAAAGACCATCTGCAAAAAGAACTCCAATCCATCCGCGAAGCCGGCCTCTTCAAAGAAGAAAGAATCATCATGACTCCTCAGGGGGCCGAGATAGAGGTCAAGGGCGGCCGCAAAGTTCTCAACTTCTGCGCCAACAACTATTTAGGCCTGTCCAGCCATCCCAAAGCCATCGAAGCCGCTCATAAGGCGCTCGACCGATGGGGATACGGAATGAGCTCAGTCAGGTTCATCTGTGGCACGCAAGAAATCCATAAGATCCTCGAACAAAAAATCTCTCAATTCTTGGGGACCGAAGATACAATCTTGTACGCAGCCTGCTTTGACGCCAACGGCGGCATCTTCGAGCCGCTCCTCACAGCCGAGGACGCCATCATCACCGACCAGCTCAACCATGCCTCGATCATCGACGGCATCCGTCTCTGCAAGGCGGAGCGGTTTATTTACAAGCACGGCGACATGGCCGACCTGGAGGATAAACTCAAGGAGACACAGAACAAGCGTTATCGAATGGTCGCCACCGACGGCGTGTTCTCAATGGACGGCGACATCGCCAAGCTTCACCAGATCGTCCCTCTGGCTGAGAAATACGATGCTTTGGTGATGATCGACGACGCCCACGCCACCGGTTTTGTCGGCAAAACCGGCCGGGGAACGCCAGAGTACCGGAACGTCACGGGGAGAATCGACATCATCACGGGGACTCTCGGCAAAGCCCTGGGCGGTTCTTCAGGCGGGTTCGCCGCCGGCCGAAAAGAGATAATCGACCTCTACCGTCAGCGCTCCAGGCCCTATCTCTTCAGCAACACCGTTTCGCCTGTCGTCATCGCCACCTCCATCGCCATTTTCGACCTCCTAACCGAGACAACCGAGCTCCGCGATAAGCTGGAATTCAACACCAAGTACTTCAGAACGAACATGGCCAGAGTGGGGTTTGAAATCCCGCCGAGTGATCACCCCATCTGCCCGATCATGCTCGGCAAGTTCGAAAACGATGCCAAGCTCTCCCAGGACATGGCTCGCGACCTGCTCGCCGAGGGAATCTACGTCATCGGGTTTTACTATCCCGTCGTTCCCAAAGGGCAGGCTAGAATCCGCGTCCAGCTCTCGGCCGCCCACGAGAAAGAGCACTTAGACAAAGCCATCGAGGCCTTCTCCAAAGTCGGAAAGAAATACGGCGTTATTAACTGAATCGTCACAAGAACAATCCTCAAGAGGATTGCTCTCGATCGCCGCCTTCAGTAGGATTTGCTGATCTTAATGTCCGTGTAATATTTCTTGAGGATATCCTTGTAGCCTGCTCCAGCCCGGGCCATCCGAAAGGCGCCAACCTGGCACATGCCCACGCCATGCCCCCACCCCCTTCCGGAAAAGATAAAGTGGGTAACCTGCCCGTTTTCATCATACCCTCGGTCGATAGTAAAGAGCGTATCCCTAAGCCCCAAAACCCAACGGATTTTCAAGCCGCTGACAACAACCTGACCTTCTGTCCCAGCAATCTGCAATCTTGTCACGCGCCGCGACTTACCTCTTTGCTCGACTGTCAAGTCGATTAGGCGGCCGATCGGATAATATTCTTGAATCCTTTTTTCCAGCTCTTGGCGAGACAGCCGGACCTGCCAGCTATGATAAACTGAGCCGCGGTCGAGGACGTTCGAGGTGACGGGGAAAGAAGCCTCGAAGACTTTGATTTCACCCTGTCTCTCAAGCCAAGTGATTTCTTCCCCTCCCAAAAGCGTGAGCCCTGAAGCGGCGCTTCTCTCTCCATGCTGGCTGCGGAACAAAAAGACGTTGCCGGAGAGAGTCAGAGCCCTCGTTCCACCGTTCTCCTCGACCTCGATCTGGTTACCGTTCAGGCTATGAAACACACCCCTGTGGCTGGGGTCAAAGTGGCTTCGGACCACCCGGTACAGGACATAGGCCAGCTCGCCTCTGGTCACCATTCTTGACTCATCCGTCATCAGCCGGTCCGGGGGGAAGATCCCACAATGGATGAGGTAGGCCAAACTGTCTCTAATTCCTTCTCTCAGGGGAGGAAAATCTTTAAGGATGAAGTTGATCTCACTCCTGAGCATCAGGTTCTTGATCCTTTCTCCCCACTGAAAGGCATCGACAAGAAAAGCAGCCAGATTCGGGAAATTCAGCGTCATCCTGTTCGGAAGAAAGGCGTCCTTTTTCTTTCCCATGAAATCCAGGGCGTTCTTCGTCCAGAGCAACGCTTCCTCAAAAGTGACGGGAGCACGGTAGAATGACGGGCTTATTTCCGGCGGGATGATGCCCAGGCCGACAAGCGAAACGACCTCATGCTCGATGGACCGGCTGCCCATCATGATGGGCAACAGTGTCGGCCCTGTCAAGACCCATTCTTTCTGTTTTTCCAAGGTGCACTCAGTGCTTGCCAGATAAGGGACAAATCGGCCCTCAAAAACTTTGTCGCTGTCCTCCGTCATGCCGCCGCATGTGCTTGTGTAAAGCGCATTAATGAGATTTCCCTTGTAAACAGCCACCTCTCCCCTGGTTGCCTCGACGGCTTGGGTGCTAAGCGGATGTTCTGCACTCAGGCCCCCGTAAACCTGGCACTGGGGACCGTCACAGAGGTCAAAGCCCAAATCCTCGTTCAAGCCCAAGTTTTTAATGGCGTAAGTCCTGGCCGCTACAGCCTGGGCCTTAAGAGCCTCGAAGGCGCCGTAGTGGTAAGGGGATAGCTCACGAGGGACGACGCCTTTGAGGTAATTCTCGAGGTTCAGGATGTTCACCAGAACAAGGCCCTTGGGGCTGGCCTTCAGGACAAAAATCCCCCGGTACTGACGGTCATTGTAGGAAAGAAAACTCTGGGAACCGGAAGGGACAAAATAGATAACCGTGTCCTTATGAAGAGTCTTGAGCTCGTCGTTGACGAGCACCCAGAGGGGATGAGATTCTTCCTCCGTCACCTCCTCGCTCACTATCCAGGCCTCCTTGAAGCCGGCTTCGTTTAGCCTCTTGATGAAGCCAAGGGCCTCGCCGCGCGTCAGAAAGTCTCCAACCAAGACCTGGTAGGTCTCTTCACCCCTGCTCCTTTTGTCCGGTCTGACATAGAGCTTCTGGTCAATTCTGGATCTCAACTGGAGGGCCAACCTTTCGGCCTCTTCCTTTTTCTCCGACTGACCGACCAAGAGGAGAAACTTTTCAGTCAGCTTCTCGCGGCGGCCGCGCACGCGGATCTCTTTCACGTCCTCGGCCAATAGCCTGTAGCTCAAACCCGCCTCGTATATTTTCATCCCGGAAGAGGCCTGAATCAAAATGTTCTCAATATTAACTCCTAGGCCTATCCTGATAATTGGTTTGCGGATGAGGAACCCGTGGAAAAAGGAGTTTTCCTGACCGAACTCGACTGGCTTTCCGCCAAAAAAGAAGAGAACCAGGAAGGCGATTACAAAATATTTAGCGCGGCGGTTCTTAGGCTTATGCATGAGCTGACAATAGGCGGAAAAATTATAATGAAGGCAGGATTTCTTTGTCAAGCAAAATCTTCAACCTGTGCTACCTTTCTATATTATTAACCCTAAATATTGTATTTTCTCGCTCTGATAAGAGCCTGTACTATAG
>CAZKBY010000096.1:0-9855 GCA_964550915.1 uncultured Eubacteriales bacterium | reverse complement strand
GCCTCACCCTTTTCACTGCGCCGTCCATGATCGCTTTCTTCAAGTCGGCGAGGGTTGTCATCTGTCCCTTTTTCTTTCTTTCCTCATAAGCAAGATCCAGGTAGAGGAGCATGATAACGCCTGTCTCAGCGTCCACCCCCAATAGCGCGATGATTCCCGCCCAGATGCCGATGCTCATGTTGTAACCGAGAAGATAAAGCAACCAGACAGCTCCGACAAGGGAAAAAGGCACGGCCAGGAGGACGATGAAAGTCTTAGTGAAAGAGCGCGTGTTGACGTAGAGAAGGAGGATGATGATAAATAGGGTCAGCGGGACGACGAGAGCCAGGCGCTTCTTCACCCGCTCCATGTATTCGTACTGGCCGGAAAAGACGAGAGCATAACCTGCGGGCAACTCCAGGTTTTCCTTCAACACCTGCTTCACTTCCCTGGCATAGCCTCCGATGTCCCTTCCTGCCATATCCACGTAGACATATCCGGCCAGGCGGCCGTTCTCGTCCCGGATCATTCCGGGGCCGAGTTTTACTTCGATGTCGGCAACCAGGGAAAGGGGGATTTGAGCTCCCGACGGCGTGGGGATATAAACCTTGCCTATTTTATCCACGTCATCCCTTAACTCTCTCGGATAGCGAACGCTCACCGGATATCTTTCCCTTCCTTCGATGGTCTGGGTGATGGTCTCCCCGCCTACAGCCGCCATGATGGTCATCTGGACGTCCTCAACCGACAGCCCGTACCGGGCCATCTCCTCCCGTTTCAGCCGGAAATCGACGAAATATCCGCCGGCGGTCCTCTCGGCAATGACGCTTTTGGTTCCGGTGATTCCGGTCACCAGCCTCTCTATGTCCTGCCCGATGGACTCTATTTTCTTGAGGTCATCGCCGTAGATCTTCACGCCCAGGGGAGTCCTCACCCCTGTTGTCAGCATGTCAATCCTGCCTTTTATCGGCATGGTCCAGGAGTTGACGACACCGGGGAGGCGGAGGGCTTCGTCGAGGCCGCCCTCGCCGTAGATGAGCTCTTCCCAGGAAACGCGGTCCGGCCAGAAAATCCTCAGGAAGCCTTGCAGAAACCGGGGCGCGTCTTTCGAATACCAGCGCTCTTTTTTTCTCCATTCATCCTGGGGCTTGAGGATGACGGTCGTTTCCATCATGGAAAAAGGAGCTGGGTCGGTCGAAGTCACCGCCCTCCCCGCCTTGCCAAAAACCCTTTCCACTTCCGGAAAGCTCTTCAAGATTTTGTCCTGAACCTGGAGAAGCCGCGTGGCTTCGGTCACCGAAATCCCCGGGAGTGTTGTCGGCATGTAGAGGATAGAACCCTCGTTGAGGGGCGGCATGAATTCCGAGCCGAGCTTGAAGTAGATGGGAACCGTCGAGAGAACGAGGACAACGGCCGCGGCAATGGCCACGACAGGCTTTTTCAGGATGCCTCGGAGGACTGGCCCGTAGAGCCGGAAAAGCGAGCGGCTCACAGGATGTTTTTCTTCTGGCCGGATTCTGCCGCGGATGAGAAGGCCAATGAGCGCCGGCACCACGGTGATGGCCACGACCGCGGCAAAAGCCATGGCGAAATTCTTGGTGAAGGCCAGCGGCTTGAAGAGCCTTCCTTCGAAGGCCTCGAGAGTGAAGATGGGGATAAAAGAAACCGCGATAACAAGAAGGCTAAAAAATATGGGCCTCCCCACTTCCTTGGCGGAAGATACAAGGACGTCGAACCGGCCCGCTCGCGACAAGCTGTCGTGGGCCTCGAGCCTCTTGTGGGCGTTTTCGACGAGGACGATCGAGGCATCCACCATGGCTCCTATGGCGATGGCGATCCCTCCCAAGGACATGATGTTCGAAGTGATCTTCAGGTAATACATGGGGATAAAGGAGAGGAGCACGGCCAGGGGCAGAGTGACGATGGGAATGAGGGCGGAGCGAACGTGCCAGAGGAAAAGGAGGATGATCAGGGAAACGACCAGCATCTCCTCGGCTAGCTTTGTCTTGAGGGTGTTGATCGACCGCTTGATCAGGTCTGAGCGGTCATAAGTGACGACGACGTCTGTCCCCTCAGGCAGCTCGACCTCTTTCAGCTTCTCCTTGACCCGGTCGATCACTTTCAGGGCATTCTCGCCGTAGCGCATGACGATGATGCCGCCGACGACCTCTCCGTCGCCGTCAAGCTCGGCCACCCCGCGGCGGATTTCCGGACCGACGACGACCTCGGCGACGTCCTTGATTCTGACCGGCACTCCGTGAGAATCGGTCATGATGACGGTCTCTTTAAGGTCTTCAACCGAGCGGATGTAGCCACGCCCTGTTACCATGAACTCAGTGCCCGCTATCTCAAGAAGCCGGGCTCCGACTTCGTAGTTGGCCTTTCCGACGGCCATGACAACTTCATAGAGAGGGATGTTCAGACTGAGCAGGGCTTCCGGTTTGACGATGACCTGATACTGCTTTTCAAACCCGCCGATGGAAGCGACCTCGGCGACGCCCTTGACCGACTGGAGGGCGTAGCGGAGGTGCCAATCCTGGAAAGCCCTGAGCTCCTGGAGAGAATGCTTTCCGCTTTTATCGACGAGAGCATACTGGAAAACCCAGCCGATGCCCGTCGCGTCAGGGCCCATTTCCACCTTCACGCCCTCGGGAAGGAGCGGGGTGACTTTGCTCAAGTACTCGAGGACTCTTGTCCTGGCCCAATAGACGTCCGTTCCGTCCTCAAAGATGATGTAGACATAAGAAAAACCGTAGTCGGAAAAAGCCCTGATATCCTTGACCCTGGGCGCGCCCAAGAGCGAGCTGACGATGGGATAGGTGACCTGGTCCTCGATGATATCCGGAGGCCGGTCCCATCTGGAGAAAACGATGACCTGGGTGTCGGAAAGATCAGGGATGGCATCAAGCGGGATATTCTTGATGCACCACAGGGAATAAAGAACGGCAAAAACGACGGCCAGAAAGACGAAGAGACGATTCCTGGCCGACCAGTCGATGATCTTTTCGATCATTGTCCCTCCCCTTGTCAGTGCTGGTGCGTTTTCTGGAGGGCGGACTTAAGCTTGCTCTCTGAATCGACAAGGAAATTGGCCGAGGTGACAACCCTTTCCCCGTCCTTGACTCCGTGGAGAGCTTCAAAATAGCCGTCTGCTGTGGCCCCCAGATGAACATCTCTCGCTTCCAAATACCCATCTCCTCTATCGACAAAGACGATCTTCCTCGTCCCTGAATCCAGGACAGCACTCTCCGGAAGCGACAACTTCCTGCCGAGCCGGATTCTGATTTCAGCGCTGCCGAACATCTCGGGTTTCAGGCGAAAACCCCGGTTGGAAAGCTCAACTCTTGCCTTAACCGTCCTGGTCATGTTCTCCAGGTAGGGATAAAGGTAGGAAATTCTCCCTGTTAGTTTCTCGCCCGGAAAAAAGGGAAGCTCGATCGAGACTTCCTGCCCCACGGAAACAGAAGGAACATCCTGCTCATAGAGGTCCGCCATAAGCCAGACAACGGAGATGTCGGCAATCCGGTAAAGGGTTTCCCCTGCCATGACGAATTTTCCCTGGACGATCTCCTTCTGGATGACGAACCCCGTGAAGGGAGCGTAAAAAGTCACGGCTCTTAAGGCATGCCTGGATCTCTCCAGCTCTTTTAACTGCTCCTCAGTTAAATCCCAGTAAGCGAGCCTTTTCCGGGAAGAGTCGACGAGGGTTTCTGAACTCGCCGCCAAACTGGCTTGTTTTGCGGCCAGGTCTCTGGCCTTAAGCGCCAGAAGATATTCTTCCTGGGCAGAGACAAGCTCGGGGCTGTAGATGGAGAAAAGGGGCTCCCCTTTTTTCACCAGCCTTCCGGTAAAATCGGCATTCAGGCTTTCCACCCAGCCGTGGAATTTCGTGTTGACGTCTTTAATCCGGGATTCATCGTACGCGATGTGCGCGGACGCCCGGATTTTCTTCTCCAGCGGCCGGAATTCGACCGTCCCGAAGGTGACGCCGATTTTCTGCTGGATTTCCGGGCTGATCCTAACCGTCCCCGCGGGCATCCCCGCTTTTTCTTCGTGTTTTTCTTCTTTTACAGGGACAAGAGTCATGCCGCAGATCGGGCAATTCCCTGGCTTGTCGGAAACGTACTCGGGATGCATCGGGCAGGTGTAGGTCGTCTTTTGATCCGCAGACTTTTCAGGGGGCGTTTGAGCGGGCTGCTCGACGCTTCCCTCAGGACGGTGCTCTCCAGGCTTCTTTTCTTGAGGCATATGAGCAGCATGCTCCTCTGCCACCCCTGCGGTTTCTGTTCTGGCAGCTGCTTTTCCTGCCGCTTGATCAGAGCTTTTGTCTTCTTTTTTGCAGCTAAATTGATAACCAAAGGAAACAGCAAGAAGCAAAACAAGGAGGGTTAATCGTATTGCTTTAGCCATTATTTTCTCCTTCTATCCTATCGTTTTCCGTCTCCCCGCCATCTTTAATCAGCTCAATGGAGGTCAGCTCTTCGATTTTGGCCGCGGCTCGCCAGAGGCCAGAAAGGTTCTTGATGTAGTCCATCTCAAAAAAAATCAGCGTATTGATATCGGAGAGGAGAGAGAGGAAATCTTCTCTCCCGACCTTATAATTGGCCAAGGAAGATTCCAGGGCCAGGTTTGCCTGAGGAATGATTTTCTCCCGGTAAAGGGAAATAAGGCCCTCGGCTGTCTTAGCCATAAGGAATTCCTCGTTCACCATGCTGGAGGCCTCGTTTTTCATCGCCCGGTAATGGCTCTGGGCGCTGCTCAATTCGAGCCGGGCCTCTTCCAACAGGTTCGCCTGCTTTCTCCCGTAAAAAAGAGGGATTTCGACCCCGACCATGACTTCATACATGTCCTTGAAAGGTCCCTTGAACTCTTTTCCTCCTTGAATCATGAAATCGGGGTAAAATTCTTTCTGGGCCATTTTGACGGCCAGACTTTCTTCCTCCACCATGAGTTCCTTTTCTTTAAGAAGCGGGGAATTCTCTCGCGTCGCTTGCTCAAGCTGAGGAAGGTCAAGAGCAAGCCTATAAAAAGGAATTTCCCGCGGAACGCCGATACGATTTTCTGCGGGAAAGTCGAGCAAGGTGTTGATGTTGATCCTTGTCACTTTGGCCATTTGGCTCATCGTAAGGAGCATTTCTTCGGCGCTTGAGATTTCGACTTGAGCCTTGAAAACGTCAGCCTGAATTCCCTGGCCGACGGAATACCGGGTTTCGGCAATCTGGCGGGCGTTGTCTAAAAGAGATTTTTTCTTCAGGATAAGCTCGGTTGACTTGTCATAATAAAAAAGTTTCGCGTAAAGTTCTTTAATCTCACGGACTAAGGATAGCTTCGTTGCCCTGATGGTTTGTTCCGCTTGAAGCGCCCTTTTTTCTGCCATTTCCGACTTGAGGCGAAGTTTTCCCGGAAAAGGAATCGTCTGGGAAAACGAAACGCCGACTCCGCTCATCATCTCCTCGCCGACAGAAAAACGGTCGAGGCCGATGTTCTTGAGGCTGAACCCGACAACGGGATCTGGCAGCGCTCCTTCGGGAGCGACACGAAATCTCTGAGCCTGAGCGAGCTTGAGAGCGGCCTGCACCCGAGGGTTTCTCTCTAAAGCTAAACTGACCAGGTTGTCCAGGCTGAGTGTTTCTTCCTGGCCAAAAACTGGAGAAGCCAAGAAAACGGCCAGACATAAAAAAGAAATTTTCTTCATTTTTTGCTCCTCACCTTATCGGCGTATCTTGCGCAGAACCTCGATGATTTCATCGATTTTTTCGCGCCTGTCCTCAGCCTTTCCCGTGGTGAAGGAATCCTTCACGCAACCCCGCAGGTGGCGTTCCAGGATTCTCTCTTCCACGCGCCTGAGAGCTCCCTTGACAGAGGCAAGCTGGGTGAGGATATCGACGCAGTAGCGCCTCTCCTCGATCATCCTGAGGATGCCCCTGACCTGACCCTCAATTTTTCGCAGCCGGGCGATTTCCTCCCTATGGGGTGTTTTCTGTTCCCTCATTTCCTGGATTTCCATATTTTTTTCAATCATATACCCCTGCCGGGTATCTACGTATACTATTTTTATAGAATCTATAGAAATTGTCAAGTACTGCGAGGAAACGGTGCGGCTTCCCCAGCACAAGCCAGCGGCTAAAAACTAATTCTATATTTTCTATAGGTTTGGTATAATTTGAAACCGGCGTGCAGACTTTTCTCACCTAAGGAGTTCGAAAAATGCCTGAGGAGAAAAAGAAGAAACTGACCATGATTGTCTTTAGCGGCGACATGGACAAGCTTTTCGCTGCTTTTTCCATCGCTACCGGAGCGGCGGCCTCAGGGATGGAGGTCGTGATGTTCTTCACCTTCTGGGGGCTCCGGGCCCTCAAGAAGAAGACGTTCACCGGCCGAAGTTTTTTCGGCCGCATCCTGGGCCTGGCAACGCGGGGAGGAATCGACAAGGCCTCTCCCAGCAAGATGAGCTACGGCGGCATCGGCCGCTGGATATTCCACAAAATAATGAAGGCCAAGCGCCTTCCCTCCCTCGTCGAGCTCAGGCAGTCGGCCCTCGACCTCGGCGTCAAATTGGTCGGCTGCCAGATGACCATGGAAGTGATGGAGATCCCCCGCGAAAAAATGATCGACGAGGTCGCCGGATGCGTGGGGGTGGCTTATTTCATCGAGCAGGCTCAGGAAGCAGATGTCACGCTTTTCATCTAAGCAGCACAATTCTCGACGAGGACTGTTTCTGCTCTGATCGTTTGCCTTTAAAGGAGGTGGCAGTGTATTCCATCAAAGCAAAAAACATTATCATCCGCCGGCTTCGCCCCGACGCCGATCTTCTGGAAGAGCTTCAGAAGCTCGCCCAGAAAGAAGACATTGCCCTCGGCTACATTTCGGGCATCGGCGCTCTCAAAAACGCGGCCCTGGGCATCTTCCTCCCCGAAGAGAGCCGGTATGAGACCAAGGAATTTAGCGGCGAACTTGAGATCTGCCACCTTTCCGGAAACATCTCCCTCAAGGACGGAAAGCCTTTTGTCCACACTCACATGGTGATTTCGGACCGTCAGGGCCGGGCCTGGGGAGGCCACCTCCTTCCGGGTTGTCGCATCTTTGTCGCGGAAGTCGTCATTTTATCCCTGGAAGGACCGAAGCTAAAACGTCTTCCCCAACCCGAGCTCTCCGGACTCGCCCTCTGGCCCTTGGAAGAAGACGGCTGATTCAGTTGCTTTGCGATGCTGTCTTCTATAAAATAAGCGCAGACGTCGTGGACGGATTGTCCATGTCAAGTTTTATCCGGCCCGGATTGTCAAGCTTCAAGAAAAAACGCTGCCTTCCTTTTTTTTCGGGCCGAGCTTCAGCTCAACCCCGAATCGACAACCTGATCAAACAGCTCGCCGCGGCCGAAGCCCGCTTTTTCAGCATCATCGGCGAGACCGCAGATTCCATCCTTGTCATCGACCAGAAGGGGCGGGTTATCTTCGCCAACCCGGCCGCTGCTCGACTCTTCGGCCAGCCCGAGAAAGATCTTCTGGGAACGCCTTTCGGCTACAAGCTTGACCAGGGAAAAATCGGAGAAATAGAAATTCACCGAGCCGGGGGAGAGAAAAAAACGGGCGAGATGCAGGTTGTCGATATCTACTGGCAGGATCAGCCGGCTTTTCTGGCGACGATTCGGGACATCACCGAACGCAAACAGGCCGCGAAGCTCAAGCTTGAAGTGGAAAGGCATATCCGCATGGACAAGCTCAAAGATGATTTCATCAACACAGTTTCCCATGAGCTGCGCACTCCCCTTTCCATCACCAAAGAAGCGATCAGCCTGATCCTGGAAAAAGTTCCGGGACAGATTAACGACGAACAGACCGAAATCCTGGAAATCGCCAGGAACAACATCGAAAGGCTGGCCAGGATCATCAACAGCCTCCTTGATGTCTCCAAGATGGAGGCCGGCAAGGTCGATCTCAAGAAAGAGGAGATCGACCTCGCCGGGCTTATCACCACGATCGCTCAGGCCTTTGAACCAAAGGCGAAAGACAAAGGCCTGGACCTGAGAGTTGACCTCCCCCCAACGGGAATTCGTGTTTACGCCGACGAAGACAAGCTCAACCAGATTTTCACGAACCTGATCGACAACGCCGTCAAGTTCACCGCCCAGGGCCACATTGAAATCGCCGCAGAGGAGAAAGAAGGGGAAGTCATCTGTTGGGTCCGGGATTCTGGCATCGGGATCGGACCGGTTGATCTCCCCAAGATTTTCGATAAGTTCACCCAGTTCGGCCGGAAAGACGGCCCAGGGGAAAAAGGAACGGGCCTGGGTCTCTCTATCGTCAAAGGCTTGGTCGAGCTCCACAAGGGCCGGATCTGGGCGGAAAGCGAGCCCGGCCGCGGCACCACGGTGACTTTCAGCCTTCCAAAGCTGACCTTCCAAGAACGACTAAATGAATACATCTCCTCGATGATCCGGGAGGCAGCGGGGAGGAAGGGCTATTTTTCTGTGATCATCTTTTCTTTGACCAACCTGGAGGAGTTCTGCCAAGAATCCCGGGAAAAAACTGACTCCGCCGTAGCCGGGATAGAAGACCTCCTAAAGAGGTCTCTGCGCCGGAGCGGAGATTCGGTCCTGTACAACAAAGGAAGCTTCTATCTTATTCTTCCCGACACCAAAAAAAAGGACGCCCCGTTTGTTCTGGAAAGAATGAGGGAAAACCTCGGGCAATACATCGCCGCCAACGAGTTTCTCAAAGAAAGAGTCAAACTGGAAACGAGGACTCTCTCCTACCCCGAAGAGGCTGTGGAATTGGGCAAATGGCTGAGCGATTGACGGGAAACAAGGATGCCTAAGATTCTGGTTATCGAGGATGAGCCTGATCAGAACAGGCTGATCAAACTCCGTCTGGAAGCCCGGGGATATCAGGTCATGTCTGTAAGCAAGGCCAGAGAAGGCCTTGAACTCGCCAAGAAAGAGAAGCCTCATCTCATCGTGATGGACATGATCCTGCCTGATATGCACGGCCTTGATGCGACCATCAACCTCAAGCAGGACCCGGAAACTCAGAGCATCCCCATCATCGCTCTCTCAGCCGTGGGATCGCCCGACTTCATCAAAGCTTGCTCCCAGGAAGGGATCGCCGCCTACATCAAGAAGCCTTATAACCCAAGGGAGCTATTCAGGACGATCGAAAGATACGTTCCTCTGGAGGAGCCAACGAAGGCCAAACCCAGGGCCAAAACGCCTCACACAGTCGAAGCTGAGATTCTTAAAATTGAAAAAGAATTAAAGGAGAAACAAGGCGTCGGGCCGAAGGAGGAAAAGCCCAAAGCGGCTGATAAGGAAAAAAAGAGGATAGAGGAACTGCTCAAAGAGACTCTTGCAGGACTCAAAATCCCGCCACTCAAGATGCCAAGCCCCGAGGAAGAAAGATTTAAGAAGCCGGCACCCAAGCCGGGTAAGCCAAAGTCCATCCTGATCGTAGACGACGACACGGCTTTTGGCCGGTCGATGACAGCGCTTCTTGGCAGCCGGGGCTACGAAGTGAGCCTTGCCCTCGATGGAGTAAGTGGCTTGCAGCATGCTTTCCAGAAAAAGCCGGACTTGATCCTTCTGAACCTCGTCCTCCCGGCGGGAGGCGGCGAGAACGCCATGGTCAGCTTGAGAAAATCGCCGGATACTCAGCACATCCCGGTCTTCATTATGTCCAGCCTCCTTTCTGCAAAAAAGCTGGAGGAAAAGGCCAAGGACCTTGGTGCTCAAGGTTTCATCGCCAAGCCCATCGAGCCCGAGGACCTTGCCTACATCATCGAATCGATAATAGGAGAGTGAAAGGACAGATGGACAGGAAGAGGATTTTAATCATCGATGACGAAGCGGATTTTGTCAAGATGCTCAGGGCCAGACTCCAGATC
>CAZKBY010000095.1:0-9882 GCA_964550915.1 uncultured Eubacteriales bacterium | reverse complement strand
GAGCGAGGGACTGAAAATCCCTGCGTCGGCGGTTCGATTCCGTCCCTCGCCATTTCCTTTATTATCCACAAAATCAATAAGATAGGCGGTCTTTTTATATAGGAAGATATAGGAAAATAGCGGAAGATTCGGAAGGATTTTTGGACACAAAATGGACCATCTTTATCTTGCATATCCGTACTTGGCGAAAGACCATGACTTTGTTAAAAAAGATGATTATGACAGCAACTTGTTGATCAAGTCCGTTAGCTGGCGGCTGAATTCGGGGTGCTTCAGGGCCAGCGCGATTGTCCCTTCTAAGAATCCTAACTTATTCCCGCAATCGTAGCGCTTTCCCTCGAAAAGATGGCCGTAGACTGGCTGGTCGGCGAGCAGGACTTTGATGGCGTCGGTGATCTGGATCTCGCCCCTTGAATCGACGACCGTCCGCTTGATCGCGTCGAAGATCTCTGGCGTGAAGACATAGCGTCCCAGTATTCCCAAATCTGAAAAGGCCCGCTCCGGCCCTGGTTTTTCGGCCATGTCAGCGATCTCGAAGAGCCTGTCGGAAAGCTGGCGTTTGACCTTGACGATACCGTATTTTTTCGTCCCTTCTTTGTCCACCCGGCCCAAGACGATCACTGTCGCCTTCTTTTCCATGAATACATCGATAAGCTGCTTGAGGCAGGGAACAGAGCAATCGTAGATGTCATCAGGCGTCAGCGCAGCCACAGGCTCACCGGCAGCGAACTTCTCCCCCATCAGGATGGCATGACCGAGGCCGAGCATTTCAGGCTGCCGGATGAAGGTGAAGGCCGCTAAGTTCGAGAGCTTCCTGACATCATCGAGCAGACCTGTCTTTCCCTTGTCCTGGAGAAACGCCTCGAGCTCGGGGCTCCTATCGAAATGATCCTCGAGCGCCGCTTTCCCCCGGCTCGTGATCACGGCGATTTCGCTGATTCCCGACGACGCCGCCTCCTCGGCCGTGTACTGGATCAAGGGTTTGTCAATGACAGGGATCATCTCTTTAGGGATAGCTTTGCTGGCCGGGAGAAAACGCGTGCCGAAACCGGCTGCGGGGATGATGGCTTTCCTGACGCCCATAAACCTTTCTTCTCGAACGGCTCAGAACTTGTAGCTAATGGAAATATTGGGGACGAAGATTTTCATCTTATAAGTCCCCGGCTGCGCCGATTCGTAAGCTGGATCATAAATGACCTTGGCATAATCGACCTCGCGCTGCTTGCCCAAGAGAAGCTCGAACCCAAAGTCGATCGCCAGGCCGTTCAAGTTATATCCCAGCCCCAGAGTAAGGACGTTAAAAGTATAGCTGGGGAGCAAGACATTCAGAGTTTTGTTGGGCGCCGGCGTCGGATCGTAGTAATAGCCTCCCCGAAGGGCCAGGTTCTCCCGGAGCATGTATTCGGCTCCGAAGCGAACTTGCAGGGTATCCTTCCATTTCATCGGCTGGACGTCGCGCTCCGAAGCAGTCATGAACAGGTTCCAGAACGGGTCAATGTATTTCGTTTCTATTTCGTTGATCGAGCTCCACTGCGTCCACTGAAGATCGCCCGTCAGGATCAGGCCTTCCATCGGCCGATAAGCCACTCCCGCAGCCACCCACCAGGGCCAGGTGACGTCCCGTTCAGAATCGGATTTTTCCTTGAAGCCCAGGAGATCGAGGTTAGAAATGGACGACTCTCCGCTGAAGCTGATTTTACTCGGCGTCCGGATGGTCGCGCCAAAGCTGAGCATCTCGTTGGCCTTGACCTGGACTCCCAGGGTGGCACCAAATCCCCAGCCTTTCAAGTTATCTTCGTACTGACCGAGGTCGAGTTCATAAGGAACCTGGGGAGGTTCAGCCGTACCGGCATGCGTTTTGAGAGAAAACATCCCGTAATTGATGTTCAGAGTGGCGCCGACAGAAATCATATCGTTGACTTTGTAGGCCATGGCCGGAGCGATCGTCACCAGGCCGATCCGGGATTCCCACAAGTAGGCAGCATTGTCCGAAACGGCCGTGAAATCGTCGCCGTCCCAGGCCGTTCCCAGTCCAGACGGAACATAAACCCCGATTCCCGCAACTAAGTATTCATTGATCGGATGATAATAAGCGGCCAGGCCGGAAAGATAATGCTTCGTCTCCGTCCTGGCATCGACCAGCGTCACAAGCCCTAACTCGGTCGGGACCTCTAACTTGTAGCTCCCGGAGGGAATCACGTCTGTCCCGTAAAAGCCGAAATACCTGGTCGAAAAATGCGTCATCCCGGCGGGGTTCCAGAAGATGGCGCTGTAATCGTCGGCCAGCCCGACAAAAGCACCGCCCATGGACAGGGCCCGGCTGCCCAGGCTGTTGAGGTTCAAGCCGTTGGCCAGGGCAAGGGAGCCTAAGCCGAAGAAAAGCGCAAGAACGGTAAAGACCGTATGTTTCTTGATCATTCGAACCTCCTTACAATTTCTATATGATTACTATACCACCCGAAGACTTGTCAATCAAAACGCCGTCAGGGGACAGCCTGAACATCTTTGATTGCCGGTACCTTCCTTTTGATGAACTGGCTGATTCCCCTGGTCAGAGTCATCTCCCTCATCGGACATCCTTCGCAGGCTCCAAGAAGCCTGACTTTGACGACCCCGTCCTCGGTCACCTCGACAAGCTCGACATCGCCTCCGTCTGCCTGAAGGTGAACCCTGACTTCCTCGATGGCTTTTTTGACTTCCTCTTTCATTCTTTTCTCCTTTTCAGGGGCTAGCTTTTAGCTCCCGGCCTCCGCTCGATCGCCTCGGGTTCATGATGCCGGGGCCGGCTCTTTTTTAAAAACAAAATTCCGGCTTTTATCGACCCCGACCTGAATCGTCTGGCCCTCTCTGAAGACTCCTTCAAGAATTTGAAGAGCCAGAGGATTTTGAATATCCTGCTGAATCGTCCGTCTGAGCGGCCGGGCGCCGTAAACCGGGTCATAACCTCTCTCGGCCAGAAGCTCCTTGGCTTTCTGGCTGACTTCGATCCTGATTTTTCTTTCCTCGAGTTTGTGCCGCAATTGTTCGATCTGGATGTCAACAATCTTCAGCAAAGATCCTCTGTCCAGGGCTCTGAATATAACGACTTCGTCAATCCGGTTGAGGAATTCCGGACGGAATGAAGTCTCCAAGATTTTCTTGACCTCGTGCTCCATCATCTCATAGTCCTGGCTGAATTCTTTGATCTCACCGCTGCCCAGGTTTGAGGTCATGATGATGATCGTATTTCGGAAATCCACCGTCCTTCCCTTTCCGTCGGTCAGCCGGCCGTCATCCAGAATCTGGAGGAGGATGTTGAAGACATCGGGATGAGCCTTTTCGATTTCATCAAGAAGGACAATTGAGTAAGGCCGACGCTTGATCGCTTCAGTCAACTGGCCTCCCTCCTCATAACCGACGTAGCCGGGGGGGGCGCCGATGAGGCGGGAGACGGTATGCTTCTCCATGTACTCTGACATATCAAGCCTGACCATAGCCCGTTCGTCGTCAAAAAGAAACTCGGCCAGGGCTCTGGCCAGCTCGGTCTTCCCGACGCCGGTCGGGCCGAGGAAGATGAACGAACCCAAAGGCCGGGCCGCATCCTGGATTCCGGCGCGCGCCCTCCTGATCGTGTCAGAGACGATCCTCAGAGCATCGTCCTGGCCGACGACTCTCTTCCTCAGGTTATCTTCCATCCGGATCAACCGTTCGACATCCCCTTCGAGCATCTTCGAGATGGGGATGCCCGTCCAGCGCGAAACGACCTCGGCCACGTCCTCTTCGTCTACCTCTTCCTTTAGCATTTTCCCCTTTGCCTGGACCTCTGACAGCTCTTTCGATATCTTGTCCATTTCTTTGGAGATTTCAATGAGTTTGCCGTAACGAATCTCCGCCGCCTTTTCCAGGTCGCCGCGTCGCTCGGCGTTCTGTTCCTCGATTTTCAGCCTGTCCTGCTGTTCCTTGAGCTTGCCCATGGCTTCGATCAGGTCTTTCTCCTTCTTCCAGCGAGCTTTCAAGAACGTGCTTCTCTCCCGCAGCTCGGCCAGCTCCTCGTTTAGTTTATCCAGCCGCTCTTGGGAAGCGGCGTCCTTTTCTTTTTTGAGAGCCTGACGCTCGATTTCAAGCTGGAGGATGCGGCGCTCTAACTCGTCGATTTCCTCCGGCATGCTATCGATTTCGATCCTGATTCGGGAGGCGGCTTCATCGACGAGGTCGATGGCCTTGTCGGGCAAGTAGCGGCCGGAAATGTAGCGGTTGGAAAGAGTTGCCGCAGCCACCAGGGCCGAATCCTTGATCTTGACCCCATGGTGAAGCTCGTATTTCTCCTTCAGGCCGCGCAGGATGGAAATCGTCTCCTCGACCGACGGCTCATCCACGAAAACCGGTTGGAACCGCCGCTCCAGGGCCGCGTCCTTCTCGATATATTTTTTATATTCGTTAAGGGTCGTTGCTCCGACGCAGCGGAGTTCTCCCCTGGCCAGGGCCGGCTTGAGCATGTTCGAGGCATCCACCGCTCCTTCAGCGGCTCCGGCGCCTATAATCGTATGGAGCTCGTCGATGAACAGAACGATCTCGCCGCCCGCCTCCCTGATTTCCTTGAGGATCGCCTTGAGCCTGTCCTCGAATTCACCCCTGTACTTTGTGCCGGCAACCAGGGCACCGATGTCGAGAGCAATGAGCCGCTTGTTCTTCAAAGACTGCGGCACGTCGCCGTTGGCAATCCGCTGAGCCAGCCCTTCGACGATGGCGGTCTTCCCCACGCCTGCCTCGCCGATGAGCACGGGATTGTTTTTGGTACGGCGCGACAGAACCTGGATGACCCGCCGAATTTCTTCCTCGCGGCCGATGACCGGATCCAGCTTGCCCTGGCGAGCCAGGCCGGTGAGTTCCCGCGCGTACCTCTCGAGAGCCTGGTACTTACCTTCAGGCTGGGGGTCGGTAACCCGCTGGGTTCCCCGGATCGAGGCCAAAGCCTTCATGGCAGATTCTTCGCTCGCGCCGTTTGCTTCGAGGATGCGACCAGCCTGGCCCGACTTGTCTTTAAGCATGGCCAGAAGGAGATGCTCGGTGGAAATGTACTCATCTTTCAATTTGTCCGCTTCCTTCTGCGCTTCATTCATCACCTGGCGCAAGCCGGACGAAAGGTAGACTTCTCCGCCCTCCACCTTGGGAATCCTGGCCAGAGCTTCCTCGAGATCCTTCCGGATTCTCTCCACGTTCACTCCTAACTTGGCCAGTAAAGCCGGGACGACATTTTCCTCCTGACCAAGGAAGGCCCACAGGAGGTGTTCAGGTCTTACCTCCTGGTGGCCCAGCTCTTCGGCCTTCCTCTGGGCCAACTGCAGGGCTTCCTGCGACATAACGGTGAATTTATCCCATCTCATTTTCTCGTGCTCCTGCCTATAAGTATGCCAAAAAAGCCCCAGCGAAGGGAAGAAAAACGAGAAAATATTTCTCTTGACAATTTCAAAAAAACTGCTTTTAATTTCTTCGGAGCAGGACATGGAAGAAATCGAAATCATGAGCTGGCTGACCTTGGATGCCATCAAGAAAAAGGCGGAAGTAGTGGAAACAGTCGGCAATCTTCAGACCGGCCACAGCATGTCCATTTTTTGTATTATCGAGGACGACTATCTTGAGCTCTGCTACAGCGACTCGGCGGCCAATTACCTTCGCCGCTACGAGGACAGAGAGGAATTCGATCTGGCCTTAGAGCAGCGCAAAGAGGAGACCGGCGAAGCTCCCTACGAGGAGGAAGAGCGCTCCTTTGAGGAAGACTACGAGGAGGAAGAAGAGGAAGAGCTCGACGTCGAGGACGAATCAGACTCCTACTAGAGAGTCCTCCCTCCGAGAGTTTTAATTATTTCCCGCCCGTTTCTCTGAGCTTCTCCTTGAGTTCATTCAGGAAATTGAGGGCCTCAAGGGGAGTCAGGCGAGATAGATCGCAAGAGTTGAGTTCCTCGGTGATTTCTCTGAGCTTTTCCTGCTCCCTCTCCTCCTTGAAAAGGAGGAGCTGAGCCTTATCTCTTTTGCGCCTAGAAGGATAAGCGAGTCGGGGCAAGCCGGTCTCGTCGAGTTCGAGCTTTTCGAGGTTTAAAAGTACCTCCTTGGCTCTTTCGATGACCGAGCGGGGGACGCCGGCCAGCTTGGCGACATGAATGCCGTAGCTCTGATCAGAGGGACCGGGGACGATCTTCCTCAGGAAGATGATGTCGTCTTTCCATTCTTTGACTGAGACGTGGAAGTTTTTTATCCGCTTCATCGTCAGGGCCAAGTCTGTCAGCTCATGATAGTGAGTGGCAAAAAGCGTTTTTGGCCGGCAATCCTCCTTCTCGTGGAGATATTCGGCCACTGCCCAGGCGATGCTCAGGCCGTCGAACGTGCTCGTCCCCCGGCCGATCTCATCAAGAAGAATGAGGCTGCGGGGGCTGGCGTTATTCAGGATGTTGGCCGTCTCTAACATCTCGACCATGAAGGTTGACTGGCCGACATTCAAGAAATCCATCGCTCCGATCCGGGTAAAGATTCGGTCGACAACTCCGATCTTTGCCTCGGCGGCTGGGACGAAGGAGCCCATCTGGGCCAGGATACAGATGAGTGCCACCTGCCGGAGGTAGGTCGATTTGCCGCCCATGTTCGGCCCGGTCACGATGACGATTTGGTTTTCATCCCGGTCAAGAAGGGTGTCGTTGGGAATGAACGGCTCGCCGGACGACCTCTCGATGACAGGATGCCTTCCTTCCCGGATGAGAATCCTTTCCTCGCCATCGACAAGGGGACGCCGATAATTCCTTTGTGCGGCCAGCTCAGCCAGGGAGGACAGGACATCAAGCCGCGAAACGGCGGCCGCGATGCGCTGAAGCCTTTCTGTCTCTCGGCTGATTTTCTCCCTGACTTCACTAAAAAGTTGGTATTCGAGCTCAGCGATTTTTTCTTCAGCCGTCAGGACTTTCTCCTCATAATCCTTAAGCTCGGGCGTAAGAAATCTCTCCGAGCTTAGGAGAGTCTGTTTTCTTATGTAATCCTGGGGGATGAGCGGTATGTTCGGCTTGGTGACCTCGATGTAATAGCCAAAGACTTTGTTATAGCGGACTTTGAGCGAAGAAATGCCCGTCCTCTCCCTTTCCTTTTTCTCAAGAAGCGAGATGGTGGTCTTCCCGGACCGGCTGATCGCCCTCAACTCATCGAGCTTGTGGTCGTAGCCATCCTTGATGATGCCGCCTTCAGTCAGGAGGAAGGCGGGCTCCTCCATAATTGCCCGATCAATGAGCTCGACAATATCCTGACCATCATCCCAATGAGCAAGGATATCAGAGTTCATTCTGGAGACAAGCGAGGCCAGCAGCTCTTTTATTCTTGGCAGCGGCAGGAGCGACCTCTTGAGCGAAATGAAGTCACGGGGATGAGCCGCAGCCAGAGAAATTTTGCCGGTCAGCCTCTCCAGGTCATGGATATCCTTGAGGTTCTCTCGAAGCTCTTGCCCCTCGACGGTCTTTTGAAGCCATTCTTCGACGGCCTCGAGCCTCTCCTCGATAGCTGCCGGGTCAAGGAGTGGTTGAAGGAGCCAGGATTTGAGCAGCCTTCCTCCCATCGATGTCACAGTGAAGTCGATTGTCCCCAAAAGAGAATCCTTGACCCGTCCGTCCCTAAGGTTTTTGACCAACTCCAGGTTCTTGATGGTCGTTGCGTCAAGCACCATCCTCTGGCTGGAGTGAAAATAGGAAAGGCGCCAGATGAGGGCCAGAGAGTCTCTTCTGATTTTTTTGAGATAGTGGAGGAGAGCTCCTGCTGCTTGAACGGCTCTGGTCTTGTTCTCCAGGCCGTAGCCAGCCAGCGACGGCACCTTAAAATGATTCTTAAGCTCGGTTTCTGCTTGAGCCCAGTCAAACGTCCAGGCGTCGACAGGGCTCTTGAGAAAAACAGACATGTTGTTGCCCGCGGCGATGGAATCGATTTCGTCTTCCTGACCCTCAGCAAAGACAACCTCCTTGGGAGCAACACGGAAGAGTTCATCGGCCAGCATTTTTCTATCGCCGGCCTCTCCTTCTGTAGCCCTCATCTCTCCTGAAGCAAGGTCGATGAGGGCAAGCCCCCAACCGTCTTTGTCCAGGCAAATGCCGGCGATGAAGACGTTTTCCTTGGCGTTCTCAAGCTCAACCTCGACGGCCGTCCCCGGAGTTAGGACCTTGACGACTTCGCGTTTGACGACCCCCCTGGCCGATTTCGGGTCTTCCACCTGCTCGCAGATGGCCACTTTGATCCCCATTTTGAGAAGTTTGGCCAGGTAGGCATTCACGGCGTGGTAGGGCACTCCACACATCGGCACTTTCTGGCGTGACGTCAGGGCGATCTCCAGGATCGGCGAGGCCATCTGCGCGTCTTCGTAGAACATCTCATAAAAATCGCCCAGACGGAAAAAAAGCAAAGCGTCAGGGTGGCGCTTCTTGATGCGCTGGTACTGCTCCATCATCGGCGTCGTCAAACTGTCCTTGGCCATCGTCTCCTCAACTATACCCGGAGCTTGCTGATTTTTCAAATTGACAACTCAAGTGGCGTATAGTATATCTCGAAAAAAATGAATGTACCCCTTGTCCTGACCTCCCTCCGAATCATTGCCATCCCCATCCTCGTGATCGTGCTCCTCTCCAGTTTCCGGGGAAAGGAGATGGTTTCCTTTGCCCTCTTCTTTCTGGCCACCCTGACTGATATGTTGGACGGATTCTGGGCCAGGAGAAAAAGACAGACGACTGTTCTGGGTCAGCTTCTCGACCCGACGGCCGACAAGTTGCTGATTGCCTCGGCCATCATCTGCCTTGTCGAGATGGGAAGCGTTCCTGCCTGGATGGCAGTGATCATCATCGGCAGGGAGATGGCTGTGAGCGGCTTCCGGGCCATGGCTTCCTCCAAGGGAATCACGATCCCGGCCTCTGTCCTCGGCAAGATCAAGATGATTCTGGAGACATTCACGATTTATATGTTGCTCTTGGGGGAGAAAACATTGGGTCAGTTTTACTTTCTCTCCCGGGTCGGCCTCTGGCTCGTCATCGTCATTGCTCTCGTTTCGGCCGCGGAATACTCCTGGAGGTTCGGCCGGGCTGTCGTTTCAAGCCGGGCCTGACAGAGTCTCCCGGCATCTCATCAGGGATTCCCAATCCTCGACGTTGGCCAAAGTTAAAGACTGAGGCCAGCCGCGGCTTATCCGTTTCATTAATCCGGTCAGAACCTTTCCCGGCCCCACTTCGATAGCTGCGCTCACCCCTTCCTGGCCGAGCCTGACCATGGAATCATACCAGAGAACGGGCCGGCTGACCTGCCGCTTGAGAGACTCCCGAGCTTCTTCAGCCTGACGGATGACGGCCGCCGTGACGTTGGCGATGATCGGAAATTCAAGGTCCCTGAATTCCACGGCATCCAGGTCTGCGGCCAGCCTCTCCTCAGCCCTTTTCATCAGTGAAGTATGAAAAGGCGCACTCACGGGCAGCATGACAAACCTGACGGCTTTGACGAGGCTGATCGTCTCTTCCACCGCCTCTCTGTGTCCCGCGATGACAATCTGTTCCTGACTGTTCCAGTTGGCGATTTCGACAACTCCTCTTTTGGCCTGACCAATGGCTTCCTGGACTTCGTCAAAGGAAGCGCCGAGGAGCGCGGCCATGGCTCCCTCCCCCATCGGAACAGCCTCCTGCATGTAGCGGCCGCGTTTATGAACCAGGTGGAGGGCGTCTTCAAACCGAAGCGCGCCGGCTGCCACGAGAGCAGAATACTCGCCCAGGCTGTGACCGGCCGCCATGTCTGGCGGCCGTTCCAGGAGTTTATGGGCAATCGTGCTGACCGTAAGGAGCGCCGGCTGGGTGTTCGACGTCAACCTCAGTGTCTCTTCCGGCCCCTCGAAGCATATCTGGC
>CAZKBY010000094.1:0-9883 GCA_964550915.1 uncultured Eubacteriales bacterium | reverse complement strand
CTCCCAGACCGCGCCGACCGGAAAAGCCTTCTTTGTCCTTGAGACCGAATGGACAAACATCCATCCCAAGCAAAAGATCGAGAAAAGCAAGCTTGAGGGCAAGCAGGACCGGACGATGGGCGTGGGAAGGCTTCTGGAAGGCAAGAAAAAGGAAGAAAAAGAAGAATACGTCGATGCCGATGTGGCCTATCTTGTTCCTAATTTCTTCGACCACGCCTACATCCTGGCCGAGGGCGAGACTTATCCGCTTGACAAGCTGACAGAATCGGTCCCGGGAGGCATAGGGCTCAAGAAAGAATTCTCTCTCCTCAAGCAGGGGGACATGAAAAGGGTGAAGTTTGTCTACATCGTCCCGGAAAACTCCCGGAACATCGCCTTTCAGTTTTTCGACTATTCTTACGGCCATATCCTGATCCCCCTAAAGGGCGATCTCAAGCTCGCCGCCGGCGCCAGAGCGGCCAAGTCCAGGGCGCTCGGCGAGTTCAAGGACAGTTTCTTAGAGCTGACGGCCACGGCGATCGACTTTCGGGCAGACTACAACGAAGAGGAAGCGCCAGAAGGGTGGCGCTACGCTGTGGTCAAACTCACCGGAAAGAGCCTCTCTTCGAGCGGCGCAGAAAAAAACATTGTCCAGGTGGAACCCCAGGAATACATCTGGGTGGCGACAAAAGAGGGGCATTTTTATTACAGCTCGGGCGGCTCGACGACAGAGGAGGGCTACATTCGGTTCACTCCTGACTTTTATCAAACCCAGGAGGTCGCGTTCCTCGTCCCGGCAGCCGAAAAGGAGCTCAGCCTGGGGATGCGCGTCCAGAATCGAGTCTACTCCCTGGCCCTGACCGCGGCGCCCGTCTCTTCTCCCTCGACCAAGCCCACGGCCATCCACCAGGACGGAAAGACGATGGAAATTATGCTCTTCGGTGCCCGCCGGGAAAAAGGCCATATCATTTTAGACCTGGGAATCCGGGCACTGGTGAAAAGCGGCGTTGAAATCCAGACAGAGGCTCAGTTCATCCTGAAGGCTGGCGGAGAGGATGTTTATTTCGACGAAGAGGCCACATCGGCTCGTTTCCACCGGCCGCCCTCTCCCTTTATCGTCCCTCCCCAGACGTTTGTCCGCTTCGAGCTCGCTTATGAAACCGACGAAACGCCCGAGACTCTGTACTACCGCGGCTATGAGAGCGAAAGGAACTTTGACTTAAGTAGAGTTATCAAGTCCTAAAGCAATTTGCGGAAAAAGGAGAGAGAAAATGGCTTTTAATCGAAGACAAAAACATCAGCGATTTTCATCGGCTGTCTTCATCCTCTTCCTTTTGATCCTGCTCTTTTCGGGCCCTCTTTCTTGCGCCAAGGGAAAAAAGGCGGAGAGCACCGCTCATACGGCCGAGATAAATGAAAAGGAGGTTGCCTCCGAGAACGCCAGCTCCCCAGAACCCGGGGAATTGGAGAAGCCGACCGGACAGAATGGGGAAGTCGTCACGGCCGACGCCGAGCTTGCGGTCAGGAGGATGGAAAATGCGTTTGGCGCCTTAGAGGACGCAGTTCAGAGGATTCCGCGGGAGACGTTTGATCCTGAGGCCGTCGCCCAGAAGGCCGGAAGCGATGCCATCAAGCTCTTCGAATGGGTCCGCGACGAGACCAATCTTATCCCCTACCAGGGAAGTCTGCGCGGGCCGGTGGGTGTCCTGATGGACCGCAGGGGCAACAGCCTTGACCGGGCACTCCTCCTCTGCGAGCTCCTGCGGCTGGCCGGTCATGAGGCGAGGCTCGCCAGGCGTCATCTTTCGGAAGATGAGGCCATGACCATCCTGAAAAGAACAGAATCAAAACCGGGAAGCGGGACTTCGTCGCTTCCTCCGTCAACGCTTCGAAATCAGGATGACCTGCTCGCTTTTTATGTCCAGAACCACGGGCTTGACCGAAAGAACCTCGTCGAGATGATTTCCAGGGCCCAGACAGAACAAGAGAACAGAATTCGGCAGATTAAGTCAGAGCACAAAGAAATGGCCGCGGACATCATCGCCCTTCTGAACAAAAAGGCGATGAATAGACAGGGAGAGAAACAAAGCGAGGCGGCGGAAAACTTGAGAGACCACTGGTGGGTCCAGTGGGAAAAGGGTGATGACTGGGTTGACTTTGACCCGGCTTCGCCCGGCGCTAACCCTGGCCAATTTTTTGGCGAACCCGAGGAGACATTCAATCCCGAAGACCTCGAAGAAGACCTTTTCCATAGCATCAAGATCAGAATAATCGCCGAGCAGTTTGAGGCCGGCGAGCTTAAGGAAAAGCCTGTCCTCGAGCACGTGCTCATTCCTTCGAAAACGCTGGGACAGCGAATGGTTGTGCGGCATCTTCCTTTGAACTGGCCTTCGGACGGAGACTTCTTGGCCGCTCAAAATCCCCTGCTCTTTCTTAAAGACGCCGTGGCCAAACAGGCCGAGTGGCAGGCCGTGCTGGAAATTGACGGAGAAGCGGCCGAAAAATCGTACGTTACGGCCCAGGGTAACATAAGCAATGAGCCCAGCCAGAAACCCGGCCGGAAAAAAGGCAAGGCCGGGGGCATCGGCGACCTGTTTGGAGGCCTGGCTGGCAAAGAAGAGGAGAAAGAGGCTAAGGAGAAGGAAAAAGAAAAAGCGGCGAAGTCAGACGAAAAGGCCTTTCTTACGGCCGAATGGCTGGAATTTGAGATCCGCTCACCGGGCCGGCCCGTTCAGATCCACAAAAGAGAGGTCTTTGACCTTATCGGACCAGCGGCCAGGCAGACGAAAAACTTTCGCGCCTGGAAGCTGACAGAAAAGCACCGGATGGACCGGGCCTTAAAGATTCTAGACGAAACCGAGGTCCTACCGCTTGTCTGCGAGCTGTCACCGGAATTTATCGAAGAGCGGACAGCCAGCTACGTGCTTCTCAACAGAGAAGTCTATCTGAACCTTGTCGAAAACTACGGGCGTTGGGACCCTCAAGAGTTATTCTTGGAAATGACCAAGATAAAACCCATGTCAGCGAAACTCTCAAGCGTTGCTCTGAAACGGCTCAAGCTCAGCCCTTATCGAAATGAAATCTTCCTGTCCACGCCAAACCTCCTGGCACGCCGCTCGAGCCTGACAGAGAATGACCTGGGGGAACTCATAACAACAGAAAGCATCGATATCATCGCCAACGACATCAGCCCGGCCAGAAAAACAAGCGTTCATCCCTTCTCGGTCCATGTCGAGCAGGGAATCCTCGACACCCTGGTCGAAGCCCAGGAGATGGGAGAGAGCGGAAGAGTCGAAAACACCGCTGTTCTTTTCAAGCAGTCAAGGACACAGGGCATAAACTGGCTTTTCATCCAGGGGCCCGATGATCCTAACTGGAAACGCGTTCAGGTATCGGCCGACGCTCGGGCTCGTCTCGAGCAGGAAATCGGCCGCGGCTTTGATATCCTCGTGCCGGAAAAAGAAATCCCAGTGGCCGGAAAGCCCCGGTTCGCCTGGTGGCGTCTGAACCCGGAGACGGGGAATTTTCTCGGAGTCGGAGAAAAAGGCGCTGGCCAGGCCATGACTGAATATGCCGAGAAAGTCGAGATTGTCCTTCAATTGAAAGGAATGCTCGAGTACTACGGAGCGCTCGGAAGGTGTCTGGGCGCTGCCATCACGGCTCCCCTGCGGGGGAACCGGCCGCAACATGACGAGCTCGTCATCGAGTGCATCTGGAATATGATCTGCAGTAAGGCCTCCGACGTGGCCGAGGCGTTTCTCGATATTGAAACAAACTGGACGAATGTCATTATCAAAGCAACGCTCAACTGGGCGATGGGAAGCCTCTGCGAGGCCCTCTGGGAAAAAGGCATAAAAAAATAGAACGTCTGGACTGATCGATTTTGAGAACAGACAACAGGAGGAAACGGCGATGATTCAATGCCACAAACTGAGATTTCGGACGGGAATTGTGTTAGCGGGAATTTTTCTGTTGATCCTCTTAATATCCAGTCAGTTGCCGGCCCAGACAGAGGCAGAGCCGAACGATGAGGCCAAGCAGGCTAACGCTCTCCCCCTAAACAAGGAAATCAAGGGGTTCGCTAATACAGACGATGACGAGGATTGGTATGCCCTGACCATCCCGGCACCAGGCCTGGACATCCTGGTCATCGAGGTCTCCGGCATCGCTGACATTGACCTCAGCTTGATGCTCTATGATGCTTCAAGGGCAGACGAATATATCATCAAAATGGACGGGAACGAAGAAGGCAAAGGAGAAAAAATCGTCAGGATGAGGCAGCGGCCAGGAAAATTCTTGATCAGGGTGGACGCCGAAGGAACGAACGCGGACGAGCCGTACACTCTTCGCGCCGGAAAGCCGGTTTCGCCGCCCGCCTCTCCAGCCGAGGTCGCGCGGGCCATCAAGAAAGCGCTCGATTACCTTGCCGCAGAGCAGACAAAAGAAGGTTATTTTGGCGAAGATCATGTCGGAAAGTCCGGGCTGGCCATCATGGCCCTTATCGGCGGAAAATGCACCGGCCAGGACTACGCCCCAAACATCCGGGCCGGCCTGGGCTATCTTCAGTCGCAGTTTGACGAGGGGTCGCTTTATGATGGGGGACCAAAATCCGGCTGGAAAAATGCCTCAGACGGGATGTATTCTCATGCGATCGCCACCCTTGCCGCCATCGAAGCTCAGTCGGAGCTCAAAGAGGCAAAACTCAAGCCGATGGCCGAGGACGGCCTCCGGGTCATTATCGACTCTCAAAACACCGAGCGCAAGCCCGCAGCATTGGGTGGACCGATTAATAAGGATGAGGATTCTTATGGCGGCTGGCGCTACAGCCCGGAGAGCACCACCAGCGACCTTTCTGCAACCGGCTGGCAAGTTCTGACTCTGCGCGCTGCCAAAAATACGGGATTCAGAGTGCCCGATTCCGTCTTTGAGTTCGCCGCAACGTATGTGAGATCCCTTTACAGCAAGGAAGAACACACCTTCGGCTACCAATCGCCCGGCGGAGAATCCTGCGCCCGGGCGGGCATGGGCGCGCTCAGTCTCCAGCTCTGCGGCTATCCCGATGACCCTTTTGTCGGGCCAGCCCTCCGATACATGCAGGATCACGCGCCGACCTGGAACCTCGAAGAGCCGGGGGACGGCTATCCTTTTTACTACTGGTACTATGGAGCCCGGGCCATGCTTATTGCCGGCGGCGACGACTGGCGCATTTGGAAGGACTGGACCTGCCGGATGCTCGTCGAAAACCAGAACGAGGACGGAACCTGGGAAGGAAGGGAAAGCGAAGAAAGCGTGGGGACGATATACACGACCGCTCTGGGCGCCATGATCTTGGAATTCTGCTGCGGCTACTTGCCCGCCTACATGCCGAAACGAGCTGAACCCACCAAACTCCAAGTTGCTTTTGAAAAAGAGGCTGTTCCTGAAGGGGCGAGAAGTATCGAGTTTATCTTTGACGCCTCGAATTCGATGTGGGGACAAATCGCAGGAGAGGCCAAGATCACGATCGCCCGGAAGGTCCTGGCGCAGATCATTAACGGGCTGCCCGAGACGCTAAACGTCGGGCTGCGGGTTTACGGCCATAGATACGGCTTAAACGACCCCAAGGCTTGCACGGATACAGAACTCTTGATCCCCATCGGCCCGATCGATAAAGCGCGACTCATCGACACGGTCAACAAAACCCAGCTCAAGGGCAAAACGCCGCTCGTTTTGAGCGTGCTCGAGGCGATAAAGGATTTCGCCGCGATCCCTAACGGCATCGTCATCCTCATCACCGACGGGATCGAAAGCTGCGGAGGCGATGTCAATTCCATCGCCCAGGCCCTAAAGAAATCGGGCCTCGATATGAAGGTCAATATCGTCGGATTCGACATCAAAGAGAAGGAAGCGCGGGCGGAGCTCCAGACGATCGCCGGCTCCACAGGAGGAATTTACCTGGATGCGCAGAACGCGACCGAGCTTCTCTCGGCCCTCCAGCAGACTCTTCAAGTGGAGTTTATCGTGCTTGACGAGAGCGGCAAGGAGGTGGCCAGGGGAACGGTTGGGGGCCGAGCGGTCGAGCTCAAGCCGGGAAATTACACATTGCGTGTGTTCGTTGCGCCTGAGCCCATCGAGACGAAGGTCACCGTCGAGGAAGGCAAGCACGCTGTCATAACCCTCGGGAGAACCGCCGACCGCTGGTCCCTTATTAAATAGCAAACGGCTTATTATAATAAATAAGGGGAGGTTGAGGGAGAGAGGTGCCCGTCGCGAGTAATTGCGTTTATAATAATTAGGCGTTGTGGAGGCCGGCCTTCACGAGCTTGGCCCAGGGATCGCGCAGGGTGACGGTGCGGTTGAAGACAAGCCCTCCCGGCCTTGAATCCCGCAAATCGGCACAGAAATAGCCTAACCTTTCGAACTGGAAGCGGCTTCCCGGCGCCGCCACGGCTAAACTCGGCTCAACCTTACATCCCCGGATTATTTCAAGCGACTTCGGGTTCAAATTGGCCTTCCAGTCAGCTCCCTCCTCGACCTCTCCTGCATCCCGCTTCGAAAAAAGAGTGTCATAGAGGCGGACTTCAGCGTCGACAGCATGGCCGGCCGAAACCCAGTGGAGAGTCGCCTTGACACGGCGGCCGTCCGGCGCATCCCCGCCGCGCGTGGCTGGATCATAGGTGCAGCGGAGCTCCATAATCTCTCCCGTCGTCTTATCCTTGATGACCTCGCGGCAGGTGATAAAATAGGCATAGCGGAGCCTGACTTCTCGGCCCGGGGCGAGCCGGTAGAACTTTTTCGGCGGCTCCTCCATGAAGTCATCGCGTTCGATGTAGAGCACGCGGCTGAAGGGGACTTTCCGGGTCCCCATGCTAGCATCCTCGGGGTTGTTGACAGCTTCGAGCTCCTCCACTTTATCCTCAGGATAGTTGACGATCACGACGCGGAGCGGCCGCAGCACAGCCATGACCCGGGAAGCGCGCTTATTCAAGTCTTCACGCAGACAGTCCTCCAGGAGCGCCGCGTCGACTATGGAGTTGGCCTTGGCCACGCCGATGATGTCGCAGAAACTCTGGATGGCCTCGGGAGTGTAGCCGCGGCGCCTCAATCCCGAGAGCGTCGGCATACGCGGGTCATCCCAGCCGCTGACATAACCCTCCCGGACAAGCTCTAAGAGCTTCCGCTTGCTCAGGACTGTATGGCTGAGGCTCAGCCGGGCAAACTCAATCTGCTGGGGGTGATGGACGCCGAGCGCGTCTAAAAACCAGTCGTAGAGCGGCCGGTGAACCTCGAATTCTAAGGTGCAGATGGAGTGGGTGATGCCCTCGATCGAGTCGGACTGGCCGTGGGCCCAGTCATAGGTCGGGTAGATGCACCAGGCGTCGCCCCTCCGGTAATGCCGCTCTCTCCGGATACGGTAAAGGACCGGGTCTCGCATCAAAAGGTTTGGGTGGGACATGTCGATCTTGGCCCGAAGCGTTTTCGAGCCATCCGGGAATTCTCCCTCCTTCATCCGCCGGAAAAGGTCCAGGTTTTCCTCGATGGAGCGATTCCGGTAAGGGCTGTCTTTTCCCGGTTCAGTAAGTGTTCCCCTCTGGGCACTGACCTCCTCCGCGCTCAGGTCGCAGACGTAGGCTTTCCCCTTCTTGATCAGGTTGACGGCGAACTCGTAGAGCTTCTCAAAATAATCCGAGGCATAGTACTCCCGGTCCTCCCAGTCGAACCCCAGCCAGCGGACATCCTCCTTGATCGACTCGACATAGGCTATCTCTTCGGTCTCGGGGTTCGTGTCGTCGAAGCGGAGGTTGCAGAGCCCACCGTAATCAGCCGCCAGGCCAAAATTCAGGCAGATGGACTTGGCATGACCGATGTGGAGAAAGCCGTTCGGCTCGGGCGGAAAGCGCGTGTGAACCCGGCCGCCGTGCTTTCCCCGCCGGATGTCCTCGTCGATAATCTCCCGGATGAAGTTCTTTTTCTGTTCCCGTGAGCTCATCGCGATGCGCCTCGTAGACGTGTCAAAACTTTTTCCCGGCCGAGAATCTCCATCATCTCGAAGAGACCAGCGCCGCTCGTCCGGCCGCTCACAGCCATCCGGGCCGGGTGGATGAGGCCGGCGGGCTTGATCCCTGTCTCCTCGGCCAGGCTGCGACAAGCCTCCTCGATGGCCGAAGCGGTGAATTCCTCAAGAGCTTCCAGGCGGTTAGCAAGCTGGCCGATGTTTTTTTTGCTCTCGGTCTTGTCCAGGTATTTCCTCCGCCCCTCTTCCTCGATGCTGAAATCATCCCGGAAAAAACATTCCGTTAGCCCGACGAATTCCCGGAGGGTTTTCATCCTGACCTTGTAAAGGCCGATGAGTTTCAGAAGATACTCGTCGCTTGCGGCCGCAAAATCGACACCCGCAGCCTTCAGCTGTTCCTTGATGAGGGGAAGCAAGTCTTCACTTTTTTTCCTCATGATATGCTCGGCGTTAAGCCAGCGCAGTTTCTGGATATCGAACTTGGCCTGGACCGCGTTAAGGTCGGCAATATCGAAAAGCCGGACCGCCCCATCTAAGGTCAAAATTTCGTGCTCTTCCCCGGGAAACCAGCCCAACAGGATCAGGTGATTGACCAGTGCCTCTGGCAGGAAGCCCTCTTTTCTGTACTCTTCGACTGAAACCCCGCCGTGTCTTTTGGAGAGCTTGGCGCCGTCGGGTCCCAGGATGAGCGGCATGTGGCCGAAGCGGGGCGGCGCGAGGCCGAAAGCTTCATAAAAGAGAATCTGCTTGGGCGTGTTGGAGATGTGGTCGTCACCCCTCAGAATGTGAGTGATGGCAAGGTCAGCGTCATCGACAACGCAGGCGAAATTGTAGGAGGGAGAGCCGTCTGACTTGATAAGCACCTGGTCCTTGATCTCGTCTGTGGCGACGCTGATTTTGCCGTGGACGATGTCCTCATACTCGATTGTCCGGCCCTTATCCACTTTAAACAGGATGGCCCCGCCTTCCGCGTAAGCTTTTCCTTGCGCCAGGAGCTTCTCGGCTTTTTCTTTATAGAGGGCGAAGCGCTGGCTCTGGTAGACGGGCTCGCCGTCCCAGTCGATGCCCAGCCAGCGAAGGTCGCGCAGAATTTCCTCGAGGAACTTAGGGTCGGACCGCGTCCTGTCCGTGTCCTCGATCCGGAGGAGAAACCGGCCGCCCGTATGCCGGGCATAGAGCCAGTTAAAAAGTGCGGTTCTGGCGCTCCCTAAATGAAGGTAGCCTGTCGGACTCGGTGCAAACCTGACTGTGACCATGAATTTCTCGATTAAAATAGCACAGCCGGCGCACCCGGTCAAACAATTAGGGAGACGCCATACATAATCCACAAAATTATGGCGCAAAGATTAAGGATGTCTTAATTCGTTTCAAGATCACCGGGAATTCAGGGAATTCAGTGCATGAGAATTTAGTGTATTACGTATGACGTCCCCTAATTTTATTCCTAATTTCTAACAGATTATCTTCTGAACGTAAAAGCCGTGCAGCCGGGCGCAGGACTCATGCCGGCGATGTCATCTGTAAAATTACCCATGCAAACTTGGCTTTGTCTTCCGTCGCTGCAGCCGGCACAGGTCACTTTCAGCCTGAGCAGAGCAATACTGCCCGAGCTTCCGACGCGAACGGCATAGGAAGGATCCCCGACCCAGGCCCCGATTCTCACCCTTCCCGCGCTAATCAAGTTTCCTGTAACCTGCGCCCAGCTTCCCGTCAAGTTGCCTTTGGAAACGCTGACAAACTCGAACATAGTCGCGTCAAACGTAATTTCCAACCCAAAGGCTTTGAGCTCATTCGTATTGCCGAGGACAGTTATAGGAAAATCGACCACCAGGCCTGTTTGTCCTGATGTCGGACTGCAGGATATGGCGATTTCGTTGTTCGTGGGGATCTGGCTGATCACTAACGTGACAT
>CAZKBY010000093.1:0-9936 GCA_964550915.1 uncultured Eubacteriales bacterium | reverse complement strand
CCCTCCGACTGGCACGCAACCGATCATGATTTGCCTTGTCTTGCGCCGCGGATAAATCATCGCTCCTTCTGTTTAATGGGAACGGCCCTCCTTTCGAAGAGAGTCCGCCCAACTTACCATGGAATGAGGCTCTCCCAGCCGTTGGGCATCCTTTTGACGATGTCGTTCAGGATGATGAAAACGATAAGGAAGACGAAGATGACGAACCCGATCTGCATCCAGATCTGCCTGACCTTGGGGCTAAAGTCGCGTCGGAACAGACCCTCCAAGGCCAAAACAAAAATCTGCCCGCCGTCAAAGACGGGGATGGGAAAAAGGTTGATGATGCCTAACTGCAAGCTGATGAAGCCGATCCAGCTCAGCATGGCCAGGAATCCCATCTGAAGAGCAGCATAGGAGAAACTGGCGATCTCCAGCGGCCCCCCTAACTGCTGGGTTGAGGCCTGGCCAACAATCAAATCCTTGATAAAGCGAACGACCAGAAAAGCGTTGCGGGCATTCTCCCTGAAGCCGTGCCCGAGGGCCGCTAAAATCGCATACTTCTTCTGAATTGTCTGGGGTTCCTGGTAGATGCCGATTTTGCCGACCTTTCCCTCTAACTGGGGGGTCACCTGGAGGGTTATCCTCTCTCCCCGTCGGGTGACCAGGAATTCGAGCTCCTGTCCGGCATGCTTCTCGATAAAATGGACGAACTGGTAAAAATAGATCGGCTCTCCGTTCACAGTCAGAATGACATCCCCTTGCCTGAGGCCGGCTTTCTCAGCCGGGGAACCAGGCTTAACCATCCTCACCTGGGTCAGAAATTCGCCCGCAAACCCGGCGTAGCCCAGGGCGTAGCGAGTCCTTTTTTCAGTCCTTAGCTCAGCCGAGAAAAGCTTGCCATTTCGCCTGACTTCGATGGCGATCAACCGGTCGGGCTTGGTGCCGATGGCCAGCTCGACATCGCTCCAGGTTTTAACTCTGGCGCCGTCGATGCTGAGAATTTCGTCGCCCAACCGGAGCCCTGCCTTCTCCGCAGGCGACTCTCCGTCAATCCAGCCGATAACCGGCTTCTGGTCTTGATAAACCGGGACATCCGCCCCTAACATGTTGATGACCGTGGAAACGACGATCGCAAGCGCGATGTTCATGACCGAGCCCATGACCAGGACGAGGAACCTCTGCCATCGCTTCTTGGCCATAAAATGATCATCCGGGAGCTTTCCTCTTTCTTCTTTCCCTGCCTCTCCCTCGCCCAGGAACTTGACATAGCCGCCCATCGGAATCAGGCTGACCCGGTAATCCGTTTCCTTTCCCTTGATACCGATCAGCCTTTTCCCGTAGCCGAAGGAAAATGTCTCCACCCGGATGCCAACCAGCTTAGCCACAAAGAAATGGCCGAACTCGTGGATAAAGACGAGGATTCCAAAGACGATTACAAAAGCCAGGATGGTGCCGAATAGGGTGGCCATTTCAAAACCTTTTCTTGATCAGGATTGCCGCTTGCTCCCGGGTTTCCCGGTCTATATCAAAAACTTCGTCCAGGCTCGCCGCCTCGCGCAGCCGATGATTTTCAACGACCCCAGTGATGACCTCGACGATAGCCGAGAAGCCGATCCTCCGGGTCAAGAAAGCTTCCACAGCTACCTCATTAGCCGCGTTGAGGGCTACCGGCAAGCTCTTCTCCTTCTCCAGCGCCAGACGGGCCAGCTTGATGAGAGGGAATCTGCTCTCCTCAACCGGGAAAAACTCAAGTGACCTCACGGAAGCCAAGTCGAGCTCAGGCAGCCGGGAGTCAGCCCGCTCAGGATAAGTCAGCGCATACTGAATTGGGATTCTCATATCTGGCGGACTGAGCTGGGCGAGCGTCGATCCGTCTCGCAGCTCGACGAGCGAGTGGACGATGCTCTGGGGATGGATGAGGATGGCCAGTTCGGACGGTCTGAGTCCGAAAAGCCAGCGGGCCTCGACAAGCTCGAGGCCCTTGTTCATCAGTGTAGCCGAATCGACGGTCACTTTTTTCCCCATCTTCCAGCGCGGGTGGGCCAGCGCCTCTTCGACGCTTTTGCTCTTGATCTCAGCGAGTGGCGTCTGAAAAAAGGGCCCTCCCGAGGCTGTCAGGGTGACTTTTTTAACGTTCTCCCGCCGCTCCTTGGCCAGGCATTGAAAGATGCCGCTGTGCTCGCTGTCGACCGGAATGATCTCAGCCCCCGAGGCTTCAGCCTGTGCCTGGAGGATAGCTCCGGCCACAACCAAAGATTCCTTGTTCGCCAGGGCCACTCTCAACCCGGCCCGGACAGCAACCAGAGTCGATTTCAACCCTTCGATCCCCGTGATGGCTGAAACGACAATATCGTTTTCCTCGAAACCGGCTACCTCCTCGGCCCCAGCGGAGCCGTAAACCACCCGGATTTTCTTATTCCTCAGCCGTTCCCTGAGTTTTTCAGCCGCCTCTTTCGTCTTGAGGGAGACAATCCTGGGCTTGAACCTGACAACCTGCCTCAAAAGGAGCGGCATGTTCGCGCCCGCCGCCAAGCCAGTCACGCAAAACCTGTCCCCGAGCCCATCCAAGACCTCGAGGGTGTTAGTGCCGATGGAGCCTGTCGAGCCGAGGATGGCGATATTTTTCATGGCCAGATGTACCCGATGAGATAATAATAGAACGGAGCCGCCAGGATAAAGCTGTCGATCCTGTCCAGGAAACCGCCGTGACCCGGAAGGAGGTTTGAAGAATCCTTAACGCCGACAGCCCTTTTAAACAGTGACTCGAGCGGGTCGCTCATCTGGGCAACGGCGTGGACAAGGGCGCCGCAAACAAGGGCCCTCCAGAGTTCGATATCCTTAAGGAGGACTGCCTGGGCCAGCCAGGCACCCAGCACTCCAAAAACGATGCCGCCCAAGCTCCCTTCCCATGTTTTTTTGGGACTGGCCAGAGGTGCCATTTTGTGCCGTCCGACGAGCTTGCCAAAGAAATAGGCGCCCGTGTCACCCAAGAAAATGACGGAGCACAAAAAATAAATATATAAGGGCCCTTTCTCAAACTTCAGCAGAAAAAGATAGTTGAGCGTAAAACTCAAGTAGATTGGACCGAAAAAAGTCACGGCGATGGACTGGGTAAAAAAGGGCAGTTGCTCAAGCCGGGTGAATGAAAAAAGATAATAGCCGCCGGTCGCAAAAAGCACACCAAACAGGGCCAGGTCAAAAGACACGGCTGGCTTGAAGAAAAAAGAAAGCCCGATTAGGACAGCGAGCAGAGAGCCGAGAGCGCCTTGCGGGTGGAGCTTCTTTTTCCGGGCCAAACTGTAGAATTCAATGAGGGCTGCCAGGATGAAGGCCTGGAGGAAGAGAAAGGTTACAAATTTTGTCCCGAACTGGATGAGGAGGAAGAAAAGCCCTATCAAGACAAGGGCGGTCGGAAGTCGCTGGCGTAAGTTCATGGCTTCAGGCCCGAATCATGTCCGGGAGGTCAGGCCCTCCGGGTCGTCGGGGCATGAACGGCGCCAAACCTCCTTTCTCTTTTCTGGTAGTCCACAAGAGCCTGAAGAAAATGCTTCCTCCGGAAATCCGGCCAGTAGACAGGGGTGATCCAGATCTCAGCGTAAGCGATCTGCCAGAGCAGAAAGTTGGAGATGCGGAACTCACCACTCGTCCTGATCAGGAGGTCTGGGTCGGGTAGGTAAGCTGTGTAGAGGAAGCGGGAGAACGAATCCTCGTCGAGCTCGAGCCGGTTGATATCTTCGGCAGCGCAGATTTTTTTCACGGCATCAACGATCTCCGTCCGGCCGCCGTAATTAATGGCCAGGACGACGGTGAGTCTGTCGCAGGTTCTGGTAATGTCCGCAACTCTCTCCAGCTCAAGGCGCACGGACGTGGGTATAGCCTCTATCTGGCCGATCACGATAAGACGGATCTTATTTTTTATCAACTCTTTATCTTCTTTTCGAAGATAATCCTCTAATAGCTTCCAGAGCTTGGCAACCTCCCTCTTTGGCCTTTTCCAGTTTTCCTTGGAAAAAGCGTAAAGGGTGAGATACTTGATCCCTAAACGGGCACAGGCTTCGACCACTTCTTGGACCGCCCTGGCGCCGGCCCGGTGCCCCTCGATGCGCGGCAGGTGTCTCTTTTCAGCCCAGCGGCCGTTGCCGTCCATGATGACGGCGACATGGAGGGGGAGCCGCGAAAAATCCAACTGCCGCGCTAATCTTTCTTCCTCGCTTCCCGGCTTGATGAACCCTCTGAGGTCAGGAAACATGGGTTCATTATAAGGGGTGCCCGGTAAATTGTCAAAAGAGGTAGACCGGCCAGCCAGGATTTGCTAATCTATTAAGTCCGAACGATCGGAGGAAAAACCATGTGCTTGGGAATACCGACCAGGGTCACTCAAATAGAAGACTCAGGGATGGGGAAAGTTGACTACCTCGGTACTAAAGTCAGGGTGAATTTTTCGCTCCTCGAGGACATCAAACCCGGCGACTGGGTGATCGTCCATGCCGGGTTCGCCATCTCCAGGCTGGACGAAGAAGAAGCCAGGGAAACCCTCTCCCTTCTCCGGGAAATCGCCGCCCGAGAGGACGACCGGGAGGCCGGTTCCTGATGAAAGAGCTCCGGAATAAAGACATCACCCGAGCTCTCCTCCGGGACATCGCAAGAAAGACGGGTGAGCTGCCCGGACCAGTCCGGATAATGGAGGTGTGCGGGACCCATACGATGACCATCTACAGGTACGGGCTGAAAGCCGTGTTGGAGGAAGCGGGCATTGACATGGTCTCTGGACCCGGATGCCCGGTTTGCATCACTCCAAACGAAATTCATGAGGCTTGCTTGAGGCTGCTCACAGAAAGAGAAAACCTCATCCTAGCCTCGTTCGGGGACATGACGAGAGTCCCAACCGAAAAGGGTTCCCTCCAGACTGCCGTGCCAGCCCGCTCTTCCCAGCTGAAGATCGTCTATTCACCAGAGGAATCTCTGGAGCTGGCCCGGACGAACCAGGATAAAGAGGTCGTCTTTTTCGGCGTCGGGTTCGAGACAACGATCCCTTCGATCGCTTTGACGGTGAAGAAAGCCCGACAAGAAGGCTTAACAAACTTCTCTGTTGTCGCCGCCCTATGGCTTATCCCGCCCGCCATCCGGGCCATTCTTGAGGCGGGGGAGACCGTCATCTCTGGCTTTCTCTACCCAGGACATGTCAGTGTCATCATCGGCACAAGACCCTACGAGTTCATTCCAAAAGAGTACGGCTTGGCCGGCGCGATCGCCGGGTTTGAGCCGAACGACATCCTTCTGGGGATAGGGGCGATCCTCGATCAAATGAAAGCCGGCCGGCCGGCCGTGGCCAACGAGTACCGGAGAGCCGTCAGCCCATCAGGCAATCATCTGGCCAGGGCCATCATGGATGAAGTCCTGGAGGAAAAAGACGCCGCCTGGAGGGGGCTAGGCCGGATTCCTCGGAGCGGACTGAAGCTCAGGCCTGCCTACGCCGCCTGGGACGCACAAGTGAAATTTGGACTCAGGCCAAAAGAAGGCAGTGGCGACTTGCCGGGATGCCGCTGCGGCGAAGTCCTGCGGGGTCTTATCCCACCTCCCCGCTGTCCGCTTTTTGCCGCCTCCTGCAGTCCCGACTCTCCTCGAGGGCCGTGCATGGTCTCTTTTGAAGGAGCATGCTATATTTACCATAAGTTCGGCCGCCAGGAGCGTTTCAAATTGAGTTAGGACTCCGGGAATGAGCAAGCCTGATAGGGCAAACAAAATCAGCCTCGAGCTCGGCAGCGGCGGCCGGATGATGAGGGATTTTATCGCCCGCACCGTCGTTCCCGCCTTCCGCAATCGTTTCCTGGGCGAGCTTTCTGATTCCTGCCACCTGCCTCAAGGAGTCGCTTTCACAACCGACAGCTACGTGGTCGATCCCATTTTCTTCCCCGGAGGGGACATCGGCTCGCTGGCGGTTAACGGGACGGTCAACGACCTCGTTGTTTCCGGTGCCATTCCCGGGTATATATCTCTGGCTTTGATCATCGAGGAGGGCTTTAGCCAGGAAGACCTCGATAGGATCTTCAAATCAATAAAGCGTGCTGCCCGCCGGGCCCGAGTGCTCATCACGACAGGCGACACCAAAGTCGTTCCCCGCGGCCAGGCCGATAAAATCTACCTCAACACCTCGGGCATCGGGAGAGTCGTAGCCAGGCCGCGGCCGCAGGCGGCCAGGCCCGGCGACAGGATCATCGTCACCGGCACGCTGGGCGAGCACAGCTTGGCCGTCATGCTGGCCAGGAATGATTTCGGGTTCGAGGCCAGGGTCAAAAGCGATTGCGCTCCCCTGACCTATCTTCTCCCGCTCTGGAAAAAAGGCGTGCTCTGGATGAGAGACATCACGCGAGGCGGCCTGGCCACGATCCTGACAGAGCTTGCCGAGAGACTCCCCTACTCGCTTGTCCTCGAAGAAGAGACAATCCCCCTTTCCCGACCTGTCAGAGCCGCAGCCGAGATCTTGGGCATCGACCCGCTTTACCTGGCCTGCGAGGGAAGGGCGGTTGTTGTCGCACAGGAAAAACGAGCGGATAGCGTCCTTCAGACTATTAAGAATCATCCGTTGGGAAAGAGAGCAGCCATCATCGGCCGGCTGGACAATAAGACCGGAAAAGCGGGCGAACTCCTTCTCCGGACGGTTGCCGGCGGATTGAGGCTGTTAGAGCCGCTGACTTCAGAGCTCCTCCCCCGCATTTGCTAAAATGACGAAGCTCAGCGGAAAAGAAGTTCTCAGCCTTAGAACAGTTCTGCTTCTGCTCCCGTTCTTTTTTCTTTGCTCCTGCCGCACCAAGCCTGACTACCATGCCTCCATTAAGTCTGATGTTGATCGCTGCCTTGCTTTTGAGGGTGAGATATCCGAGCTCACGCTACGGCTCCAAAACAGGGGAACCAAGGAATGGATGTCCGAGGGGAACAATCCCTGCTTTCTTTCTTATCATCTTCTCAACACTGATGGAAAAATCCTTAAGTTCGACAACCCGAGGACAGCTCTCCCCGGTATCGTCAAGCCGGGCGAGGTTGTCGACGTCAAAGTCAAGATCAAAGCGCCTCTGCAAAAGGGTAGCTGCGGCCTCGAGTTCGACCTTGTCCGTGAAGGTATAGCGTGGTTTAAGGACAGCGGCTCGCCGACGCTCATCCTCCCTTTTCTGGTTGAAGAGAGAGCCTGGCTTGAGGATGAGTATCCGCTCGATCTGGCCGAAGGGAAATTCACGGCTTTCCGCTCAAGCGTCCCTGAATTCGAGAGGCTTCGTAAACTCCTCCGCCTGACCCTGAAACACAACGAATCCGAGTTTTCTGGCCGGACAGGAAAGGTAAGCGCCTTCACGGCCGGGGCCGGATATCCCCAGGTCTGGCTCAGGGACGCGGCCACGATCATCCCGGCATCGCGCCTGTATTATCCCGAAGAGTTCCTCTGCTCTTGGATCGAGGAGCACGTCGCCTTCCAGAAACCAGACGGTGGGCTCGAAGACTGGGTCGATGCCGAAGGCCATTCGGACAAGAACACGGTCGAGACCGACCAGGAGGCCAGTGCTATCCAGGCAGCTTACCAGGTCTTCCTCCTCAAAGGACCGGAATGGTTGAGAAAGGAGATCTTAGGTGAGACAATCATCGACCGGCTCGAAAAAGCGCTCCTTTACGTGTTCAACCGGAGGTTTGATGAAAAGTACGGCCTTGTCACGGGCGCTCACACGGCCGACTGGGGAGATGTGGACATCGTTGATGCCGACCAGCAGGCCACCGATATCGACGAGAACACCCACTGGACTGCGGACATCTATGACCAGAGCATGGTTTATCAGGCCTGCCGGGAGCTGGGCCGCATGTTCAGAGCTCTTGACGAAAAAAAGAAAGCTTCGTTGTGGCAGATAAGAGCCGAATCTCTCCAGAAAAACACGAACCGCTGGCTGTGGCAGGAGGACAAAGGCTTTTACAGGGTCCATCTCCACCTGAATTCGCTCGAGCATGACTTCAACGAGGATGACATGTTTGCCATGGGCGGCAACACCCAGGCCATCCTCGCCAGCCTGACCGACCAGGAAAAAACAAATAGAATCATCAGCCAGGCCCTGGAGAGACAAAAGAAGTTTGGCGTATCCACGATCAGCGGCTGCCTCCTTCCTCCCTACGCGGCCGGGTTTTTTAAGCATCCGGCCATGAACGAGCCCTACGAATACCAGAACGGCGGCCAGTGGGACTGGTTTGGCGGCCGGCTTGTCCACGCCATGTTCGAGAGCGGGTTCAGCCGGCAGGCTAAGGAAAAGCTTTTGGAGATCATCCGGAAAAACGTGGCGAACGGCGGGTTTTTTGAATGGGACAGCCGCGACGGGGCCGGCCGAGGAAGCGATTACTATGGCGGCAGCGCCGGCAGCCTGGCTAAAGCCTTGATCGAAGGATACTTGGGTCTCGGGATCGGAGAGGATTCGCTGCTCTTAGCACCCAAGCTCGGCGAGGATGAAGCGAAGGTTCATCTCTACCTGCCTGCGGCCGATATTTTTGTCGCCTACGATTACCGCTTGGACAAAACCGAGAAAAAAATCAGCTTCAGCTGCAATAGCAACTTCCCTTATCTCGGCAAAATCAAGTTACTCATTCCCTGGGAGTTTTTCGGGGTCAAGGACAGGGTCGAGGGACGCCAGAAACTGGACGTGCGCCGCAACGGTCAGAAGATTCCCTGGGAGTTGTTCAGCCTCAACGAAGACGACTTCATTGTCGTCGATTCAAACTTCAGGAATCAGACTCTGGAGATAAAGGCTCACTTCCGGCCGATGGAGTAGTATTCAAAGCCGAGTCTCTTCACTGCACCAGAATCGAAGACATTCCGTCCGTCGACGATGATCGGGTTGGCCATGGCCGCTTTTAGCTTCATGAGGTCAAGGGAGGCAAATTCCGTCCACTCGGTCAGGACAAGCAAGGCATTAGCGCCGTCAGCAGCTTGATAGGGCGAGGACGAATAGGTGACGCGGCCCGGCTCCTCGGGAAAGAGCTGTTTCATGTTGTCCATGGCCTGGGGGTCGTAGAGCCGAAGCCGCGACCCTTCGCGCAAAAGTTCGCGGATGACCCTGATGCTGGGCGCCTCTCGGATATCATCTGTCTCTGGCTTAAAGGCCAGTCCTAACACGGCGATGTTCTTATCCTTGAGGATCCAGAGGGCCTGCTTGACTTTGTCCAGGAAAATCCTCACCCGGTCGGCATTGATCCTGTCCGCTTCTTTGAGGAGACCCATATCAACTCCCAGGTCTTCACCGATCTTGACCAGGGCTCTGATGTCTTTGGGAAAGCAGGAGCCGCCGTAGCCGATCCCAGCCTTGAGAAAGCGGCTGCCAATGCGCGGGTCGAGTCCCATTCCGGCTGCCACCTGCTCGATGTTGGCCTCGGTTTTATCGCAGATGTTGGAGATGAGGTTGATGTAGGAAATCTTGACGGCGAGGAAGGAATTCGAGGCATGTTTGATCAGCTCGGCTGTGTCGATGTTCGTAACGACGATGCGGTCCTTGAATTTTCCGTAAATCCCCAGGAGAATGTCTCTGGCCCGTTCCGTTTCAACGCCGATGATGATCCGGTCGGGGTTGAGGAAGTCCGAGACGGCTGAACCTTCCCTCAGAAACTCCGGGTTGGAGGCGATGTCGAACTCGACATCGCTCTTCCGGTAGAGACTCATCGTTCGTTTGATCCAGAACGATGTCTTGACGGGGACGGTGCTTTTCTCGACCACCAATTTGTAACGGTTGAGGTTTTCGGCAATCTGGCGCGAGACTTCCTCAATCTGGCACATATCAGCGCTTCCGTCTTCCTGGGGAGGGGTCCCGACGCAGACAAAGACAACATCGGACTGCTGGATCGTTCCCGGCAGATCGGAGCTAAACTGCAGACGGCCTTTCTCTGTGTTGGAGAGGAGCAACTTCTCCAGCCCCGGCTCATAGATGGGGATAATGC
>CAZKBY010000092.1:0-9982 GCA_964550915.1 uncultured Eubacteriales bacterium | reverse complement strand
GCGCGGTCGCCGGCGCCTCTTTCCTTCTCTTTATCTGCGCCGCCTACTATTTCCTCAGGCGAAAAGAGGGGCTGGGCATGGGCGACGTGACAATGATGCTTTTTGTCGGCGCTTATTTAGGCTGGCTCCAGGCCTTTTTAACACTCATCCTGGCTTCTCTGGCCGGAGCGCTCGTCGGGGTTTTTCTCCTGTATTTTCGCAAAAAAGACCTCCAGTTTGCCCTGCCTTTTGGGACCTTCCTGGCGCCGGCGGCCTTTATCTCGCTTGTTTGGGGCGAAAGGCTCATCACCGCTTACCTCAGCCTTTACAAACAATAGCCGCAAACGGATGGGACGGTCCTCACCCAAGGGACCGCTGAATTGAATTTTCCCCCTGACTGTGATAATTGACATAGGACAGGGTCGAAGGATGTCGCAATCAAGGGCCGCCGGGCAGATCATCCTGGTTGTCTTCCTCCTCTCTCTCGGCTCTTCGCTTTTCATCAATCTTCCCGTCATTCATCAGCACTTCCTGTTTTCCGACCAGGCCGTCTATTATGCCATGACCCAGAGTATCGCTTACGACGGCGATCTGGAGTACACGAAAAAAGACCTCATCCGGTATTATGAAGATTTCATGGCCGGGCCTCAGGGCATCTTCCTGAAGAAAGTCTCAAGCGGCAAGCTCTTCTACGCCAAGAGCTGGGCCTACTCGCTGTTTGCCTCTCCCTTTGTCAGGGTTTTCGGGTATAACGGCTTCCTTGTTTTCCATTCCCTCCTTCTTCTCCTCGTCCTGCTCCTGGGGCATGCTTACCTTTCGCTTTCCAACCCCCCGGTCACATCGATCGTCTACCTCCTCTCCTTTCTTTTTGCCTCTGTGACCGGCGTCTATTTACTCTGGATCACGCCTGATTTTTTCAACCTGAGCCTCGTCTTCACGGCCATTTTCCTCTGGCTGTATAAAATTAAGCGCGTCGAGCCGCCGCCCGAGGAGAGGAATTCCGGCCGCTCGAAAAGCTTCCTTTTGTCTCCTTGGACAGATTATTTGGCGGCGATTCTCGTCGGAATCGCGGCTTTCTCTAAGCCGCCGAACCTCGTCCTCATGGCGCCGCTCGCCGTCTTCGCCCTGGCCAGGAAAAAAATTGTCAAGGCGCTCGCCCTCGGCCTTATTCTTGTCCTGACTCTCAGCCTCTTTTTCGGGATAAACTATCTCCTGACATCCGAATGGAACTACCAGGGGGGCGAACGGAAGACGTTTTTCTTTACTTTCCCTATGGAAAAAAATGAATTCACTTTTGACGACCTGGGCCATACGATGACTTCCGAAGGCTATTTCCAGGAATTTCTCCTGCCGCCCCAGTTTATCTTCTTCAATATCTTCTACTATTTCTTCGGTCGTTACACCGGACTGACCTGGTATTTCTTCCCGGCTGTCCTGGCCCTCGTCCTTTTCTTTTTTTCCTCAAGGAGGCGGCTTGAGGACTGGCTTGTCCTGGTTACGGCGGCAGGAGGCATCCTCGTCTACATCGTCCTCATGCCCGACAACTACAGCGGAGGCGGCGGCTCCCTGGCCAACCGCTATTTCCTCAACATCTACCCGCTGTTCGTGTTCCTGCCGCCCGGCGGAAAAAAGCGCCGGGATATCCTCCTCATCTGGCTCATGGCCGCTCTATTCATCTCCCAGATCCTAGTCAGTCCCTTCCGCTCTTCGGCCCAGCCGGCCACCCACGCCAAGAGGTTTCCGTTCAAAGCCCTGCCCGTGGAGATGACGCTGGTCAACAACCTTCCCACCAACACGAACCCGGATGCCTTTCGCGTCCATATCTGGCCCGACAAGCCTCAACCGGCCAGGGAATTCCTCCACTTCCTGGACGACAACTTCTACCCCAGGCTCGAGCCCACGGGCATCTGGACGCGGGGGTCAAAAACCTGCGAGATGATTCTTAAAACTTATTATCCGCTCCGCGAGATAGGCGTCCGCCTCCTCAACAACCCGAGAGCCAATAACGAAATCACGGTCAGAGTGGAGGGAAAAACAAAGAAGGTTGTCCTTCAGTCCATGCAGCGGGAAACGCTTCGCTTTCCCGTCGGAAACGGCTTCAAGGTCGAAGACCGATACCACTACCGGATTAAAATCAAGGCAGCCAAGGGTTCCATCCCCTATTACGAAGACGAGACTAGCAAGGAGAGGCGGTATTTGGGAGTTTTCTTCGAGCTCGACCTCATCCCCAGAGAATAATGTGCGGCATCTGCGGCATCGCCACGACTCGACCCCGCGGGCCGGTGTCACCCTCTCTTTTGACGTCGATGTGCCGGACGATCGTCCATCGCGGCCCTGACGATGAAGGAATCTACAGCGGTGGAACAGCGGGCCTGGCCGCCCGGCGGCTGAGCATCATCGACCTTGCCGGCGGCCATCAGCCCCTGGCCAACGAGGATGGGTCCATCTGGATCGCCCATAACGGCGAGGTCTATAATTTCACGGAGCTCCGCGATGAGCTGGCCGGACTCGGCCATGTCTTCAGGACCCGCACCGATACGGAAACGATCGTCCACAGCTACGAAGAATGGGGAGAGGATTTCGTCCACAAGCTCAGGGGCATGTTCGCCTTTGCCATCTGGGACGGCCGCGAACAAAAGCTTCTTTTGGTGCGGGACAGGCTCGGGGTCAAGCCTCTCTATTACACTCTGTTAGAAGACAGGACACTTGTTTTCGGTTCCGAGCTCAAGGCCGTTATCACGCATCCTGAGGTCCGCCGGGCCCTTGAGCCGAAAGCCCTGGACCTTTATCTGACTCTTGAGTACGTGCCGGCTCCCTTCAGCATGTTTAAAGATATCTCGAAGCTTCCGGCCGGAAGCATCCTCGTCTACAAAAAGGGCGAGGTTGAAATCAAGAAGTACTGGGACATTGCGGAGGGGCTGGCCGAAAGACGGGAAGTCACGGAGAATGAGCTTCCTGCCGTCATGGATGAGCTCTACGGTCTTCTCAAGGAATCAGTCAGGCTGAGACTCGTAAGCGACGTGCCGCTGGGCGCTTTCCTGAGCGGCGGGATTGACTCCTCGACCATCGTCGGGTTGATGAGAGAATTGGGCGCCTCGCCGCTCAAGACTTTCTCGATCGGGTTTGAAGAAGCCTCTTACAATGAGCTTAAATACGCCCGCCGGGTCGCCGAAAGATTCGCCACCGACCACGAGGAATTCATCCTCGAGCCTCAAGCCCTCGAACTCACCGAGACGCTTATCCATCATTTAGATGAGCCGTTCGGCGATTTCTCGATCTTCCCGACTTACCTGGTCAGCCGGATGGCCCGCTCCCGGGTGAAGGTCATCCTCTCCGGCGATGGCGGGGACGAAGTCTTCGGCGGCTACGAGCACTTCCAGGCACAAAAGATGGACAGTTCTGCCGTCAAGACCCTGGGTCGCCCCCTCTCCCGCTTGATCAACCGTCTCCCGCCCTCAAAGAAGAAAAAAGGCCTCTGGAACAAACTCCAGCGGTACCTCTTGGGGCTCGAGCAGAGCCCCGAGCTCAGGCACTTGCGGTGGATGACCTTTCTCTCTTTGGCGGACAAGGAAAGGCTTTACACGGACGATTTGAAAACTCGATTGAGCGGGCTGGAAGAGATTACCGGACTTTACCCGTTTTGCGAAATTTTCGCCGCGCTTCCCTCCTTCGACGCGATAAACGCGGAGCTTTATCTTGACCTCAAGACCTACCTAGCCGACGACATCATGGTCAAAGTGGACAGGATGAGCATGGCGGTTTCCCTTGAGGCAAGAGAGCCTCTTTTAGACCATAAACTTGTCGAGTTTGCTTTCAGCCTGCCGGGCCGGCTCAAAATCAACGGGCTCCAGACGAAATGGATCTTCAAGAAAACGATGGAGAGGCTTCTGCCGCGGGAGAATATCTACCGGCCCAAGGAGGGGTTCAGCATCCCGATCAAGCACTGGCTGCGGCAGGAGCTCAGGGAAATGCTCCTTGACTATCTGAGCGAGAAGCGAATCAAGGAGGAGGGGTTGTTCAATTACGGCCCCATCAAACAGATGATTGACGGCCATCTTGACGGCCGGAAAAATTGGAGTCACCAGCTCTGGGCTCTCCTGGTTTTCGAAATCTGGCGGGAAAATTACCTGTAAAACAGCCAGTCCCTTAGATTTTTTCAATAAGAAAAACCTCAGTCGTCCGGGAGCCAATCTTGAATTCTTCGGCCACGGGAAGCCCGAGCACCCAGACGATTCTGTCCCCAGAAAGGAAAACCGGCCGAATGTCCCTCTCGGCGGCAGGGATGCCTCGGGCCCTCATGATTTCCTTTAGCTTCTTGCGGCCGGGCGCGCCGAGCAGTTGGTAACGGTCGCCAGGCCGGCGGTTGCGGACGACGAGCGGAAACCTGAGCCTGGCCGCGTCCAGATAGGCGCGCCGGTCATTGTCAAACTGCAGATCGCTCTTCTTCCAGCCCATCATCTTAGCACCGCTAAATTGAAGGTTGAGCTCTTGAACAGCCAGGTTCTTTTTTCCGTTCCAGACGTATTCAAACCTGACCCGCGGACGGGACGGCGTCTGAGGAAAAATCTTGTCCTTTTCTCGCCTAAGGATGAGCCGTCCGGGAAGATGAATCTCCTTCCCCTCGGCCAGTGAGCGGACGGATTCGACGTCCTTAAACGTGATTCTCCTTAGATCGCCCTTAGCCCTGCTTAGAAAAATCCTCGCCACCCGCCGGGCTAATCCTGGAGGAAGCAGGGAAAGCACCCGGGCATCTAAAAGAATCCGGCCGTTTCTCGACCGCAGGGCCAGGCGGGCTTTCTCTTTGGCCAGCTTCTCGAGCCATTCGTCCTCCTCCCGGATGATTTCAGCCACCTGGCTCAGATGCAGCACGACTCTGGATTCGAATTTTCTCTCGAGGAAAGGGATGAGCTCGAAGCGAATCCTGTTCCGCAGATAACGTCGGTCGAGGTTGCTCTCATCCGTGCGGCAGGCAAGTCCTCTGGCCTTGAGGTGTTTCTCGATCTCGCGTCTTTCAACTTCTAAAAGCGGACGGATGATCAACCCGTCGATCGCCGGAGCGATGCCGGCCAGGCCTTGAGGCCCGCTTCCCCTGAAGAGCCGGAGGAGGAATGTCTCCGCCTGATCGGTCATCGTGTGGCCGGTGGCGATTTTTGAAGCGCCGATTTTGGCGGCTACGGCCTTGAGGAATTCGTAACGCCTGGTGCGGCTGGCTTCTTCGATGTTCAGCCTGCTCTCACGGGCATAGGCGCGGATATTTTCTCTCTTGACGTAGAGCGGCAGGCTGTGTGCCCGGGCCAGCCCATGGACGAATTCCTCATCTTTATCGGCGTTGCGGCGAAGCTTGTGATTGAAATGGGCCAGGGCGAGCTTAAGCGAATAGTCACGGCGAAGCGTCAGGAGGATGTCCAGGAGCGCCGTTGAATCCGCTCCTCCCGAGCAGGCGACAAGGACTTTGTCACCCCTCTTGAGAAGCCCATGCTTGGCAATCGTTTTTTTGACTTTCGCGCCGAGCTCTAAATTTTTTCTCTTCCGGCCGCCCGTGTCATCAGACATCAAGACCCTCTTGTCCCCAGAAACCCGGGGGATAAATGCGGATTTGTCCAGCGATTAAAATCCCACATTCCGATAGATGCCATAGGAATAGTAAAAATTAATTCTACAAAGGGCGACGTGGCGGTGGAGGGATTTGAACCCCCGACACTGCGGATATGAGCCGCATGCTCTGACCAACTGAGCTACACCGCCGAGCGACCTGATTGTAGCGGATAGCCCCCTCCAAGTCAATCAACTTAGAGTTGCTTTGTCCGTTCGGTTCCCCTCATGAAACGGTTTGAGTCCGCTTTCAAGTAGTCTACTTTAAAATAGACTATTCAGATAATAATATCCTCTTGATATATTTTATCCATCCCCAAGAAGATTCCAATCAACATCCTCCGATTGAAAACCCGTAGACGGATCGTGATTTCCTCACCACCGGGGCCAATCAGCGTTTAACGAAAAGGGCCAGGATTTCGCGGAGGCCGATGTAAGAGAACAGGAGCAGCGTGAAGGCGAGGAGCAAGTTCATCGCCCGGCTGTTCCTGAACTCGGCGCTAACGAGCCGGACGCGATTGTTGAGGACAAGAAGCGTCAGGGCGACAAACGGCATGAACAGCGCGCCTAAAATACCGTAGACAAGCTGAACCTGCTGGACCTTAAACCAGAGAAGACTTAGCGGAATAACGGCCAGGCACAGGAGAAAAGCGCGGTATGCCGTCGATTTTTCGAGATCGGCGGCGCTGGTCTTGCTCGCGGCCAAAGAGAAGTCCCGCCGCAGCCGCATGAAATCGGCAAAAATATAAGGCACGCCCTGCCAGACGCCTAACAGGCTGGTGAAGACGGCCCCCCAGAAACCAAGGAGAAAAATCCAGCGGCCGGGAGGCCCGAGCGCCAAGCCGAGCTGGTCGGCCAGGACGAGAGCAACGGCCTCCCCCCTTCCTGTCACCTTGACCCGCGAGCCGATGATGACCATGGCCAGGCCGAAGAAGGCCGTGAGCAGATAGGCCACGCCGAGGTCAAAACGGCATTCCTTTACCCCTCGCCTTCCGCACCTTTCTTTTTTCCGTATCCAGTAAGAATAGCAGAGAAGCGTCACTGTCCCGCCCACGCCGCCCATGAGAGCGACGAGCCAGCCGGCTCCTCCCCTGGGGATAGTCGGGATTGACAATCCTCTGGCGACTTCAACCCAGTCTGGCTTGATCAAGACGACGGTTAAGAGGACAGTTACAACCATCAGGCCGGTCAACGAAGACATGACATGCTGGAAAGCCTTGAACCTGCCAGCCCAGACAAAAACGAGCCCGGCCAGCGAATGGAGGATTCCCCAGATGATCTTGGACGTCTGAGGATCGCCGAGCCTGACCAGCCCGGCACCGGCCACGCCGCAGGCGTTGATCAGGGCTCCGCCCACGGAATAAGACCAAACGATAAAATAGATGAAAAAAACCCACTGGATGATCCCGCCTAAATGGGAAACCCAGCCCTCAAGCAGGGTCGTCCGGGTGGCCATCTGCCAGCGCGCGATGCCCTCGTTCAGCCCCCACTTCATGACCGCGCCGGCCACCGCTGCCCAGAGAATGACAAGCCCGACTTCTGACCCTGCCAGGCTGGCCGTGATGAGATCTCCGGCTCCCACACCAGTGGCCGCGACGATCAACCCTAAGACAACCCGGGAATACCAGGAACGCCCCTGGCGCTGAGGTCGATTATTCTCTTCTTCCATTTTGGCTGCCACTCTCCCCTGGCGCTGCCCCAGCCATATATCACGAAAAAAAGCCCCGGTCAAACCCCTGCAGCCATAAACTCCTTGACAATCGCGGCCCAACTCCTATAATTTTGAATTACTTTTTATGAAAGGAGCAAGGGAGTTCGGGGGAGACTTTTGTCTATCCTCGGCTTAAGTTCCGCATGAAAAAAATCGGCAAGTACACGATCCTCGGCATCCTCGGCAAGGGAGGCATGGGGATTGTATACAAGGCTCTCGACCCCGACATCGAGAGGGAAGTCGCTATCAAGACCGTCCGCTTCGACACTCTCATCGACGGAGTGGAGAAGGACGAGATGATGACCCGGTTCATCCGGGAAGCCAAGGCGGCCGGCCGTCTTTCCCACCCCAATATCACGACGATTTACGATGTTTGCCGGGAGAAAGATGTCACCTACATCGTCATGCAGTTTGTCGAAGGGCAAAGCCTCCAGGGACTGATCGATTCAGGCAAGGGATTTTCCCCCTCTGAAATCATCCAGTTGATGAAGCCTCTCTGCGATTGCCTGGACTACGCCCATGAAAATGGGATCGTCCACCGCGACATCAAGCCGGGAAACATCCTGATCGATAAGACCGGCAAGCCCTTCCTGGCCGATTTCGGGGTGGCCAGGATCGAGACCTCCACCCTGACCCAGTCGGGCACCACTGTGGGGACGCTGAGCTACATGTCACCAGAGCAGGTCAAGGGACAGACCGTCGATAGCCGCTCGGACATTTTTGCTCTGGGCGTCATCCTCTACGAACTCCTGGCGGGGAAAAAACCTTTCGCCGGCGACAACCTGTCGACCATCGTCTACAAGATTGTCCACGAGGAGCCGGAGAGGATCACCGATGTCAACAAGGACCTCCCCCGCGGCTACGAAATAGTGTTCAAGAAGGCCCTGGCCAAAAATCCTGAAGACCGCTATCAAAACTGCCGGGAAATTATCGCCGACCTCGAAAACGCCGTCCACCTGACCGAGGCGACCCTGGCCTATGAAGCAGCCAGGGAGCGAGCGGCTGCACCCGGCCGGACGAAGAGAAGGCGGCTGGTCATGGCCGCTGGCGTTCTCGGCTTCGTCGTTGTGGCTGGAGGACTGTACCTCGTTTTTTCGCCGCGGCCCAAGAAACCGGCTCCGCTTGCGACGGACCTCAAGAGTGGACAAAAAGAAGAAATCAGCCCCGTCACCCGGTCGGCCGGCCCGGCTGCCGGCCTGATTGGAGCCCCCGACGAAAACCTAGCTCAACTTAAAGAGAGTTTCGAGAACAAGAAGTTTGAACAGAGCGTCAAGCTGGCTGAAGACATCCTCGGTCGAAATCCGGCTGACCTCGCCGCTCAGGACTACCTTAAAAGGGCGAAACGCGAACTCATCGCATCTCAAGTCGCGCCGATCCTCAGGTCGGGAATCGCCAGTTACACCGCCGGCAACTACAGTCAGTGCGTCCAGGAAATGGAAAAGATCTTGAGGCTGGACAGGGATCACGAGGAAGCCCAGAAGTATCTCTTCCTGGCTGATACGACCCTGGCCAAAAAGGACATCCTCGAGATGGTTGAGCGTTTCAGGGCGGCTGAGGAAAGCGAGGACTTGCTGGCCGTGCTCAGCTATATCGATTCTCCGACTGTGGCCAGCCAGCTCCAGCAGGAATACACGATTCTCTTCAACGGATACGACGGCATCAAATCAGTCATATCCGGAAAGACCGTCGATTTCTCGAGCCGCACGGAAGCCAGGGTGAGCTTTTCTCATCTCGTGAGCGCCGTTTACAGGAAGGACGGCCTGCGTAAAATCGTCTTTGAAGGAATCAAGACCTGGCAATTGAAGAAAAAAGATAGGACCTGGAAAATCACGGGCATCCGATAAACGTTCAGGCCCTCCAAGGAGTGGCTGATGACGATAAAGATGATCTTGAGAAAGGGTGTTTTTCTGGCCCTTTTTTCTTTGGTCTTCTCCTTTTTGTTCAGCCCTGCTGCGGCGCGGATTAAATTGAGAGTGACGGTCGACAAGGCAAGCATCAAGGCAACACCCGAGATCGGCGGACAGACTCTGGTCAGTGTTCCTCTGCAGACCATTCTTGAGGCTGAGCTTAAACAGGGAGAATGGTACAGGGTTTACACAACCCGGGAAGGGGTCCAGATCACAGGTTTTATCCACGAGATGCTGGTCGAAGAAGTCGCCGAGGGTGAAACAGCGCCGGCCGCCTCCGCAGCCGGCCTGCTGAAGACTCAAGCTGAGATTGCGGCCGAGATTGACCTCAAGTTAGAGGAAGACAAGCGCCTGATCAGGCAGGAACGTGAGCTGGAGAGAGCGATCGACGACCTCAGGCCCCTCTTGGCCAAGGCCTTCAGCGTTGATGACCGCCAGCGGCAGAAGCAAAAAGCCTGCGAAATCTATCTCTGGCTGGGACTCGGCTACGCCAAGCGGGGCGATAATTACGGCGCTCTCAAAGAGTTCCGGAACATGTTCGAAGTGGATTTTGCTTTTGCCAAGGAAATCACCCGGAACATTTACGACCCGGCGGTGGCCAACTTTATAGATCAGGCGGAAAAACAATATCGCGGCCTGCTCGTCGAATACTCCCTCGAAATCTCGACCGAGCCGAAGGAGGCCACCATCAAGGTCGACAGCAAGGAAATCGGGCAATCGCCGGAGGTTTACCGGACGACGATCCCCAAGTTTACCTTAGAGGTCGAAAAGAAGGGCTTTCGGACTATCCGGG
>CAZKBY010000091.1:0-9985 GCA_964550915.1 uncultured Eubacteriales bacterium | reverse complement strand
CCACATTCCTGCTGTCATTCTCTTCGGCATCCCTGCTCAGAAAGACAGTATGGGCTCTGAAGCTTACAACCCAAAAGGAATCATTCAAAGAGGAATCGAGGCCATCAAAGCCCTTCATCCTGATCTCTATGTCATTACAGATATCTGCCTTTGCGAATATACTGACCACGGCCATTGCGGAGTGATAAAAAATGGGGAAATCGATAATGATGCCACCTTGAATCTTCTGAGCAAAGAAGCTCTGAGCCATGTCAAAGCTGGGGCAGATATGGTCGCTCCATCAGATATGATGGACGGGAGAGTTGCGGCTATCCGGGAGGCTTTAGATGAAGAAAATTATGCTCATATTCCCATCATGTCTTATGCAGCCAAGTTTGCTTCGGCTTTTTACGGCCCTTTTCGGGAAGCTGCCCAATCAGCGCCTAAATTCGGAGACCGCCGCTCTCACCAGTTGGACCCCGCTAATAAGAGGGAAGCTCTGAAGGAAGTCCTGTTAGATATCGAGGAGAACGCTGATATCATCATGATTAAGCCCGCCCTGCCTTATCTAGATATAATACATTTAGTGAAGGAGCAAATCATCCTTCCAGTAGCTGCTTACAATGTCAGCGGCGAATATGCCATGATCAAAGCTGCAGCAGAGAGAGGATGGCTTGATTACGATAGGGTCATGATGGAGGTTCTGATTTCGATCAAAAGAGCAGGTGCAGACTTGATTCTTACCTACTTTGCCAAAGACGCAGCACGACTCTTATCCAAGAAGGTTTAATCATGAAAAGGGAAAAATCAAAAAAGAGCTTTGGAGAAGCAATAAAATGGATTCCGGGAGGAGTGGACAGCCCGGCCCGGGCTTTCAAAGCTGTGGGGGGAGACCCAATCTTCATCCAGAGAGCGTCGGGCGCATATCTTTATGATTTAGACGGCAACCGGTACCTCGATTTTATAGGTTCCTGGGGTCCTGCCGTTCTCGGCCACAGGCATCCTGAGGTTTTTCAAGTCCTCGAGGAGGTCATCTCTCTGGGATTTTTATCTGGTATTAACTCTCCCAGTGAGATAGAACTAGCAAAATTTATCTGTGACAAAATTCCCGGGGCTGAAATGGTGCGCTTTGTAAATTCAGGGACAGAAGCCACAATGACGGCTATTCGCTTGGCCCGAGCCTTTTCTGGCCGGGATAAAATCATCAAATTTGAAGGCTGCTACCATGGTCATTCCGACGGGCTGCTGGTTAAAGCTGGCTCTGGAGGCGCAACTTTTGGCATCCCCACCAGTCCTGGAGTTCCCTCAGATTATACAAAAAATACATTGACTTTGCCTTACAATGACATTCTCTCTCTCGAATTTTTTTTAAAAAGAGAAAAAGTCGCTTGTGTTATTGTCGAGCCCGTAGCAGGCAATATGGGCGTTGTTATCCCCAAAAAAGAATTTATCCAAAAGATGCGGTCCCTTTGTAATGAGACGGGGGCTCTTCTCATTTTCGATGAAGTCATGACAGGTTTTCGTGTCCATGAAAAAGGAGCTCAAGGTTTCTTTGGAGTTGAAGGAGATTTGATTTGTCTGGGAAAAGTTATAGGAGGAGGTCTGCCTATAGGAGCAGTAGTAGGGAAACGAGAGATTATGTCTAGGCTGACCCCCCATGGTGACGTCTACCAGGCAGGTACATTTTCTGGAAATCCTTTGGCCATGGCTGCAGGATTGAAGACACTCCAGATTTTTTACCGAGATAAAGTTATGGAAAAACTCAATGGCTTGAGCCTCTTCTTAGAAGATGGTCTAAAGAAGATTAAAAGAAAGCATCCTCAGATTTCTTTTAGTGTTTTAGGGGGAATGTTTACTCTTTTTTTTACATCGGAGACTCCGCAAAATTTTGAGGATGTTCAAAAATGTAATCTCAAAAAGTTCGGGGATTTTTTTAATTTTATTCTGGAGGAAGGTATTCTTATTCCTCCTTCACAATTTGAGGCTAATTTCATTTCCTCGGCCCATACAGAAGAAAACATGGCCGAGTATCTCTGCGCTGCAGAAAGGTTCTTAAGTTTGTATAAGTAATTTACCCCCTTGTTAACATTCCTAAAATCTTGCCCACCTGGCCGGGTTCATAGTTAAAGTTGACATAATATTTCCGAAAAACAATTGGATCTCTTTGAAAACCAGCTCAACAATACATTTTTAAAAAAATGTCGCTAACCTTTACGGCCAAGATGTAAACAGCCAAAAAAACAAAAACAAATAAGACGGTTATCACAGAACTGTATCTTTAAATTTTTGGTTCAAAATCAGAAGGTGTGAATAATTTGTGAATATTCATGGGGTAATTAACGGCAATTATCCGCAATTATAGGCAATCAAAAACATAAATAAGTCGTTGAAAAATAAGGAGATTTGTTGATTTTAAAGAAAATACGCTAAACCCCATTTTCGGATTTTAAGTCCCTTGCGTCTACCAATTCCGCCTCCCCGGCGTCATTTCTCTGAAAACGACCATAAAAAAGATCAATGTAAAAATTCTTTTACGATCTCCTTGACTGTCGCCTCTAGCGGATCTAAATCTTCTTGGATGGTCTGCCAGATGATATCGACATCTGCCCCGAAATATTCATGGATGAGCTTATCTCGCATCGCCGCAATATCTTCCCAAGGGACCTGCTGGTAATGTTTCTTGACGTTTGACGGGATTTGTTTACTGGCTTCTCCGATGACTTCGAGACATCGGATCACTGCGTAAACGGTCTTCTTATCCTTTTTAAATTCGTTAAAGGTCAGACTTTGTGTAAACTCTCCAATATCGGCGATCATCTCAAGGATGTCATTGAGATAATCTCTCAATTCGATAATCCTTCTTCTCTTAGACATAGATGACTTCGGCAAGGATACGCTGTCCGATATGCGGCTTAAGAGCTTTTTTTGTAACAAGATCCACCTTAGCCCCCAACAATTCGGACAGATAGCGCTCTAGCCTGATAAATTTAAGGAATCCCATCGGTTTCTCTAGCTCAACAAGAATATCGACGTCGCTATTTTTCCTAATCTCGTTTCTTACATATGAGCCGAATATTCCAATTTCCCTAACTCCATATTTATCCGATAAATCCTTCTTATGTGACAACAAGACTCTTTTTATCTCATGGATAGACTTTGTCTTAGCTTTCATTATTGACCTTTTTTTAATTTTATCATTGGATCAATCGATTCTTCAAGGCCATTTTCCTCATTGGCTTGATGCCCACCTCCAAGCTGGTCATTTCGGATTTTAAGTCCCTTGCGTCTGCCAATTCCGCCACCCCGGCACTTGCCAACCTCCTTAAGCTGATCGGAGAGAATTATATCATAAGTGAAAATTTCCCAACAAGAACCAGTTCTCTACTGGAGTATCATAATCCAAATTTTTGAATAAAATTCAATAAATTGAATTTTGTGGCCCTCCCCTCCTTTAAAGCTCAGTTTATTTTTTTTGAAATGAACGATTTAACAAAAATGCTGACTGGCACAAAATTTGCATATAAATTGTAACGTATAATTTATATTACTGTGCTCAGCTATATGAAAAGAGCTTCTCTCTCGCAAGCCCTGCCCATTCCCAAGACATTGGGTCAGCTCATCTATAACTACATCCGGGATGCCATCATCAAGAATCGACTCAAGGCCAACCAGAAAATCAATGAAAAGGAAATAGCCGAGTATTTCCAGGTCAGCACCACCCCTGTCCGGGAGGCTGTCCTGAGGCTTGGAGCCGAGGGCTTCGTCACGATTAACTCCCACCGCGAGGCCGTAGTCAAAGAAATTTCCTTCGAGGAGCTGAAGGAGATCCTCCAAGTCCTATCCATCCTTGACTCTTCAGCCATGGAGCTGGCGATTGAGAACCTAACCCCTCAGGATCTTGAAGAGCTCGAAGAACTGACGGCGAAACTCGCTCGCAACTGCCAATTAGAGTCCATCGACAAGTTCCTGGAGCTCAACACCTCCATTCATAACCGGCTGTGGCGGAATCTTCCGAACGGCTTCTTGCGGGAAACTCTCCGTTACGTCCACAATCAGCTCCTTCGCTACAATTACGCGCGTTTTTCTGCTTTCCGCAAACCCGGCGCGCTCGAAAAATCGCTCGAGGAACACGAACACATCCTGAAAGTCCTGAAGGCCAGGGATAAGCAGGCCATCCGGGAATTTATGGCGAGGCACTGGGGATCGCTGCTTCAGCCTTCGACCTTTGAAGAAGGCTTGAAGGAATTCATCCAAACGAAAGGAGGTGAAAAACGGATCAAAGAAAAAGAAAGGCCAGAAGGTTTTGCTTAAAGGGTACTTAAGAAGAGAAGGAGGATGAATTAAGATGAAAACATGGAAGGTTTTGCTCGTTTTCTTTTTTTCTGTTGTCCTCGCTTCGGTGAGTTTTGCTCAGCGGCAGACGGGTTCGCTCTCGGGCCAGGTCATCGATAAAGAAGGCAGTCCGCTACCGGGAGCTACGGTGACAATTTCCGGTCCTTCATTGTTAGGCGTTAATACCTACGTGACGTCCGACACGGGTCTTTTCCGCTTTCCATCTCTTCTTCCGGGCGACTATGAAGTCCGCGCTGAGATGCCCGGCTTCAAAACGACCATCCGCAAAGGCCTGATCATCAACGTCGGGAAAACAACGGATGTGACCATCGAGCTCGAGGTGGCGGCGGTCGAAGAAGAGATCACTGTCACGGCGGCTTCCCCGGTGGTCGACGTGGAATCATCCAAAGTGAGCGTCAACTATAGCGCTCAGTTTCTGGCCAGCAGCCCGATGAACCGCGACCTTTACGACATCCAGAACTCCATCCCCGGCGCCATCTCAGAAAGCGTCGAGTACCGCCGGACTTCATCGATCTTAGGCGGCACGGTCCGCAGCCAGCTCTACGCGCTCGACGGCGTGCCTCTCAACGACCCGGCCACATTCTATTCCATGGCCAACATTAACGTCGATATCTATGAGGAGATCGAGTTTGAAGTCGGCGCTCACCCGGCTGAAGTCGGTCAGACAGACTCTACCTACATCAACATCGTCTCCAAGAGCGGCGGCAACAAATTCTCCGGAGGCGCCACTGTTTATTACATCGGCAAAGGCTTTGGCGAGGACCTCTACACCCAAGACCAGATGACGGCCTTCGGCGTCAACCCGCCCGAAAAATTCACCGACTCCAAGGACTTTTCAGCTAACATCGGGGGGCCGATCATGCAGGATCGCGTCTGGTTCTTCCTCAACGGCCGGCGGTACACCTGGCTGCGGGCCAATCCCGGCAACGCTGAGCTCCGCATGGCCAGAATAGGGGTCCCGACAGAGGGGCATTACGACTACGAACACCAGGAGTGGATGGGGTTTGCCAAACTGACCTTCCAGGCAACCAAGAACATGCGTTACATGGGCATGTTCCACTGGAACCATATCTATGAGCCGGTTTACCAGAACAGCGGCGGCGGGGACACGGATATTTCCCAGACGGAAGTCTGGGACCATGAGAACACCTACACGACCACCCACCAGGTGAACTGGGTTTTGAACCAGAATACTTTCCTCGATCTCCGCGGCACGTATGTCTGGCGTCATTTCCCGATTCCCTCGCGGACGCAAAACGCGCCGACCTATTATGACCGGGTACAAGCCGTTTACTGGGGGGCTTCTCCTTACAGCGATGAATACATCCGCAAAAAAATCCTGGCCTCAGCGTCACTAACCCGGTTCCAGGACGACTTTCTCGGCTCAAGCCACGAGTTCAAGGCTGGAGCAGACTTCGAGCAGTCGGAATACCACCGCGACTGGTGGAGAGGAAACCCGTATTATGCCTATTATTACGATTATTCGACGAATAATCGCTACTATTATTCGACTACAAGCCGCCAGGGCCGGCTGCGCATCCGCTACTGCCCGCCAGAGAGAGGTATGTGGGACGTTCAGGACCATGTCAGGCGTTTTTCCGGCTATGCCCAGGACAGCGTCACGACGGGGAGACTGGCCGTTAACTTAGGCCTTCGAGTCGATTATTCCTTCCAGTACGAACCCGAACAAACGCGGCCGGAAATCCGGTATGACTACGGCCATCCATTTATGAACCCGGCGCTCGGTCCTAACGATCTCCTCGAAGCCCTCATTGCTCAATGGCACGCAGAGATCGGGCCTATTTCACCCTGGGATGCCCTGACGACGCCCTATAAAAAAGTGGTCGAGTTCTTCACGCTCTCGCCCCGAATCGGGTTTGTCTATGACCTTTTCGGAGAAGGAAAGACGGCTCTCAAGCTTTCCTATGCCCGTTATTTCGAGCCTGTCTGGTCGGCCAAATACAACGGGGGCCAGATCTTCGGCGCCGGCTCCATCGACAGCTACCGATGGAATGACCTGAACCGGAATAACATGATGGACCTCCCGCCCACAGATAGCTATACCGTGAGCTCCTATCCAACGCAGGATCCAAACTACAGGTACTATCCCGAAGACCTCAAAGCCCCGTACATGGATGAAATCCTGGCGGGCGTAGAGCATGAGCTGGTTAAAGACTTCAAGCTCGGCCTTCAGTTTGTCTGGAAGCAGAACAAGAACATCGTCGAAGACATTGACCTCAACAACGGCTACGACACAACGAAGAAACTCGATAATGGGGAGCTTGTCTGGATTCCATTTACATTCACTGACCCCGGCTGGGATGGACAGTGGGGAACTTCTGATGACGAGCAGCTCACTGTCTATGGACTGAACAAGAACGCTCCTGTTCCCACCTGGTTTGGAGCGAACCCGCCTGAGGCCAAAAGGAAATACTGGGGCATGATCCTGACTTTCGACAAGCGCATGTCCAATAAGTGGCAGCTCAAGGGCTCCATTGTCTACAGTTCCTTTAAAGGAAATGCCGAAGCCACCTACTCACCCACTGAAGGCGAAAGCGCCATGTTCGACAACCCCAACACTCTCATCAACGCTTACGGACCCCTCTGGTTTGACCGGCCGCTCCAGATTAAGATCATGGGTACTTACATTCTTCCCTATGACTTCATCCTTAGCGCCTATGTCGTCCACCAGTCAGGCAGTCCCTGGGCAAGGACTATCAGCCGCGTCTACTTCCCCTCCGATATCGCAGCCTTAGTCCAGTCGTCCTATGTCGCCGTTAACGCCGAAATACCCGGCACCCGGAGAAACCGCCCCTACACGAACATGGACTTAAGGTTGGAAAAATCTTTCTCTCTGGGGGCAGCAGCGAAGCTCGATATTTACCTCGACGCCTTCAATGTCGCCGGCTATAGCGGAATTAATGTTAACCAGGATCCATCTCCCTACCTCCGCTTCGACAGACCCCCTCTGGATGCTTCGGATTACCAGCCAGCTTCAACCTACAAGAACATCACCAGCATTTACGGCGTCCGCTCCTTCCGTTTGGGAGCGCGGTTCAGCTTCTGAGTCAATTCGGGGACGGTCCTCCAGGAGGGCCGTCCCCGCTCTTCCTTAATCCAAATTTTTGAATAAAATCCATTTTTTTGAATAAAAATCTACGGAACGAGAATTTAACTTATTGATATTAAATAAATTATGAATCCAAAAAATTGGCATAAAATTTGCTTATATAATAACGAATATAGAGCCGAAGGATAAGTCTAAAATAAAAAAAACTAATATTTTTAAAAGGAGGTGGCAGACAGGAAAAAAGGATTCGAGCGTAAATGTTGCCTTTTTTTAAAAAAAGGCAGGGTTTTTCTCCCCTTATAAAGGGAGAAATGGTTCAAAGAAAAAAGGAGGGCATGCTTGAATAAGAGAATCTCTAAAATCTTATTCCTTTCTTTTCTTTTGGCTTTCCTCTCCTCGTCGGCCTTAGCCCAGCAGCAGACAGGCACAATCCGAGGCATCATTACCGACCCTGACGGAAACCCGCTCCCCGGCGTCACTGTTTCGGTCACTTCCGAGGCCATCATGGGCGCTCAGACCTATGTCTCGACCGAAACCGGAGCGTTCAGGTTTCCCGCTCTTCCTCCCGGAACCTACAAACTCACGGCTGAGATGACCGGGTTCAAGACCTTCGTGAGAGAGAACCTCATCGTCCGCGTGGGCATGACCGTCACCGTTGATTTCACCATGGAAGTGGCGACGGTCGAGGAGGAAGTGACAGTCACGGCCGCTTCCCCGACAGTAGATGTCCAGTCGACAAAAATCGCCGTGGTCATGGACAGCCAGCTCCTCAAGAACCTGCCGTTGGCCAGAGACCTCTACGACATTATGACCGCTGCCCCCGGCGCCGTCTCAGAAGGCGTGACTTACCGGAGAACCTATTCCATCCACGGGGGCACGGTGCGCAGCAACACGACAGCCTTTGACGGCGTCAACATGAACGACCCGGTTGTCATGTACACCCTGACCAACATCAACTTCGACGTCATGGACGAGGTAGAATCCATCACCGCCGGGCACCCGGCTTCTGTAGGCTACACTGACGGTGCCTACGTCAACATCGTCACCAAGTCCGGAGGCAACAAGTTCTCAGGAGGAGCTGTCGTTTACTACACCAACGACAAAATGGCCCAGCACCTCTGGACGGACGAGCAGATTACAGCTCTTGGCGTGGCCAAGCCGGAAGTCAGCAAGAAGTGGCTTGACGGTTCTTTGACATTCGGTGGCCCCATCGCAGTCGACAAGCTCTGGTTCTTCACCAACGCCCGGATGATCAATCAGGTAAGAAAAACCAACTTCATCGGCCCCTGGACGGATTTCCTTGGTCGCACCCACAATCCTTATGACTGGACCCACGACGAAAAAATGGGGTTCATCAAGCTCACCGGCCAGTTAGGCTCAAAGATCAAGTTGATGGGCCTGTTCAACATCGTTGACATCTACCGGCCGATGTATGAGGAGCCCGGCTCCAGAACTCCCTTTATTTCAACCCGAGTCTGGGACCATGAGAAGGGATACACCGGAAACGCCGTCCTCAACTACATTTTCGACCAGAATACTTTCGTTGACCTGCGTTTCGGCTATGTCCACCGCTGGTTCCCGCTACCGTTGCAGGATGAAGCTAAAAATCTTCCTTATATCGATGACAGCGGTGACCTTTACGGTGGATTAACCACAGCCCGGTTCAACGAGACCTATCTCAGGAAGAGATTGCAGACCGGTATTTACCTAACCCGCTTCCAGGACAACTTCCTCAGCGGAAACCACGAATTTAAGGCCGGTGTAGAATTCGAGCAGTCCTATGGAGATTGGGACTGGTGGCGCAAGGACAATCTACTCTGGTACGTCGACACCCGCTACGCTTATCCTTATTACTATTTCAACACGATCGGATACACGGCCTTCTACATTTGCAGCACCGAAGAGGGCTCGAGCAAGATCATCGACCAGGCCCGCCGGATAGGCGCTTACATCCAGGATTCAGCGACCTTCATGGACAGGCTGACGCTGAACATCGGCATTCGCTTCGACCGTTCCTGGGGCTACAAGCCTGAAGTGACCAAGGGAAAAAGCGCAGACCTGTCATACTGGATCGGCGAAAACGTGGTCGTGCCTTACGTCAAGTCCCGGTTTGGCGACAGATTCCCCAACGGTATCAATCCCTTCGGAGAGCTCACAGCGCCGGCCTGGAATAACATCATTATCTGGAATGAATTCTCGCCGAGACTGGGCATCACCTATGACCTCTTCGGCAACGGCAAGACCGCCCTCAAGTTTTCCTTCAACCGTTACACGGAGTACCTCATGCTCCAGTACTTCTCCGTGTTAGGCGCTTTCTACCCCCGAAGTTTTGCTTTTTACTGGACTGACACGAATGGTGACGGCTACCCCAACATTGGCGATGCCTTCTCCACCTACGGGTCGTCATAGCGCCGGCCCATCAGCCGCTTGATGGAGAAGATGGTGTTCTCCGGGTTGACCACTGCCTGCCGTCGGGCGGTCTGCCCCACCAGCCGCTCGTTGTTCTTGGTGAAGGCCACCACCGACGGGCACAGCCGTCCGCCCTCCGCGGTCGGGATCACTACCGGTTCGCCTCCTTCCAGC
>CAZKBY010000090.1:0-10084 GCA_964550915.1 uncultured Eubacteriales bacterium | reverse complement strand
TTCTCCCGGAAAGAAAGGGGTTTGATGAGACTCAGATAATAGAGGCTCTTCAGGACGCTGGCCATGTCGAAAATCGTACCGGAGCGCATCAAGTTGACGTGTTCCTTATACCGGCCTTTCCAGTCGGCCGTGACGTCCACCTGCCGTTTTTTCAGAAACCTGAAGATGTCCTCGACCGAATCCTCAGAGACGGGTTTCCGGATCCCGATTTCGTCGGTATTGGCGGTAGGCACCAAAACAAGCGTGTTATTGGCCAGAATCCTGACGTGGTAAATCTTGAACTTTTCGCCAAAGAGGTTCTCTTCTTGGATGTCTTCAATGACAGCCAGGCCTTGATTGGGATAGATGATTCTATCCCCAATCTTGAATAAGTTCATTGTTAAAATTATAAACGAACGACCGAAGATAGTCAACAACTTCACACAAGCTCATATGGGGGAATCGTCCCCCTAGAAGCCGCGGCTTCGGGTAATCCTGACCTCATTGATCTTGACAGAAGGAGCGGGGTTTATTACCATAGAGCCCGCTTGGAGTTTGTCCACGTCATGAAGAGCACGTTTAGGCCGAATGTGAGAAGAAGAAAAAAGACCCACGGCTTTAGGGCACGGGTGAAAACAAAAGCCGGCCGGAAAGTCCTCAAGAACAGAAGAAAAAAGGGCAGAAAAAGAATCGCTGCCTGATGCGAGAAACCCTCAATCCTCGGGAGAGGATCAGGAAGAAGAAGGATTTTTTATTTATCTATAGAAAAGGAAACCGATACAACGGAAAGTATTTTAGTCTTATTTATCTTCCCAGCAGCCTGACTTTTTCCCGGGTGGGAGTTGTCGCCAGTAAAAAAATCGGGAGCGCCGTGACGCGGAATAAAGTCAAGCGGTGGATGAGAGAGTTGTTTCGGAGAAACAAGGGGTTGTTTGCGCATCCGGTTGACCTCCTCATCGTTGCCCGGCCAGAAATGAGAGAAGTGACGTGGCCTGAGTTGAGAGAACGTTACATCGAAGCTATCGATAGAATTAAGAAGAAGCTGGACCGATGAAAAAAGCGGCCTTGCTGGCCATCAAGATTTACCAGTTTGTCCTCTCCCCTATTTTTGGAGGGCAGTGCCGCTTTTATCCGAGCTGTTCTTCCTATACGCGGGAAGCGATCTCTAAGTATGGAGTGCTCAAAGGATCCTTCCTCGGCATTAAGAGACTGCTTAAATGCCATCCCTTTCATGCGGGAGGAATTGACCTAGTGCCATGAGAGGTCCGTGAAATGGAGAAGAGATTAATCCTAGCCATCGTCCTTTCTTTTCTCGTGCTCGTTCTCTATCAGGCGATTTTTATGAAGAGCAAACCCCAGCCTGAACCGCGGACGCAGCCTCGGGCTCCGGCCCAGCAGGAAGAGAAAGCTCGGGCTCTCAAGCCGTCAGACGAAAAAGAAGAACCCCTTCCAGCCGTCCCCTCCAGGATTGAAGAGGCTAGAGCCCAAGCTGAAGAGCAGGTAGTCGTAGAAACATCTCTTTATCAGGCCATCTGGAGCAACCGGGGAGCGTCACTGCGGAGCTGGAGGTTGAAGACTCATAAGGATGAAAACGGTGAAGACTTAGAGCTTGTCTCGGGACGGACTTCTCAGGCCGGGAAGTATCCCTTTTTCCTCGAGACTCAGGATGCTGACCTGGACCGGGTCGCCAATAATAGCCTCTATCTGCCGTCGGTCTCACGGCTGAGCCTTCGGGATGACGAGGCGGGAGAGGTCAAATTCTATTATTCCGATGGGAATACTATAAAAATAGAAAAAGTCTTTGTCTTCAGGGGCGGAAGGTATGCCTTCGACGTCCAGATGAGCGTGTGGAAAGATGGCCGGGAGGTTGAGCCGCGTCTCATCTGGGGACCTGGAATAGGAAACCAGGTTTTTTCGGACAAGCGGCAGCAGTTTGGAGGTGGAAGAGGCGTAGCTGTCCTGGTAGCAAACAAGATCTACCGGCTGGATGAGCGGAAATTCAAGCCGGAAACAAACGCTGTCAATTTCATCGACTGGGCCGCCTACGAAGACAATTACATGGTCGCGCTCTTCCTGACTCCGCCCCAACAGGGAAATGCCCGCCTCCAGAAAGAAGGCGGCGACCAAGAGCCTTCCCTTTTCTTTCTATCAGTGAGCCGGCCAGAGAGTGCTTACATCGGGCCGAAAGAGTCAGACCGTCTGAAGGAGTTCGGGCACGGCGCAAGAAAGATTATCAATTTCGGTTTCTTTGGTGCGATAGCCGAAGTTCTCCTTGTTTCGATCAAGTCAATCCATAAGTTTATCCCTAACTGGGGTTTTTCAATTATCATCCTGACTCTCGTGATCAAAATTCTTTTTTTTCCGCTAACGTACAGCAGCACCAAGTCCATGGCCAAGATGCAGGAACTTCAGCCGAAGATAAAAGCCCTGAGAGCCAAATATAAAAAGGCAAAGCAGGATATTGCCCAGAGGCGGCAGATGAACGAAGAGATGATGCGGCTTTATAAAGAGCACGGCATCAACCCCGCTGGTGGCTGTCTGCCCATCCTGATTCAGATTCCAGTGTTTTGGGGCTTTTTCAGGCTCTTGGTTGTGGGTATCGAATTCAGGCAGAGCCCGTTCATTCTTTGGATAAAAGACCTTTCTGTCAAAGACCCCTACTATGTGACGCCGATCTTGATGGGCATGACACAGTTTATCAGCCAGAAGATGACGCCAACCTCTGCCGATCCCGCCCAGGCCAAGATGATGCTCATTATGCCTGTCATCATGACGGTCTTTTTCATGAATTTTCAGAGCGGTTTGGTTCTCTACTGGCTGACCAATAATGTCCTTCAGATTGGACAGCAATATATCATGAACCGGATGATGGGCAAGAAAAAGAGAGAAGCGCATGGAAAACGAAGAAAAAAGTGACGAATTCCAAGAATTTAAGGGGAAAAACCTGGATGAAGCCCTGAGTCAGGCTGAGCATGTGCTCAAAATGCCCAGGGAGAAGCTCAATTATGAAATCGTCACTGCCAAGACGAAGCTCTTCGGCATTCGGGGTAAAGAGATCGTCATAAAGGCCTGGCCAAAAAAAGAGATTGACGCCCGGAATGTTAACGATTTCCTGGAAAAGTTGCTCCCTCACATTCCGCTCGAAATCACCTACCAGGTCAAAAAGAAGAATGAAACGATCTACATTATCTTTAGCGGCGAGGACAAGAATCTGCTCCTTCGCAAGGACGGAGCCCTGCTCTTAGCTCTCCAGCACCTTCTAAATAAGATTTCACCCCACAAAGTGCAGGTTGACTGTGAATTTTACAGGCGAAGGAAGGAAAAAAGGCTGCGGGAGTTTGCGCAAGAAGTGGCTTATCAGGTCAGCGAGACAGGAAAAAACGAAATCCTCGACCTCATGAACCCGTATGAGAGACGGATAGTTCATATCGCTGTGAATCAGGTTCCCGGGATAGCGAGCGAGAGTATCGGGGAGGGTTTTCTCAAGAGGGTCAAAATCTTCCCCATCAACAAAGCGGACGGCTGATCTATCCACGCACGCACCCGACGGGTGGCGCGGTTCGAGGACGTAGTTTACTAATTCCGTTTTCTTTTTTAAAATTGGTTTCCATATGCTTGAAGATACGATTATCGCCGTGTCTACACCGCCTGGATATGGAGGCCTGGGGATTGTCCGGCTGAGCGGTGAGAAGGCTCTCTCCATAGCCAGGAAAATCTTTAAGCCTAAGGGCAATCGGGGAAAAATACTTCCTTTCCGCCTTATTTTTGGCGAACTCTATGATCAAGAAAGGGAGGAGTCGATTGACGAAGGCTACCTTGCTTTTTTCCCCAGGCCAAAATCATACACCCGTGAAAACGTGGTTGAAATCAGCTGCCATGGGAGTCCGGTCATCTTGGAGGAGGCAGTTCGCCTGGGTATCAGGGCAGGCGCCAGGCCGGCCGATCCGGGTGAATTCACGCTCCGGGCCTACCTGCGGGGCAGGATTGATATCCTCCAAGCGGAGGCTGTCAATGATCTTATCACTGCCACGTCGCTAAGACAGGCCAGGATTTCATTCGGTCAGCTCAAGGGAAGATTATCGCGAAAGATAGAAGAACTCAGGGAGAAAATAATCCATGTGTTAAGCCAAATCGAAGCAAGCATCGAATTCCCCGAAGATGGACTTGGTCTCAGACCAGAGAAAATCAGCCGAAGCCTAAAAAATATAATAGGCACAATGAGCAGGCTTATCGAGAGCTACGACGCGGGAAGAACCATGACCGAAGGCCTGACTTTGGCAATCGTGGGCAAGGCGAACGTCGGGAAATCAACACTTTTTAATGCTCTTTTAGACGAAGACAGGGCGATTGTCAGCCCCTATCCTGGCACGACAAGGGACTATTTAAGGGAGAGGATGACGATCGACGGCAGTCTTTTTCAACTTGTCGACATGGCTGGAATAGACCGGCCATCTCATCCTGTGCAAGAAGAAGGAATAAGGAAAGGGTTGGAAATGGCCTCTCGAGCCGACGGCATCCTTCTCGTCCTTGATTCTTCGCGGCCAGAAACTCAGGCTGACTTTAGGCTCATCAGGAGGTTCAGGAAGAAAAAGACAATCCTCCTTTTCAATAAATGCGACCTTCCAAGAAGGATTGATAAGAATAAGTGTCGTGCCTTATCAAGTCAAAATGCCTCGCTTGAAATTTCCGCTTTGAACGGGACGAACCTGGGAAGACTCAAACAAACGATCCGTCGGATTTTTGTCCCCGAGGCTAATTCTGGGGAGGAAATCATCCTCCATCAGAGGCAAAAACTTCTTCTTGAGCAGGCCCTTGTTCCTATCGAACGAGCCCTGAAGCTTTTGGAGACTGGGTATCCGGAGGAAGTCATGGCTGAAGAAATCCGGTTGGCGCTTCCGGCCATCGGGGAGTTGACTGGAGAGATCAGGGCAGACGACGTTATCAACAGTATTTTCAGTCGGTTTTGTGTCGGGAAATGAATCGGCAGCCTCCCTCAACCTGTGATTTCGACGTTATTGTGGTTGGTGCCGGACATGCTGGCTGTGAAGCGGCCTATGCCGTGAGCAAGATGGGCCTTCGGTCTCTTCTCATAACCATTCATTTAGAGACAATTGCCCAAATGTCCTGCAACCCGGCCATCGGAGGCTTGGCCAAGGGCCAGTTGGTCAGAGAAATTGATGCCCTGGGCGGACTTATGGGCCTCCTTGCAGATGATACGGGGATTCAATTCAGGCTGCTCAACCGCAGCCGCGGTGGAGCTGTCCAGGCGCCGCGTGCTCAGTGTGATAAGGCCCTCTACCGCCTGACCATGAAGGAGAGGCTGGAACAGGCGCCGAATCTGACATTGTTTCAGGGGATCGTAACAGATATTCTCATTTCTGACGGAAAAGCCCGGGGCGTCAAGACTATGGACGGCAATTCAATCATGGCCAGGGCCATCATATTATCTCCGGGCACATTCTTGAACGGGCTTATCCATATGGGGCTGAGTTCTTATCCAGCCGGGAGGGCCAACGAGCCGGCTGCACAAGAATTAAGTGAGAGCCTCAAAAGACTGGGATTAAAGATGTTTCGTTTGAAAACAGGAACGCCGATGAGGTTGGACAAGAACTCGATCGGCTGGGATGCTTTCACGGCCCAGCCTGGGGATGATGTGCCCGTCCCTTTCTCGTTCCGCACTCGCCATGTCCTGGAAAACAAGGTTATGTGCTACTTGGGCTATACAAATGCTCTGACTCATGAAGCAATTCGAAGAAATCTGCATAAATCGCCGCTTTATAGCGGCAAGATCAAGGGCATCGGTCCTCGTTACTGTCCTTCTATCGAAGATAAGGTTGTCAAGTTTCCTCACCATGAGCGTCACCAGTTTTTCTTAGAGCCGGAGGGCCTGAACACTGCGGAGACATACGTCAACGGGCTATCATCAAGCCTGCCCTATGAAGTCCAGAGAGAGATTCTGGAGAGTATCCCAGGACTGGAGCGGGCGAAAATCCTGAGACCGGCATATGGGATCGAGTACGATGCAGTCTCTCCAACAGAGTTGAAACATACTCTTGAAACTCACCGATTCGACAGCCTTTATCTTGCCGGACAGATCAACGGGACTTCAGGATACGAAGAGGCAGCTGGGCAGGGGCTTATGGCGGGAGTCAATGCAGCTTTGAAAATAAAGAAAAAAGCCCCACTTATTCTCAGGCGAGACGAAGCTTATATCGGAGTTTTAATCGACGACCTAGTGACAAAAGGTGTCGAGGAGCCATACAGACTTTTCACTGCGCGGGCTGAGCACAGGCTTCTTCTCAGGGCTGATAACGCTGATAAAAGGCTCATCCGTTACGGCTTTGAGCTTGGATTAATCGGGAAAGAGGATTTTCGAGCATATCTCGAGAAACAGGGAAGACTTGAAAAGGTGTTCGCTTTTCTTCACGAAAAGAAGGTCAAAGTCAATAAGGGAAACAGCGTTTCTCTTTGGGAGTGGCTAAAAAAACCTCATTCGAGAATGGAAAATGTGTTAGAATATACCAGAATTCCCGTGAAATTGTCTGATGAGGAGATGAGAGCTGTTGAGTCAGAAGTAAAATATGAAGGGTATATAAAACGGCAGGAAAAAGAAATTTCCAGGATGAAAAAAATGGAAAGGTTGAAAATCCCTCAAGAGCTTGATTTTCGGGATATACCAGGGCTGACCAGGGAGGCTGTCGAAAAACTTGAAAGTATGAGGCCAAGGTCAGTAGGTCAAGCTAAAAGAATTCCAGGGCTGACACCGGCCGCCATTATGAATATATCTTTATTTCTAAAGGCCAGAATGAGAAAAAAGCCTCAGCAAAAACGTCATGTTCCACGTGGAACATTGAATTAATATGGGTAGAATCATTGCTGTCGCCAACCAGAAAGGTGGAGTCGGGAAGACGACGACTGTGGTCAACTTGGCTGCGGCCCTGGCCCTGAAAAACAGCAGGACCCTTATCATAGACCTCGATCCCCAGGGGATGGCAACGGCGAGCTTGGGAAAGACCAAAGAGGTAAAAAAGGGAATCTATCAGGCTTTGATCAACGGCCAGGACATGCTGGAACTTATCCAGGGGACAGAATTGGACAACTATTATATCTGTCCAGCGTCTCCGGAGCTGGCGGGGATCGAGGTAGAGCTTTTTAGCCTGGAGAAAAGAGAAGCAAAGCTGCGCAATGTCTTGGAAAAAACAAAACGACAGTTCCATTTCATTTTCATTGATTGCCCGCCTTCTCTAGGCTTTTTAACAATAAACGCCCTGACTGCGGCCGATTCAGTCTTGATCCCTATCCAATGCGAATTTCTTTGCATGGAAGGAATCCCTGATCTTTTGGCGATCTTTGACCAGGTGAGGACATATTTCAACCCTTCCCTTTCTATTGAGGGCATTGTCCTGACAATGTATGATGAAAGGACAAACCTTTCCAAGCAGGTGGCTGAAGAAATCCGACGATCGCTCAGGGCCCTTGTTTTCGAGGTCGTGATCCCGAGAAGCGTTAGGCTGGCTGAGGCGCCGAGCTTTGGTCGGCCCATCTTCCTGCATGATATCAGGTCCAGGGGAGCTGAGGCTTATCTCAACCTGGCTCAGGAGATACAGAGAAAATGACCAAAAAGGCTTTAGGAAAAGGCTTGGGAGTTTTTCTGCCTGACGATTATGCCATTCTCAAAGACGAGCGGTATGCTGAGGTAGACATTGAGGCTGTTGTTGCCAATCCGCTACAACCGCGGCTCAAGTTTGATTCCGCTTCGATCGAGGAGCTGGCTCAGTCGATTAGAGAAACTGGAATTCTCCAGCCAATTCTTGTTGTGCCAGAAGAAGATCGGTACAGAATTATCGTTGGTGAGCGAAGATGGAGGGCAGCCCAGAAGGCGGGACTCAAGAAAATTCCCGTGCTTATTCGATCGATCCCGAGAGAGCGACAGCTTGAGCTTTCCCTGATCGAGAATCTTCACCGTGAGGATTTGAATCCCTTAGAGATTGCTTTTGTTTATAAAAGAATCATGGATGAGCTGGGTTATACTCACGAAGATATTGCGCACAGGGTAGGCAAAGACCGCACTTCTGTGACCAACTACCTACGTCTGCTCTCCCTCCCCAAGGCTATCCAGGATTACCTTGTTGATAACAAAATCTCGATGGGGCATGCCAGGGCAATTGCCTCTCTCGAAGGCAGCGACCTTCAGGCAGAAATGGCCAGTCAGGTTGTACAGAAGAACCTGACTGTAAGGGAGCTTGAGAGACTGATTTCCAGGCTTAAAAGAACGGCAGGGAAAGCTGAGAGAGAGCCATTCGACCCCAACCTCCAGGCCGTGCAAGAGGAACTTATTAGAGTTTTAGGAACTAAAGTGGCGATTTCGGGAAACCAGAAAAGAGGGACGATCAGGATTTTCTATTTTTCTCTGGATGATCTCAACAGGATTTATGAAAAAATCAAGGGAGAGAGATGATGAAAGATAAGAAAAGAGAGTACGATGAAAGCAAAATCACGGGTTTTTTTGACAAGAATACAGAATTTCAAGGTGACCTCTCGTTCAGAGGCTCTTTTCGCATCGACGGCCATTTCAAGGGCAAGATTGATTCCGAGTCAATGTTGATCATCGGAGAAGAGGGAAAGGTGGAGGCCGACATCAAGGTGGGTTATCTTGTTGTCAACGGAGAAGCAAAAGGAAATATCCAGGCCGTAGACAAGGTGGAGATTCATTCTCGAGGCCGCGTGATCGGCACTGTTCGTACTCCCAAACTGGCCGTTGAGGAAGGCGCCTACATAGAAGCCAATTGCCATAGCGGTGAAAAGGCTGCTTTTCCGCCGATGGAAGGAAAAGAACGATCGGGAGAAGGCGATTGAGGAAGGCGATTGCGGTAATACCTTGCCGGTACGAATCGAGCCGCTTCCCCGGGAAACCTCTTGCCCTCCTCCTCGGGAAGCCGATGATTCAAAGAGTTTATGAGGGAGTTAAGCAGGCTAAATTCATTGACAGAATCATCATCGCTACAGACGACGAAAGAATCCACCACGCGGCCAAGTCTTTCGGTGCCGAAGCCGTGATGACCTCATCAGGCCACCGCACAGGAACGGAGAGGGTTGCTGAAATCGCCAGGCAATTGGCTAGCCCTCTAATCATAAATGTCCAGGGAGACGAGCCTCTCGTTACCGGCAGGATGATTGATTCACTCGTCGCAGCTCTTCAGGAAGAGCGAACGGAGATGGCTTCGCTCATGGCCAAGGTTAACGACCTGAGCCGCCTTGCGGACCCTAACATCGTCAAAGTCGTAGTTGACAAGCAGGGGTTCGCCTTATATTTTTCTCGGGCGCCCCTCCCCTACCGGGCTGAGGATTACTTTCACCAGCATATCGGCGTCTATGGATTTAAGCGGGAGATCCTTCTTGAATTTGTTAAAGCGGGAAGCTCGAGGTTGGAAAAAACAGAAAACCTCGAGCAGCTCAGGGCGCTTGAAAACGGGTACAGAATCAGGATGATCGAAGTCAAGGAACCAACCTTGAGCGTGGATACTCCAGCGGATATAATCAAGCTTGAGCGATATCTTGAAAATCAAGAAAATGGCTAAACCAAAATACATTTTTGTGACAGGAGGAGTCCTTTCGGCGCTGGGCAAGGGCATAGCGGCCGCTTCGATTGGTCGGTTGCTGGAAAGCCACGGTTATAAGATTACCATCCAGAAATTCGATCCCTACCTAAACGTTGACCCAGGGACAATGAGTCCTTTTCAGCACGGCGAAGTCTATGTCACTGACGACGGCGCCGAGACAGACCTGGATTTAGGTCATTACGAAAGATTTACTTCAACGCGGACGAGCAAGGCGCACAACTGGACGGCCGGCAAGGTCTATGAATCGATCATCCGCAAGGAGCGCAAGGGCGAATATCTTGGCAAGACTGTCCAGGTCATCCCTCACGTGACCGACGAGATAAAGAAGGCATTTGCTGCCGTCTCGAACGAACACGACATCGTTATTGTCGAGATCGGAGGAACAGTCGGCGATATCGAGAGCCTGCCCTTTCTTGAAGCAACCAGACAGATGCGGCTGGCCCTGGGGGCAGAAAACACTCTTTTCGTTCACTTAACCCTGGTCC
>CAZKBY010000089.1:0-10085 GCA_964550915.1 uncultured Eubacteriales bacterium | reverse complement strand
GGGAGCCTTTTAATTTTTTCAGGACACGGTTTAACCGGTCCGGATCTATCGAAAAGTAAGGATAGAACTTGAGGATGAGCCTGCGACCGATTCGGTCGATCGACTCTACCCTTTTTTTCTGGGCGAGATACTTGATGACTCCGTAGCGGAGAAGGTTTTCAACGCTGGGAGGAAGAGGCCCGAACCTGTCTTTGATCTCATCTCTGATCTGGTCGACTTCCTCCAGTGTCTGGACGGATGAAACCCGTTTGTACAGGTTCAGCCTAAGGTTGATCTGAGGGAGATAGTCTTCGGGTATCCTGATGTCTGCTCGCAAGTTGATTTCAGTCTTTACCTCCTCTTTCTTCTCTCCTTTCAGCTCCCTGACCTCCCGGTCAAGAAGCTCCATGAAGTAATCAAACCCGACGGCCGCCATGTAGCCGTGCTGCTGAGCCCCCAGCAAATTTCCTGCTCCTCTGATCTCCAGATCCTTAGCCGCCAGCCGAAAGCCCGAACCCAGCTCGCTGAATTCCTTGAGGGCTTTCAACCTTTCTTTAGCGAGGGGGCTCAGCTCGAAGGATGTGGGGACAAGGAAATAAGCAAAAGCCTGACGGGAGGAACGTCCGACTCGACCCCGGAGTTGGTAGAGCTGAGAAAGACCAAATTGGTCGGCCCGGTCGACGACAAGCGTGTTAACGAGGGGAATGTCAATGCCGTTCTCGATGATCGTCGTCGAGATCAGGACATTGTATTTGCCCTTGATGAAGTCGATCATTCTCTTTTCGATCGCCGCTCCCCTCATCTGGCCGTGAATGAAGACGACTTTGGCCTGAGGAACAAGCTTCTCCACTGTGTCAGCTACCTCCTCGATGTCTTCGATCTTATTGTGAATGTAATAGACCTGGCCCTGGCGGCCAAGTTCCTGCTTGATGGCCGCGGCAATGAGATTGTTGTTCATCGGAGCGACAACGGTATGGATGGCCAGCCGGTCTTTGGGAGGAGTTTCAATCAGGCTGATATCCCTGAGCCCAGACAGAGAAAGGTTAAGCGTCCGGGGGATCGGCGTCGCCGTCAAGGTCAAAACATCGATGTTCGCTTTAAATTGCTTAATCTTCTCTTTATGGCCCACCCCAAACCTCTGCTCCTCATCGATGACCAGGAGTCCTAAGTCATGGAACTCGACATCTTTGGACAACAACCGGTGTGTCCCGATAACGACATCGACCAGCCCTTTCTTCAAATCATCAATGACTCTTTTCTGCTGGCTTGGCGACTGCAACCTCATTAGAGCTTCAACCCGAACGGGAAAGAGAACCATTCTGTTGCGAAAACTTTTCAAGTGCTGGCTGGCCAGGACCGTCGTCGGGCAGAGAACAGCCACCTGCTTGCCGTCCATAACGGCTTTGAAAGCCGCCCTCATGGCCACTTCGGTCTTTCCATAGCCGACATCGCCGCAAACAAGACGATCCATTGGAGCATCAGACTCCATGTCCTTCTTAATTTCTGCGATCGTCCTCGACTGGTCCTCCGTCTCTTCGTATTCAAACGTCCGGTCAAATTCAGATTCCCAGGCTCCAGCCGGGCTGAATCGGAAACCCTGAAGGGCTTTTCTCCTGGCATAGAGCTCTAAAAGTTCTTTAGCCATCTTCTGGATGGCTTTCGTTGTCCGCTCCTTTATCCTCTGCCAAGAGGAGCTCCCCAGCTTATCGAGGACTGGCAGAGTCGCTCCAACCTTGGAGTATTTCTGGACGAGGTTCAGGTCTTCAACCGGCACGTAGAGTTTGTCGTCATCCTGATAGACGATTTCCATAAATTCCCTGACCTGGCTATCCACTTCAAGCTTTGTCAGTCCCTTGAAAACTCCTATACCGTAATCTGTGTGAACAACGTAATCGTTATCTCTGAGATCTTGGAACTGCGAGACAAACGGCCGTCGAGGCGGACGGCTAATAACAACTTTTTCTTCTGTGAAAATATCACTTTCCGCAAAGGCGGATATTCTCTCGGGAGGAAACCTAAAACCTTTCTCCAGACGGCCGAGGAGGAGCAGCACTTCTCCGGGTCTGGCGGGCGCCAATGAACTTGATTCAATACGAAATTTGATCCGGTTCTGAGCCAGCAGACTGGCCAGTTTTTGTCTCACGGCAGAGTTGGAAAGATAGATGCTGCAGTATTCCCTGCTTCTCTGCATTTTTCGTAAATACTTGAGAAAAAAAGGGATGCGGTTATCAAACCGGGGGATAGATTGAAACGGGAAGAAGAAGAATCCGTCTTCCTGGGGTGAGGCAAAACTCTCCAGAAAAACAGCTCGCTGCTTCACCCGATCCCAGGAGTCGGGAGGGAAGATTTCATCGGGCGGAAGACAGAAGACGTTGTTCTCCCTGAGCTCGGAGTATTGCTGTTTCAGCTCCTCGGTTGTTTCTGTCCATTCTCCTTCGACCTGCTCGGGCTCATCAACAAGGTAAAGAGCATCACCGAGGTATTGGGTAAAGGGGACAAATCGTTTAGCATGGAGAAGGGAGAGCCAGGCGAACGAGGGGAAAAACTCTCCTCTTCTCAGCGCCTCGAGTTTTTGTTTCTCCTCTGGCCTGGAAAAACCTCCCCTTCTCAGGGCGAGACTTTTCCATTCCTTAACAAACTCTCCCGAAGAGGGGAATTCTCTCAACGAGGGCACAAGAAGGCGTGAGATTCTCGCCATTGTGCGTTGGGTTGAGGCATCGAACTCCCGGAGCGATGCCACTGCGTCGCCTCTAAACTCGATGCGATAAGGGGACTTTGACCAGGGAGAAAAGACATCGACAATGCTGCCTCGCCAGGCAAATTCTCCCGGTGAAGCAACAATATCTTCCCTGACATAGCCAAAATCACGGAGGAGTTCAAGAAGCCGATCCCGCTCAAGACCCAACCCCTCTTCGATTTCCTGGAATGATGCCTCTAAATCGGGGGGCGATGGAAATGGCTTGAGCAATCCGAAAAGATTGGTGATCAGAAGGAAAGGGGCTCCCCGGTTGCGAAGCAGGAGGCGGAAGACCTTCATCCGCGAAGCCACCGCCTCCAAAGAAGGATAAACCTCCTGGTACGGGTTCTCGGCCAAAGGCAGCAGCGTTTCAAGCCCAATCGAAAGAGAAAACTGGGAAAAATAGAAGCGGCATAAATCTTCAAACCGAGGAAGCGGTCGTGAATGGGGCTGGATGATGACGATCGGCTGGCCGATTTTCTGGGCAAGGCAGGCCAGGAAATAAGGCTTGGCCGGTTCGATCAGCCCGCTGATCCGGAGGGGCCTTTTTCCTTTTTCTATGTCCTGAAGAAGCCGTCCGAATTCGGCTGTTCTCTGGAGAAAATCTAAGCTCATAATAGCAGATATCTATTATACGCGGATTCCTGAAAACTCGTCCATTATGCGATTGAACAATGGACGTGAAGATTACTCAAGCGAGGAGGAAAGCATCCCCGGGGGGAGAGCTTCCCATTCGCCGGACTCGTCCTGCTTGATTATTATCGTTTTTCCGGCGACCCGGCAGGCAAAGGTCTCGAGCTCCCTGCCTGAAGCATGATCAAGAATTTTTCTCCTCCAGAGAATCTCCTCGACCGAGTATTCCCGGTTGCTGACTAAGAGTGCACGAGGCGTCTCCTCACCCTTATAGCCAGAGTAGAACAGGACTTTAACCTTTCCATCGCCTTCTGACATGATTATCCTTATTTTAGGGTTTCAAGCGTCTTGATGTCAAAGGGCAACAGCCAACCCAGGAAAAATCCGGGGAACGAATCATCCAAACCCGTGATGTTTTCATCAGAGAACAGAAGGGCGTAAGGCTGAAACGAAGACGGAATCACCCGCGAAAGAAAATGTTGTCAAACCCACCTGGGCTCATTATAATTTGGACACGAGACCAGAAGATTATCCAGGAAACATAAGGAGGTAAGCATGGCCGAAAAACCAGCCGTGAATCATTTTCCTTATCTTCTGATGTTAGGGGCGGTCTGGGGTCTTGCGGAGGCCGCTCTGGGCGCCGGCTTGCGGACCTGCGCTTCAGTCGTATCAGGCTCTATCATGACCGCTGTGGCCCTCTTTTTTATATCGACAGGCTGGACTTTGACAAAGCGAGTAATACCTTTAGTTCTCATCGTCGCTGTGGCTTCTCTCGTGAAAATGTTTGACGCCGCGTTGCTGTCTCTGCCTATCAAGCACGGCGCTGTCGCCAACCCGATTTTTGCCTTCTGGACCGAAGTCCTCGCTTTTCTCATGATTATCGCTGTCATGAAAACCACAGTTTCCGAGAGAAGGGCTGGCCAGGCAGTCCTGGGAGGCCTAGCTGCTCTTTTAGCCGTTAACTTATTCCCGCTGGTGAAGTATGCCACAGGCATCCCTGCCTGCGTCGTCCCCGGCACCAGCTACCCGCTCTCCCTCTATTATGCTCCCCTTGCTATCGGCTTATCTCTTCTTACAGTTCCCCTGGCTTTTTGGGCGGGAGAAAAGCTTCGCATCGCCGCAACTGAGCACGAAGCTCTCATCCGGACAAAAGCCTTCCGCTATGTTGCTTCTCCGGCAACATTGATTGTCTGTCTTCTGATCATCGTCATCCTCCGTCTGGCAAGATAGACGGACATTCGGAGGGAGGTTTCAAGTGGAAAGGATTCCCCAAAAAAGGAAAAGAACCTTTACCAGACGGGACTTTTTGAAAGGGATGGGAGGCGGCGCTGCGGGCACGGCTCTGGCTTCAAGGTTTTTGGGCCGCGGCTTGGCTGCCCCTTCTCAAGAGAAAGAGGCCGCCCCTGTCTTTTCTCAAAAAACCGTGACCTTCACAGTCAACGGTCGGACCGTCTCGTTGGAAGTCGAATCAAGGGAGACATTGCTCGAGGTCCTGCGACAAAGGCTCAAGCTGACGGGCACAAAAAAGATATGTGACCATGGAGAATGCGGCGGCTGCACCGTTCTTGTGGATGATCAGCCCGTTTATTCCTGCCTTTATCCTGCGATCAGAGTCGAAGGAAAAACGGTCATGACGGTCGAGGGATTGGCCAAGAGGGATGATCTCCATCCTGTTCAGCAGGCTTTTATCGACAAAGACGGCTACCAGTGCGGCTTCTGCACTCCGGGGTTCATCATGTCCTCTGTCGCTCTGTTGAGCGCGAACGAGAATCCGACTCTGTCGGAGATCAAAACCGCTCTCAGCGGCAACCTCTGTCGGTGCGGCAATTACTCCAAAATTTACCACGCTGTCAAAACAGCAGCTGAGCGGATGAGGAAGGCCTGAAATGAAAGAACATGAAATTCTAAACGACTTCAACCTTGCCTATCTCGAGGAAGCCAGGGGGAAAAAACCTCAGGGCAAGGATGTTCCGGCCGCTGGCGGCGAGGATTTTAAGCTCATCGGCCGAGCCACACCGAGGATTGACGGTCGGCTCATCGTAACCGGAAGAGCTCAGTACACTCACGACCTGACGCTTAAAAATATGCTCCACGCCAAAATCCTTCGCTCACCCTATGCTTCGGCTGAGATCGTTGGTCTGGACCTCAGCCAAGCCCAAGCCTTGCCCGGCGTCAAGGCTGCCATCAAGCTCAAGGAAGGCCGCATTAAGTATGAGGGGGAGCCGATCGCCGCCGTGGCAGCCATCTCTGAAAAAACTGCCGAAGAAGCGGTCCAGCTCATCAAAGTCGACTACAAGATTCTGCCCCACGTAGTCAGACCAGAGAAAGCGATGGAAGAGGGCGCGCCCAAAGTCCATGACTCAGCCAACGTAGAGAAGTTCAACGAATACACCCGTGGCGATGTGGATAAAGGCTTTGCCGAGGCCGACGTCGTCGTCGAACGCATCTATAAGACGGCGGTCGAAATCCATCAGACAGCCGAAACGCACGCTAGCATCGCCAAATGGGACGAAGACCGGTTGACGGTCTGGGATTCCACCCAGGCTGTCTTCAGCGTCCGGGATGGCCTGGCCCGAGCCCTGGGCGTCCCGGCCAGCAAGGTCAGGGTCATCAAGATGTACATGGGCGGAGGTTTCGGAAGCAAGCTTGGCGTGAACGAACACACGGTCATTGCGGCCCGGTTGGCTAAAGAGACAGGGCGGCCCGTTAAAATTGTCCTCAGCCGGAGGGAAAACTCGCTCTGTGTCGGGAACAGGCCCTCGACCTCCATCACCATCAAGGGAGGGGCAAAAAAGGACGGCACTCTTGTCAGCCTCCTCATGAGGAATTACACCTGCGGAGGGGTGGGGAGAGGCGACCGGTGCTCAGAGCCCCTGATCGATGTATACAAATGTCCCAACGTCAAAGTCGAGGAATACACGGTTTATACGAACACCGGCGCTTCCCGGCCGACCCGAGCGCCCGGTCATGTTCAAGGCACGTTCGCTTTAGAAGGATTCCTGGACGAACTCGCCAATGAACTGGGCCTTGATCCTCTTGAGCTGCGCCGGAAGAATTACAGTTCGGCCAATCAGGGGGAGACGGGTATTCCTTACTCTTCAAAAGGATTAAGCAAATGCTATGACCTTGGTGCAGCAAAGATCGGCTGGGAAAGACGCAACAAGAAGCCGGGAGAAGGAGATGGCAAAAAGAAGCGGGGCCTGGGAGTAGCCAGCCAAATCTGGTGGGGGGCCGGCGCTCCCGGAACATTAGCTGACATTAAGATCCACCGCGACGGAAGCGTTGAGGTTATTTGCGGCTCTCAGGATATTGGTTGCGGGACGAGGACATACATCGCCACCGTCGCGGCCGAGACGCTCGGGCTTGATCCAGAGGATATCACTGTCAAGATAGGCGATACAGTCTTTCCCTGGGCTCCCAGCTCAGGCGGAAGCCAGACGACACCCTCAGTTGCGCCGGCTGTCAGGGATGCAGCTTTGAAGGCCGCTGAAAGGCTCAAACTGCTGGCTGGCACGATACTGAAAATTCCCGCCTCGCGCATCGTCCTCGCCGGCAAGAGGCTCCTTGACAAGGAAAACCCCGATGTCTCTATTTCTTTCCAGGACGCTTCGAAAGAGCTGCGGCGCGAAGCCGTTTTCCACGGCGAGAGAACGGACCTGCCGGCGGGCTTTGCCTATAACAGCTTCGGCGCCCATTTTGTCGAAGTGGAAGTGGATACCGAGACGGGCCAGATCAAGGTGATCAAAGTCGTGGCTGTTCATGAAGTCGGCCGGGTCATCAACAGCTTGACGGCTGAGAGCCAGGTCATTGGCGGCATCACCCAAGGCGTGAGCGCCGCGCTTTTTGAAGAGCGGCTCATCGACGAAAACACAGGTCAGATGGTCAATCCTAACCTCCAGAATTATAAGGTCGCCACCACCGAGGATGTTCCGGAGATACTGCCAATTTTTGTTGACCTCATCGACCCTCGGATCAATAACCTCGGGACAAAGGGGCTGGGCGAGCCGCCGCGGATTCCGATTTCAGCGGCCGTGGCCAACGCCGTTTACAACGCCATCGGCGTTCACCTCAGAGAAATCCCCATGACTCCGGACAAGGTGCTTCGGGCCCTCCAAGGAAAGGAGGTGAGCTCATGAAAAATTTTAGGTTCGCCGAACCGAAGTCTGTCGAGCAAGTCTTAGCCCTCCTCGCCAGGGCCGATGAAAAAATCTCCCTTTTGGCCGGCGGAACCGATCTGCTGACTGAAATGAAGGAAGGAGTTGTGGAGCCTGACCTTGTCGTCGACCTGAGTGCGATTAAGCAGCTTGCTTTTATTAAAAAAGACAAAAACGGCATGTATATCGGCGCCATGACGACGGTCGCTGATTTAGCTTCTGACCCAGCCGTCCGCGTCGATTATCCCGGCCTCAACGAGGCCGCTCTCTCGGTGGGCACTCCCCAGCTCCGTAATGTCGGCACGGTCGGAGGCAATCTGTGCCAGAGGCCGCGCTGCTGGTATTATCGCGACGCCAAATTCGTCTGCCGCAAGAAGGGCGGAAGTCAGTGCTTTGCCTCCAAGGGAAGAAACAAATACCATGCCATCTTTGGCGGCGGAATCTGCCACATTGTCCATCCGTCAGACCTGGCACCCATGCTTATCGCACTGGATGCACAGGCCGTTATCGTTTCGCCGGCCGGAGAAAGAGCATTGCCCCTGAGCGAGTTTTATGCCCTGCCGTCAAAGAACGTCCGCCGGGAAAACATCCTCAGCCCGAATGAATTCCTCAGGGAGATAAGAATTCCTCCAGCCAAGAAAGGAGATAGAAGCACCTACTTTAAGCTTAAGGAGCGTGGGACCTGGGACTTTGCCCTGGCGTCGGCCGCTGTCAAAGTCACTGTCGCCGGAAGCGGCTTCAGTGATGTCAAAATAGTTTTGGGCAGCGTGGCTCCCATCCCTTGGCGCTTGGAAAAAGCGGAGCAGGGCTTAAGGAAAAGGAAACTCAACGAAGGCGTGATCAAGGAAGCTGCCGGAGTCGCACTTCAGGAAGCCAAGCCTCTGGAAGAGAACGCTTATAAAATCGCCCTGGTCGAAGCTCTTCTGGTCCGTTCTCTCCTGAGCATTGCCTGACATCCTTAGGACACAAGGCCTTTGGAAAGTGAGGAAAAAGTGAAGAAGCTCAGGTTAGGAAGAATTTCCCTTCTGGCTGTTTTCTTTTTTATTTGGATAGGCAGTCTCCAGACGCGGGAGAGCTCCTCCCCAGGAGAAACAACCGCTCCAAACGAAACTGTCACAATTGCCGTCCTTCATCCCTCGGTGGGCACGATTAAGGCCCTTCTCGCCCTAAGAGAAAAGGGACTCATCCGGATTCCCCATCTAAAAGTATTGGGCGTCTATCATGCAGGGCAGCTTACCGATTACAGCAAATCGAAGGAGTTTGTGACGGCGAATAACCTGGATTGGTTTTCTTTCCACGCGGTATCAGGGCCTTTATCCGAAGACACACTTTTCCAGAGAAACGCCTGCTCGCAAGAGTTCGAAAGGATCTTCGAGGCGACCGACGGCCTCATTTTTCCTGGCGGACCCGACATCCCGCCCCGGCTCTACGGGGAAAAAACAAACCTGCTTACAAAAATCGATGATCCTTACCGGCATTTCCTGGAACTATCGTTCATCTTTCACCTTCTCGGAGGTTTTCAGGATGAGACTTTTTCTCCTCTTCTCGACCGGCAGCCTGAATTTCCGGTCTTGGGTATCTGCTTAGGAAGTCAGAGCCTCAATGTTGGAACGGGCGGGAGTCTGACCCAGGACATCTGGTCGGAAATCTATGGCGCCCATCAAGTAGAAGCGGCGATCGAGCTGGGGAGAGAATTTTGGCATTCCAATCCCTTTCAGTTTTTGGCCCCCCAGGAAAATTTCTATTCTTGCACGCTTCATCCCATCAAGCTCAAAGCCGACGGAAAATTTTGCGCTGTTTTGGGCTTTAGGCCCGAAGACAACCCTGTCGTGAATTCTGAACATCACCAGGAGGTGAAAAAACTGGGCAAGGGCTTTCGCGTTATCGCCAGCTCTCTCGACGACAAGGTAGACGAAGCCATCGAAAATGAGCGTTACCCGAACGTCCTGGGCGTCCAGTTCCATCCTGAAAACCCCGACCTTTACACGGCCGAAGCCCGGCTCAGGTTCACTCCGCAGGACAAGGAACCGGTCAGCATCACGTCTTTTCTTGAAGCCCATCCTCCGAGCGCCGATTTCCATAAAAAGCTCTGGGCCTGGGTCAGCCAGAAATGGGAAGAAAACCACAAGAGGCGTACTCCCCGTTAATTATTCCCTGGGTCAGATCCGGGTTTCATTCTTGTCCCCGAGCCAAGATCTGAGCTGTCAGGGAAAGATTGACTAAACTCTATTTTTTCTATAGAATAACTAAAGATTGATTCAAAAAAGGAGCAAAACATGACGCGCTTCATGGTTCCTCGCGTCGCTCACTGCAAGAGCGGATGCCAACAGGCATCCTGAGCATGATGTAAAACTGCTCTTCGTCCTTAGGGGGACAGCTTACGTAATACACAAAATTCGATATGACCACACCGGAAATAGAGGCAGGTAAGAGGGAAGGAGTATTAGGTTGTCTGAAGATCACCGGGACTTAAGTGCACAGGGATTAAGTGTATTACGTATGGCGTCCCCCACGGGCGATTTTTTTGATGACGGAGGAACTCGAGTGGCCTTTTAAGTAGGCCACGGTGACGACCTTCCCCC
>CAZKBY010000088.1:0-10143 GCA_964550915.1 uncultured Eubacteriales bacterium | reverse complement strand
ACGCTCCTTGATGATGAGTGGTGCCGTTTTCTCTCGGCTGAGCGTTTTGCCGTCGGCCTCAGCCTGGATGGTCCGCGCGAAATTCATAACCGGTTCCGTATTACCAAAGCTGGGAAGTCCACCTTCGAGCAGACGATGCGCGGGTACGAACTCCTGAGGCGGCACGGAGTTTCGACCGATATTCTGTGCGTCGTGAACGCGTATAATGTCAGGTACCCTTTTGAGGTCTACCGTTTTTTCAAGCAGATCGAGGCTCCTTATGTGACATTTTTGCCCCTTGTCGAGCCTCATCCGGATCGCCCGGGAGGAGTCAGCGCTGACACCATGCCGGCTGAAGCCTGGGGCGATTTTCTCTGCGCCGTCTTCGACGAGTGGGTGAGGGGAGACATCGGCCGGATCAAAGTGCAGAGCTTCGAGGAGGCAGCCAGGACGGCCTTCGGGCAGGAGCATTCGCTGTGCCTTTTTCGCCCTGTCTGCGGAGATATTCCCGTCATCGAACACAACGGAGATTTCTATCCCTGCGACCATTTCGTTGACGCAGGCCATCGCCTTGGGAATATCCGGGAGACCCCTCTCGTCGAACTCCTGGAGAGTCCGAAGCAGCGAGCCTTCGGCCAGGCCAAGCTTGAGGCTCTACCCCGGTTCTGTCGGGAGTGTGAAGTCAGGGAGATGTGCAACGGCGAATGTCCCAAGAACCGTTTCCTCAGGACACCGGACGGCGAAGAGGGACTGAACTACCTCTGCGCCGGCTATAAGCAGTTTTTCATTCACTGCCGGCCTTTTGTCAACGAGGTGGCGGCCGAATGGCGCCGCCAAAAAGGAGAAACGCGGTGATCGAACTTCGGAATGTTTCCAAAAGCTACAATAAAGGGAGGGTCAAGGCTGTCAACGATCTCACCTTAACTGTCAACTCTGGCGAAATCTTCGGCTTCCTGGGCCCCAACGGTGCCGGCAAGACAACGACGATCAAGATGATTGTCGGACTTCTCAGGCCTGACGCGGGGACGATTGCCATCAACGGTCTTGACATCAAAAAAAGTAGTCTCAAGTGCAAGTCTATCACAACCTATGTCCCGGATTATCCGGCCATCTACGAGCGACTGACCGGCTTGGAATATTTGAATTTTATCGGGGATGTCTACGGCGTCCCCAAGCCTGATCGGCTGAAGAGGATGACAAAATGGCTGGAAATCTTCGAGCTTGCCCCCGCTGTTTCCCATCCCATCCAGAGCTATTCGCAGGGCATGAAACAGAAAATCGTCCTCATCGCCGCGCTCCTTCCTGCGCCCCAGGTCATGGTCTTGGATGAGCCGATGGTCGGGCTCGATCCCCGGGCCTCCCATCATCTCAAGGAGCTCATGCGGGAGCACTGCGACCAGGAGAAAACCCTCTTTTTCTCGACCCACATCATGGAAGTGGCCGAAAGGCTTTGTGACCGGATCGGGATAATCCATAAGGGAAAGCTCATCGCCTGCGGGACCATGGAAGAGCTGAAGAAATTAAGCGAAGACATGTCGCTCGAGAGTATCTTCCTTGAGTTGACGGACAAATGAGAAGGCTTCGCTCTCTCGTTCGCGCAGCCCTTAAGGCGAATTTCGGGTTCGCCGTCCTTAGCCCCCGACTCTTCAAAGAAAAGAAGGATATCTGGATCGCAGCGGTTGCGGTCCTTGCGGTCATCGGGATTTTTCCCACGCTCTACGGTTACCTCAGGCTGATCAAAGGGCTCTACGGCATGCTCCAGCCGCTCGGCCAGGAGCAGGCCATTCTGACGTTCAGCCTTCTGGCCGGACAGTTTCTTATCCTCCTCTTCGGCCTCTACTATGTCGTCTCGGCGTTCTATTTTTCCAAAGATTTGGAGATGCTTATTGCGCTACCGCTCAAGCCAGTCGAGGTCATGCTGTCCAAATTCACCGTGATCTTGGTCAATGAATACCTGAGCGTTCTGGCCATCGTTGCGCCGGTCGTCATCACTTTCGGGATCCTGGCCAAATCGGGCCCTTCCTATTGGATGAATGCAATCGTTGTCTATTTCTTTCTTCCCGTTATCCCGCTGGCCGTTGTTTCGCTTTTGGTTGTCGGCATGATGCGCATCGTCAACGTCAGCCGCAAGAAGGACCTTTTGATCATCGTCGGGAGCCTCATCTTGATTGCCGCGGCCCTGAGCTTGCAGTTTTTTATCAATAAATCCCCCGGGTCTGAACCCGACCCCCAGGCCATGGTCAAATTCTTCGCCTCGCCGGACAGCCTCATCAGGCAAGTCGGCACCAGCTTCCCGCCCAGCATCTGGGCAACCAAGGCTCTGGCCGGAGGGTTTTCCGGCCCGGGTCTTCTCAATCTGCTCATCTTTGTCGGGACATCGCTGGCGATCTTCTGCGGCATGCTCGTCGTGGCGGAGAAACTATTCTACCGAGGGCTGATCGGGATCCGCGAGATCTCAGGCCGGAGGAAAATCCTTTCCCTGGCAATGATGTCGCGAATGGTTTCCTCAGGCCGCCGTCCGGTGCGGGCGATTTTCAGACGGGAGTGGCGGATCATGAACCGCACGCCTGTGTTCCTGCTCAACGGGGTCCTGACGGCGATCCTCGTTCCTGTGATATTCATCATCATGGCGAAAGCCGGGCGGGGTGATGAGACGTTTATTTTGATGAGGGGCCTGGCTGCCGCTAAGCCTCTGTATGTCATTCTGAGTGCAGCCGCTTTTCTCATCGTCTGCGGCTGCCTCAGCGGGACATCCTCCTCGACGTTCTCTCGCGAAGGTAGCCAGTTCTGGATGTCCAAGGTTATCCCTGTCGCACCGCGGGAACAGGCCGTCGCCAAGTTTCTCCATTCCTACGTCATCGCTTTGCTGGGCATCGGAGCCGGCTCGGCGGCGCTTTTGGTTATCTTTCGCCAGAAGGCCGTTTTATTCTTAGGCGCCCTGGTCTTTGCTCTGACCGGAGCTGTGGCACTCACGGCCATCGGCATGATCATCGACCTGGCCCGGCCGCTTTTAAAATGGACAAACCCGCAAAAGGCCATCAAGCAAAACTTCAACGTCATGCTGGCGCTTTTTGCGGACCTGGGCATTCTGGCGGTTATCGGCTTCCTCATCACGTTCCTGGCCAAATCCGGAGTTTCCGGAGGCGTTATCCTGTTCATCGTCTTGGCGGCCCTAGTTCTCCTTTCTCTATTTAGCTGCCTGTTTCTCCTGAGGATGGTCGACCGAAGATACGAAGAGATCGAAGTTTAGAATGACCTGACTTCAGCTATTTTTTTTCATAAGCTGACATCCCTGAACATTATTTTTCCATTCAAGGATTATTCCTCAGCTTTGAGCTTCTCGCCGCAGTGAGGACAGACCTTCCAGGCTGCATCGACGGGCCGGCCGCACGCCCGGCAGACCGGCTGGAGCGACCTCCCGCAATGCGGACAGAAGGCGAAATTTTGCCCTACTGATTTCTGGCAGCCGGGGCAAAGTTTAGTCAACGATTTCTCCTGCACCGGGGGCCGAACGCCTTCCTGGCGGATGATCAAATAAATCACCAGCCCTATCAAATTGCCGATAAAAACCAAAAGCGCCCACAGCACTCCACTCATCCCCCGCCGCTCAGCATCGCGGTAAACCCAGACGATGACGAAAATCCAGATGATTAAGAAGAACAAAAACCCGAGCGGAAAGAAAGTCCAGGGTCTGAGCTGGATACCGCCGATGGCGACGTCTTTAAGTCCGCGAGCCGCGCCGGTAAAGACGCCCAGCGGAGCCAAAAAGAGAGGCCCCATGAGAAAACCAAGCGAAAGAATAAGCAGCACGATTATAATCAGCGCAAGGGTTTTTCCTGTTAATCCAGCCATTTCAAACCTCCATATTTTTTGAACTATCTCGCATTTTCATAGACTAAAAAGCTCCCGGAATCACGCCGGCTGCGGACAAGAACAGGAACTATTAAAAGAGCCACGGCGTTCTGGAAGAGCAGAATCAGAGCAAGGCCGGTCTTGAGCGATAACTCCTGGTTCTGCCAAAGTTCTTGGACTGCGGGGATGAGGAAAATTGTGGTCATGACCGTGAGCGCGGTCAGGGCGGCCCAGACCAGCCAGGGAATAGAAGCAGAGGGCTTGGGAGTTGCTAGCTTCGTTTGACCTCCCCACCTAGTCAAAAGCTCAGCGTGGCAGGCGAATCTCACCCTTTCCTCAAGGTCGGCAGGAAGTCCAGGCGTGGGTCCTTTTTGAAGCGAGCTCCGAAGGTCTTCGAAGAACTCTCGGAAACCAGGGCAGTTTTTGCACTGGGACAAGTGTTCTTTTAGAGAAAGCCGTTCCTCCTGGTTCAGCTCTCTTTCGGCTGATTCGAGGATCAAACGCTCAGAATCTTGGCATCGCATTTTACCCTCTCCACTTGGGGATTATAGGCGGCGAGATCTCCCTGCAGCTTCTTAACGGCCCGGTGGAGCAAAGATTTTACTGTACCCAGTGGAACCTTCATCAGGGCCGCAATCTCTGCCTGTCCGAGTCCTTCGATTTCTTTGAAGACAAAAACTCGATGCTGCTTCTCCGGAAGTTTAGCTATGGCCTGGCTTATTTTCAGCCGCAGCAAGGCCTGTTCAGCTTTGTAGGCCGGGTCAGAGCTAAGGGCTCCTGGGTCTTCAGCGAGGTCGGCTTCCGCTGATCCACGGCTTGCCTTCTTCAGAAAAAATAATTGCCGGACTCTCTATCGGCGCAGCCTGTCTCGATGGAGGTTCATAACGATCGTTATGAGCCAGGGTTTCAGGTTCTGCGTCTTCTCCTTTGGAGGCCAATGCTTGATGACTCGAAGCCAGACTTCCTGATACATGTCCTCCGCCTCACTGCGGTCTTGCGCTAAGTGATAGGCGAAATGAAAGACGTCAAGTTTGTATCTGTCATAGATTTCGTCGAATTCTTTGGCCGCAACCATCTCTGCTTCAACTCTACCACATTTCACTTTAAAAAACGCACGACTCAACAAAAAGTTCTACTCTAGGCTATTTGTACCAGCATGAATCTGAAGAAGTATTACTAAGGACTCTTTTTGGATCAGGTTTTGAGCTTCTCGTTGAGGAAAGCGATCGTCCGTTCCCACGCGAGAGAGGCTGCTTCCTTATTGTAACGGGTAGGATTCGTGTCGTTGAAAAAAGCGTGAGCGGCGCCCTCGTACATGTAGATCTTATACTCGATGGAGGCCTTCTTGAGGGCTTCCTCGAAAGCAGGGATTCCGGCATTGATCCGTTCATCATTTCCGGCGTAGTGAATGAGCATCGCCGCTTTGATCCTCGGGACGTCTTCAGGCGCGGGCTGACTGCCGTAAAAAGGGACTGCCGCTGCCAAATTCGGCGAGTTGACAGCCACCTGGTTGGTGACTCCTCCGCCCCAGCAGAAACCCATGCAGCCGACCTTTCCTGTTGACAGGGGATGCGTCTTCAGGTACGCTACAGCAGCGGCGAAATTTTTTGTGTTCGCCTCGCGGTCGAGCTTGCCGATGAGCTCTCGGGCTTTGTCGGGATCCTCCGGAGTTCCTCCGAGCGGTGACAAGGCATCGGGCGCAATGGCCAGAAATCCCTCCAGGGCGACACGCCTGGCAACGTCTTCGGTGTGAGGATTAAGCCCCCGATTTTCGTGGACGACGATGACGCCGGGCCGTTTGGCCTCTTCTTTCAGCCGGGCTGAATAGGCGCGGACATCGCCCGTTGCACCGGGATAATGGATGTATTCCGTCTGCAGGCGTGGATCATCCTTTTGAACGAATTGGGCTCCGGCGTAGCTGCTTTCCACCAACGGGAACAGGGTAGAGGCAGCAGCCGCACCGCTGGCCAGAAGAGACAATTTTTTGAGGAATTCCCGGCGATCCATCAATCCCTTCTCATACGCGTCATACAAGTCGACAAATTTTTGATTCATGGTATCGACTCCTTTTTAAAGTAAAGCGCGGCGCTTTTTGGCCTCGGCGATTTCAGGCCGGCCGGGGTCAGCATCCTTCCAGAGGTCAAGGAATTTTTGATAATTTTGCCTGGCCTTGACTTTGTCTCCCAGCTGCTCGTAAATCATACCCAGCCTATGAAAGCTCCTGGCATAGATATCTCCATAAAGGAATGTGCCGACCGTGAGCCCGGTTATCTTTTCATACTCATTCCTGGCCTTTTCCCATTCGCCCCTCTTGAAATAGGCGAGCGCCAGGGCATCCAGGAACAGGGCATGGTCGTTATCGAAAAAATACTGGAAGGGGAGGAGCGCGACGGCTCTTGTCATGCGCTCGATGGCTCCCGAATAATCCTCATTCTTGAGCGCTATCATTCCCGCCAGCAAATCGTGGTATCTTATGGTTTTCTTATTAAATCCATTTTCGACCAGGACACGGAGATCGTCGGCAGTCTTTCTGGCCAGATGCATTTTTCCCGATTCGAGCTCCGCATTGCCTCGCCCCAAAAGAATTTTTTTTTGCCGCGACAGGCTGTCCATTTCCAGGGCGCTGCGAAGGGCTTTATCGTACTCCTCCAGGGCTTTCGCCGGCCGGCCAGACCGGAGATAGAGGTCGGCCAGGCTCAGATGGAAATCGGATATCCATCCTTTGTCCCCGGCCTTTTCGGCAAGCTCTATTCCCCTGCCGAATTCAGCCTCCGCTTTCTGGAATTGCCCTCGCAGCAAATACATAGCCCCGAGCCAATCCCTGCCTATCAGGTGCCCGGCTATCTCTTCCAGGCCGAAGAGCTCCTGATGCTGGGCTTCAGCCTTCGTCCAATCACGGAGCCCCCTATAGGAGGCGGCTCTGGCCAAATAGACTAAATAGTTGGATGGATTCAATGTGCCGGCCTTCTCAGCTTCGGCCAGGGCTTGATCATACCGACCTTCAACGAAATAAATAACGGCTAGGAATATATGGACCATAAAATTGTCTTGATAATTCCGGATAAAGGCTTCGAGGGTTGCCCGGGCTTTCTCCGGCCATCCTTTGGCTAAATAGCTGTTCGCAATGTTAAGATACGTCCAAATGCTCTCCGGGTTGCTCCGGAGCACGCGTTCGTAGAGTGCGATGGCTTTATCCCATTCTTCCTGGCTGTTGTAGAGAAATCCTAAGTTTGTATTGCCGATGCTTTCGTCCGGGTAAAGCTCCAACAACCTCTCATAAGCGGCTACAGCTTTGTCGTAAGACCTTTCGGATTCGCGGTAATAATCCCCTTCGATCGTGTACCGCTCCCGGTCAGAGAGACGGCCGGTGAGTTCGAAGGCTTTCTTTAGGCAAGTTTGTTTTTGCGAGGTCAGAAGAAGGTTGGAATATCCCACGGCCATCGAGCGGTAGGCCATGGCAAACCCGCGGTCGATAGCCACGGCCTTCTCCATCATCTGGATTGACTCTCTGTATTTCTGTTCGTTGTGGAGCTTTCTTCCCTCAGCGTAAAACTTGAGGGCCTCGGGCGAGGCTGTCGTAATTTTCTCGAGCTCACGGTCGATATCCGAAGCGATTTCAACGGCCGGGATTTTGAAGTCCTGCTTGATTTTTATCGTCAATTCGTCGACCATGGCAAAGATGCTGTCTTCCCCTTTTCCTTCAACGCGACTGGAGCTCAGAATCTGCCCTGTGCCGCCGTCCTGGAGCTGGATGTCGATCCGGAAATTTTCGCCAGCCCTGGCATAGCTTCCGATGAGGACGTTCTTGACGCTGCCTTGAGTGGCCACGTCTTTGAGTGTTTCAGAAGTGTAGCTTTTAGCCTCGGTCTGATCGAGTTGGCTGAGGATGTTGAAGAGTTTATCAGCACTCAGGACAGTGATGTATCTTGATTGGGAAAGGTCTGTGATCAGAAGGTCTGAGATGGCGATTCTCCAGTGGTCGAGCTTCTCATCGCCGGTGTTATTCCTGAAATACATGACGGCGAGCGAAGGTTTCCCGGAAGGGGGCGGGGGAGGGGCCTTCGTCAGGACCAGCCGCCAGAAAATAAGGCCGGCAACGATGAGGCCGATAAAAATGACGGCCGGCATCAGGAGTTTTTTCAGCCCGAAAGTCACGGTGATCTGCTTGGAGGTGAAAGGCCGTCGCTCGACAGCGACTCTTTCCGTGGTCGGAAGGCCGGCCTCGATCCTGGCCAGCTCCGCCAAAAGCTCTCCGGCGCTTTGATGCCGGCTCTCCTTGTCTTTGGCCAGACAGCGGAGAATAAGAGCGCCCAAATCAGCCGGGATCTGGGGATTGAGCTCTTTGGGGTCGCGGGGGAGCTCGCTCTTATGTTTGACGCCGACCGTGAAGGGCGTGTCCCCCTCGAAAGGCACGCGCCCCGTCACCATCTCATAAAGAATGATTCCCAGGGAATAGATATCGGAGCGCTGGTCGACGGGCTTCCCCTCCACCTGCTCCGGCGACATGTATTCGGGCGTTCCGATCATGACTCCCGCGCCCGTGACTCCCTTTGTCAGCAGAGAGCGGGCGATGCCGAAGTCCATGATCCGGACATTCCCGCCTTCATCGACCATGATGTTTTGCGGCTTCAGGTCGCGGTGGATGATGCCCAGGTTATGGGCTTCGGCCAATCCCTCCGAGACCTGCTTGGCGATGGAAATCGTCCGGCCGACGGACATCTGGCCGATCTTCCGAATCAGTCGCTTCAGATCTTCCCCGGGCACATATTCCATCGTGATGTAGTAGGTGCCTTCTTCTTTTGTCAGGTGGTACATCCGGCAGATGTTCTTGTGGGAAATTTGCCGGGCTGTCTTGAGCTCGTTCCGGAAGCGCTCGATCGCCTCCCCGTCCGCCGAGACCTCGGGCCTCAGAAGCTTGAGGGCAATCTTCTCATTCAACTCTGTGTCGAGGGCTTTGTAGACCTTGCCCATGCCGCCCCGGCCGAGCTCCTCGATAATCTGGTAGCGGCCGGCGAAGAGGCTTCCGGTCGTCAGTTCGCGGAGGGGAGTCTGCATCGTCTCTGTTTTGGCATCCAGGGACACGGCCTCCTCTTGCTTGATTCCGAGTTGGGCTGCGCAGCGGCCGCAGAAGAGAGTATCTTCAGGATTATCAAGATGGCATTTGGGGCACTTCATGACCGAGAGCTTCTTCCTCCGCCAGCAGGTGGCTTAAGAATATCAATTGGCTATGTGGATGTCAAACTAGCGAGATATGTGAGCCAACAGGGTGTCGCGATTTTTCTCGGCTATTTCTTTTCGCGCTCTTTATCGGGCTGTCTTTTCGGAGGCTTCAAAAAAATAGCCGTATCTGCCAAGATGTCTTTTAACCAGCCGGCGATATCATCCCAACTGCTCGAAACGCCAAAACCGCCGCGACCGCCGGGCCCGGCCTCGGGCCCGCCGCGTCCACTGCGACTCCCTTCGCTCTTGGCCTCGATCAGCCTGACGTTCATTCCGAGTTGCCTGAGCTTCGCCGCAAAGTCCCGGGCATCATCCTGACGGCCTGTTTCACCCATCGAGCCGATTTGGCTAGGCATGCCTGGCTGGTCCAGTTGTCCCTGGACAATCAGGATGTTCTGGCTCTTTGCTTGAGCGGCCAGGTCGAGGAGATCTTCGATCCCGGCACCCGCCGGCGGAGTGAATATCCCCATCCGGATCATCACTCCCCGGAACATGTCCGGGTTGAGGAAGGCCAGCCGGAGAGCGCCGTAGGCTCCTCTCGTGAAACCGTCCAGGACGATGCTCTTGTCGTTAACCTTATACAATTTCTTCAGATGGTTGATGCAGTCTATGACCTCCTGGCCAGCCTCGCCGGCATACCAGCCGGAGGGGTTCTCTGGCTCAGGCGCCAGGAGAATGATATCACCGGCTCGCTTTTTCCCCGCAAGCCCGTAGTAGGCGGCGGCAAGGCCGCCGAGCGCTTGCTCTCCTTCTGGGCCTCCGCTCAGGGTGACGAGAAGGGGCAGCGGCGTTTTCGGGTCGTACCATTCAGGGACGAAAGCTGAGTACGGTTTGAGGGGACCGCCGCCCGACGTGCGATAGGCCAGCCGGATAACCCGGCCGGTCAGGAAAAGCGCCGGCTTCCCATCCTCCACACTCCTGAGCAGGTCAGTCATTTCTTCGTGCCATTGTTCGAGGCGGTCGAGGGGGGCGAAGGGCGGGGCATCGGCCATGAATTCTTCTATCCACTGCATCCTGATTTCAAGCGTCGGCAGGCTCTCCCGGAAGATCTCGTCTTTCTGGAAGGTTTCTCCTTTCTTGATCTCATTGAGC
>CAZKBY010000087.1:0-10379 GCA_964550915.1 uncultured Eubacteriales bacterium | reverse complement strand
GTCACCACGAGATCGCCCGAGGCTTACAAGCATTACCTCGACGGAATCCGGCACGACGTCAAGGGTGAGTACCGCCAGGTCATCGAATGCATGGAGAAGGCGGTGGCCATCGACCCGGAGTTCGCCTCCGCTTATCTGGCCATGGCCTGGTCTTACGGCAATCTTTATTACTTTACCGAACAAAAGAAGTGGCTGGAGAAAGCCCTATCATTGAGTAACAGGTTGACCGACAGAGAGAAATACAATATCCAGGGTCATTATTACGTGGAGTCAGAAAAGACTTACGATAAGGCCGCCGAAGCGCTCGAGAAATTGCTAGCCCTGTATCCCGATGACATCTCGGGCGGCAACACGCTGGGCATCGTTTACAGCTATATGGGAGAAACCGAAAAAGCCATCGAGCGGTACAGAGCATGCATTCGGGCCGGAACCGAGGATGTGGTTATCTACACAAACATGGCCGGGGCCTATGAGCACATAGGAGCCTACGACAAGTCCATCGAAGTCCTGGAATCCTTTCTCAAGAAATTCCAGGACAGCGCCGTTATTCATCGTCGCCTCGCTAACACCCATATCAAGCTGGGCAAGCATGACCTAGCTCTTGCCGAGACGGAAAAAGCGGTCGCCCTGCGTCCGGCCGACTGGGAGAACATCCGGACGCGGGGAGATATTCTTCTCTATATGGATAACCTAAGCGGTGCGGAAGAGGAATACACCAAGCTCCGGGAGAGACCGGAGATGGATGGCCGGGGCTGGGGTTTGCTGAGGCTTATAGCCCTGTACACGCTCCAGGGCAGGTTCCGAGAAGCAAAAAAACAGAGTCATGCATTTATTGAACTGGCGGAAGAGCTCGGACAGCGCCGCTGGGTGAGAGGCTTGCTGGTTGGTTTATCTTATCTCGAGCGAACTTCGGGACATCCGGAAGCCGCCCTGGTAGAGCTGGATAAAGCCTGGGCCAGCGCGGTCGCGGAAGAGGACTTGTGGGATCAAAGAGAGGTCTTATTCAACCGGGAGCTGGCGTATCTGGACATGAATTCTATCGTTGATGCTCAGAATGTCGCCTCCAAACTGAGGGGTGCAGTCGATCAAGCGCCTAACAAAAAACTCCTCTGGTACTCTCACTATCTGGAGGGGATGATCGAGCTGGAAAAGAAAAACTATTCTCAGGCTGCAGAATTGTTTAAGCTTGGATTGCCCTTGTTGGACGCGGATTCAGCTACCCGTCTCCTGTTCGGTGACGCCTTAGGCTCTGCCTTTAATCAACTCGGCGATCTCAATAGCGCTCGGCAGGAGTATCAAAGAATCATTTCTATGAATGTGGGCAGACTGGATTATGGCGACATCTATGCCAAGGCCCATTACCGGCTCGGAAAAATCAGCGAACACCAAGGAAAAAAGGCCGAGGCCGCGGAGCATTACCGGAAATTCCTCGGTCTCTGGAAGGACGCCGACGCCGGCCTGCCCGAGGTCCCGGATGCCAAGGCTCGCCTGGCAGCCATAGCAGATTAAAGTTTGAGCTGCCATTTGTTAGCGCAAGCCCCCCACTAAGCCCTTATCGCCAATTCTTAACAGCAGACGCAGCGAATCTGCTGTAATTCAGACAGTGGGGGCGGGATTTTGGTAATAGCCTGATAATGAATCATTTATGAGACACAATCCCGGTTCGTTGCGGTCGCTCCGGCTGTTGCTGCACCAAGGGTCGGCTGCACGTCTCTTGGTATCTATCGCGACGGATGGCCGGGAAGACCAAGCTTACCCATCTCGGCCGCATCATTCCCGAATGGCTGGCGCCAAGGGTGGAGAGGTGCCGGGAGTTTCAGGCCGCCCTGGCCTCGATCCTAAAGATTGACCGTGAGATCTCGGATCTTTTGAGCAAGCTGAGAGAGGAGGAGACCGGGGCCCTGGATGACGGTCCGTGAATTTGGTTGTTTTTGAGCGGGACAAGGCCTCTGTCAAGGAGAGTCTTCGGAAGGGCGAGATCGATTATCTGGAAACGGTCTCCGAGGGGGAGGAGACGGAGTTTTTCAAGTATCTCAATACCCGGGAACTTCTCCGCCACTTGTCTGAGACCTCTCCTTTAGCAAAGAAGAAGAAGGAAGTTCCGACCTATGTGTTCGTGCCGGATAATCCTCATTACGAAGGTTCATCACGGATGCTGTTTGACGAGAGGAATCATCCGGTCAGGGAGGAAGAGTTGACGAAGCAGCAACAGTGCCACTGCCGGTTGAGGCGGTGTTATAAACGGTGGTGGCGTTGCGCAGTGATATGAACGTCCTCGAGGACGCCCGGGGACTGCTGCGTTTAGGGTCGGTGAAATGGCAGGATTATCGTCCGTCCTCCAAGGAGCTGGCGGTGGTGGGGCCGCTCGGGGTCCGCCTCCCCGCTCCGGAGATAAAACAACTCCCGGCGGAAAAGGTTGTCGCTTTTAATCACCTCACAACCTGGGACGCTTGTCCCGGGGAGCTGACGGTCGTCTTGACGAAGCAACGAAGCAAAGAGCCCTGGGGCATCGCCACGACTGCCCAGACTCAAGACGGGCCCGCTGTCCGCCACCTCTATCATCTCCGCGAGACGATCGAGGAACGCCACCGCCAGACCAAGGTCTTCTGGGACCTGGCCAAGTTCCACTCTCCCAACTTCAATCTCGTCACCAACCAGGTAGTCTTCGTCGCTCTGATGTACACACTGCTTCAGATGAAGATGTTCGCCGAGCACCATCCGGAGCTCAATCGCTTGACCCGGCCGAGTCTCCTGCGCCATATGCTGCCTTATGATAATCACCTGCTCTCTTCTTATCCTTCCCGCCACCTCATCCCCTCGCGTCTCCCGATCTTTCGTCCTAGATCAACCTCATGCATTACCCCAAAATCCCCTCTACTGTCTGAATCGCAGGCACCCCTAAGCTGTCCTTGACATCTTTTGAATCATGATTTATGCTCACCCACGATGGTTGGATGGGATGATCGAGGCGAAACTGCCCCGGTCGCCAGCGCAGCAGAAAAGCAAATCCAGCTACGGGTTCGCTCAAAAGGACCATAGCGGCACGGAAGAACTCGAAGATAGGCACTTCAGGAATTCGAAGGGATTTATTGTGGGAAAGATTAATGTACCCACGCGATTGTCACCGGGATCAAGAGATAAAGCGGTCAAACCCTGTCGCACGCGCGAGAAGAGCATTTCAACATAGCTGGGGTCATCCAAATAGGCAAGGGCTGAATGCTGGGCAGTCTATTAAAGACTTTTGGACCGTTTTTCGCTCTGGCAGGCCAAATCGCCTGCAGCCGCAGGTTGGGCATAGGTCACCAACCGCACTCCCTTAATCGTCCGGTTTAACTCCGTCTGAAATTGAATACGCCGTTCCGTTTGCAGGCATACGTAAATAAACCGGATCGAAGAATCGATTGGCGTATCCAACTTGGAGGCCACACTGCCATAGTCTCTCCTGGCTTCAGAATACGGTGCATTTCGGGCAGTAAACGGTTCAATGGCAACATTGGCGCGGGAATCACGCCAAACAACAGAACCGCGTCCATGCTTTCGGCATCCAACATTGTATTCATTGCATCGCCTTTGACGACGCGAACATTCTTCAAGTTGGCGGTTTGTACTTTCTTTGATACTATTTTGATAGACGCTGGTAGCACGTCCATTGCCACTAAACATCCTTGATTACCGATAAATTGCGCCGCCGATAAAGTAAAAAATCCAGTACCGCATCCCAGCTCCAAAACGGTTTGTCAAGAATGAATATCGGCACCTCTTAGAATTTGCATTGGGCCAAAGAACCGGTATCGGAACCGGCTCTCCATCGCAGCTCCAATTACTCTGAAAATTAATTGTACGATTCTTGAATTGGTAAATGCTTCAGTATTCATTTCTGTTCCTGGCTCAATAAATGAGATGACCTTTCTTTTTCAACAAGTGCCCAACGATTAAGTAACTATACATAATCATCAACTTAAGGGTAACGAAATAGTATTAAGAGACATCCGAAGAAATGTGATAATCAGCTATTTTAATTGCGATTTATCGGGCTCAAACATAGCCTCATCATAAAATATCTTATTTAGTCCTTTTATCCCAAAATAAACCGTCCGAAGCGGCCGAGTGTCCGCTTTAGCTTCAGGTATGGCGGATAGTATTGGAGGATGAGCAGCAATACTGTCCGCCACAGTGTCCACCTCCTATCCAGCTTTTATATTTCCTTACGATGGTTGGAGGGGAAAACCGACACCCCAGGGCCCATTCGGCCACCACAGCCGAAGACCAAATTACCATATTTCGTTGATCAGGGGACGTAACTGAACCTCCTTTTTTCAGGACGGGAGTTAATGCCTTGTTCGGCAAATTTGTTGAAAGGACATGCAATTATTTATCCTGCTCCAACCGAACCTTGAGCAAAAAAATAGTATCTCTCCTGAGATGAGTCTTGGCCCAGGCTTTTTGTTTTTCATCCAAAAGCTCGCCCATGCCGGAGAGAATATTGCGGTCGCTGAGTGATTCAACAAATGTGATGCATTTTTTCAAATGCTCTGTGAAGCTCATTTTGGTCCGCTTCTCCACGATTTCCTTGTTGATCGGGCAGCGGTTTTGCAAGAAATGCCAGAGGTCGTAAACGTCTCGGTTCGCTGTTTTTGTCCGCTCCAAAACAGCTACCAGCTTGTGGGCGAACATGTCTTCCCTAACCATTACCAGCATGGAGATTCCAAGATAGTTTTTCAGCTCATAGCGGGAGCCGAGAGTTCTCAGATTGATCTCGACTTTGATTCTCTGCGCTTTTTCATCATAGGAAAGGACAAAAAACAGGGTGTGTCGTTTTCTGTGTTTTTCCTTTATGGTTCCGTACTCGCGGAGGATTTTCTCAATTCTCTCGAAAACAAAGGCTTGCTTGTCCTCGTTTAATAAATCCAAATCCAGGTCAACCGAGAAGCGGCCGAGGTCGTAAAAAAGGTTCGCGGCGGTGCCGCCCTTGAACCCCAAAACCGGACCCAGGGAAGTGTCGGTATAGATGTCTTTCAATATCTGAAGCAGAATTGTTTTATGAACGTTTCGATCAAGCATGTTGGGCAAGTTTGTGATACGAATCTAACCTTCTCTCCATTGCCTTGTTGTCATAGAGGGGGATCATTTCTAAGCATTTATCCCAATCTATCGAAGACAAATTGTCAAAATGGTAATTCTTGTTCAAATAGATCGTGTCCAGGAATGCGCGTTCTTTTGAGGCGATAGAGTAATTGTCCTTTTTCTCAATGCCGAGCGAGTTCGTCAGAACAGTATCTTTCACCCGCCGAAAGACATAGGTCTTGCCGTCGCAAGAAATCTCCCGGGTCAAATAACTCGCAAGAAAGATCTGGTCATAATGCTGGAAAACAATACCTTCCTTGGATAAGACAGTTTCCAGACTGATATATGCCGGAGTGAAAATTTTGGTTGCCAGTTCCAGCTTTTCGTAATTCTTGTCCTTGGCGTAGATGCCTTTGCGGAGCGGATAAAGCCTGCCCATTTTTACATAGCGATAGGCGTATTTCTTGGCAAGCTTGGCGTCGGTTTCGTTCCAAATCAAAGAAAGCTCTTTGAAAGTAAAGACCGTGTTTGGGGAGCGAAGCAGGGTTGAAATGCGATCTTTTTCCATATTTATGAACCAAAGGTACCCATTGCTGGGCACCTTTAGTTTAAATTATTGTATGCGAATGTCAAGCCCTCGCTTTTCGCATCCGGACCCTCCTTATCTCCCGCTGTTTCCATTCTCCCGGCCAAGTGTCAACGTCTATTGACGTCTCATCGACCTGATTCACGCCTCCGGGCCGGGGCTGTTCCAGTTTTTTCAGGGAGATGCGGTCATATCCTTAGCGATGGCCCGTTTCTTGAGGCCATTCTCCAGCTATGGCGGGAGTGTATCGTCCCCGGCATCCCGAGCGGACTGTCCTCTATCGGGTGTTGTTCCACTATTTTGACCGGTTCCTGGCGGAGTACGAGGACCGCTTTGAGAAGGAGTACGGCTTCTTCCGGCCGGTCATCAAATAAGTCGTAGAACGCCTGTCTTTCGATGAGAAGCAAGATCAGGTCTGCTACCGCTATGGGAAAGACTCCAAAGAAGTGGAGCAGATGGACTGCCTGGAGTTCATCGCCCGGGCCTCTGTCAAGGAGAGTCTTCGGAAGGGCGAGATCGATTATCTGGAAACGGTCTCCGAGGGGGAGGAGACGGAGTTTTTCAAGTATCTCAATACCCGGGAACTTCTCCGCCACTTGTCTGAGACCTCTCCTTTAGCAAAGAAGAAGAAGGAAGTTCCGACCTATGTGTTCGTGCCGGATAATCCTCATTACGAAGGTTCATCACGGATGCTGTTTGACGAGAGGAATCATCCGGTCAGGGAGGAAGAGTTGACGAAGCAGCAACAGTGCCACTGCCGGTTGAGGCGGTGTTATAAACGGTGGTGGCGTTGCGCAGTGATATGAACGTCCTCGAGGACGCCCGGGGACTGCTGCGTTTAGGGTCGGTGAAATGGCAGGATTATCGTCCGTCCTCCAAGGAGCTGGCGGTGGTGGGGCCGCTCGGGGTCCGCCTCCCCGCTCCGGAGATAAAACAACTCCCGGCGGAAAAGGTTGTCGCTTTTAATCACCTCACAACCTGGGACGCTTGTCCCGGGGAGCTGACGGTCGTCTTGACGAAGCAACGAAGCAAAGAGCCCTGGGGCATCGCCACGACTGCCCAGACTCAAGACGGGCCCGCTGTCCGCCACCTCTATCATCTCCGCGAGACGATCGAGGAACGCCACCGCCAGACCAAGGTCTTCTGGGACCTGGCCAAGTTCCACTCTCCCAACTTCAATCTCGTCACCAACCAGGTAGTCTTCGTCGCTCTGATGTACACACTGCTTCAGATGAAGATGTTCGCCGAGCACCATCCGGAGCTCAATCGCTTGACCCGGCCGAGTCTCCTGCGCCATATGCTGCCTTATGATAATCACCTGCTCTCTTCTTATCCTTCCCGCCACCTCATCCCCTCGCGTCTCCCGATCTTTCGTCCTAGATCAACCTCATGCATTACCCCAAAATCCCCTCTACTGTCTGAATCGCAGGAGCGAATCTGCTCTGTTCTTGACAAATAAGATTAATTCCTATATAGTAACAATGTGAAATTAAGTCTCAGGGATTCCCGCCTGGATTCCTTCCGGGAAATCTGCCACAGGAATAACCTCAAGGTGACGCCGCAGCGCCTGGCCATCTACGAGGAGCTGCTCAAATCGAGAGACCACCCCAGCGCGGAAGTCCTCCACGAGAGGGTGAAAAAATCTATCCCTGATGTTTCGCTCGACACCGTCAACCGGACGCTCCTGACTTTTGCCCGGATCGGCGTCAGCCACATTGTCGAGGGATACGGAGAGGTGCGGCGGTACGATCCCCGCACCGAAAATCATCACCACTTCCGATGTCTCAACTGCAACACAATTATTGACTTCCAATACAAGCCGTATGATGATATCATCATTCTGGGGCACATCCAGAAAAAATTAGCCATTCTGAAGAAGAAAGTCCTTTTGGAGGGTTATTGCGATCGATGTCGCAGCAAGAAATAAAAATTTTTAATCTTTAATTAGGATAAATTACTTTTTAGGATTGATAATTAATTAATAGATGAGGAGGTTTAAGATGTCAAAGAAAAAAAAGACCCTGACGACCACCTTCGGCATCCCGGTGGCTGACGATCAGAACAGCCTGACCGCCGGAGAGCGAGGACCCGTCCTCGTCCAGGATTTCCATCTCCTGGAGAAGCTGGGTCACTTCGACCGGGAGCGGATCCCCGAGCGGGTTGTCCACGCCAAGGGAGCCGGCGCGGGCGGCTATTTTGAGGTCACGGCGGACGTCACCAGGTACACCAAGGCCAAGTTCCTCTCCAAAGTGGGCAAGAAGACCGAGGTTTTCGCCCGGTTTTCCACCGTCGGTGGAGAGAAAGGCTCGGCCGACTCGGCCCGCGATCCTCGGGGTTTCGCGGTGAAATTCTATACCGAGGAAGGCAACTACGACTTTGTCGGCAACAACACCCCGGTCTTCTTCATCCGCGACCCGCTCAAGTTCCCCGATTTCATCCACACCCAGAAGCGGCATCCGGCAACCAACTGCAAAAACCCTGATATGTTCTGGGATTTTCTCTCCCTGACGCCCGAGTCGATTCACCAGGTGACGATCCTCTTCTCCGACCGGGGCACTCCGGCCAGCTACCGGCATATGCACGGCTTCAGCAGCCACACGTTCAAATGGTATAACGCCAACGGCGAATACTTCTGGGTGAAGTACCATTTCAAGACTGACCAGGGGATCAAGAACCTGACCCGTGAGGAAGCGACGCGGCTCGCGGGCACGGACCCTGATCATGCCACTCGGGATCTCTTCGAGGCCATCGCTCGAGGCGATTTTCCTTCCTGGACGCTCGAAATGCAGATCATGAACCCTGAACAGGCCAAAGATTACCGCTGGAATATTTTCGACATTACCAAGGTTTGGCCTCATGCCGATTTCCCAACGATAAAAATAGGCAAGCTCGTGCTGAACCGGAATCCTGAGAACTATTTCGCAGAAGTGGAGCAGGCGGCTTTCTCTCCCGCTAACCTGGTGCCGGGTATCGCCGCTTCGCCGGACAAGATGCTCCAGGCCCGACTCTTCTCTTATCACGATACCCACCTCCACCGTCTGGGCCCAAATTACCATCTGATCCCCATCAATGCGCCCAAAAACGCTCCCGAAACGAGCTATCAGCGCGACGGGTTCATGCGGACGGACGGGAACAGCGGAGGAGGACCGAATTACTGGCCGAACAGCTTCGGCGGCCCTGAGCCGGATCCTTCAGCGGCCGAGCCCCGCTTTGAAATTGCCGGTTGGGCAGCCCGCCTTCCGTATTCTTCTCCCGAGGACGACTTTGAGCAGGCGGGCGACCTCTACCGGAAAGTGATGACGGATGAGGACCGGGCTCATCTCGTCGGCAACATCGTCGACCACCTCGGCGGCGCCCAGAAGCGCATCCAGATGCGACAGACGGCTCTGTTCTTTAAGGCGGACCCGGATTACGGACGTCGCGTCGCCGAAGGGCTGGGCCTCGATCTCAAGGAAATAAAGCGGCTGGCCGGAATGTCAGCGGAGGAGCGAGCCCGGGCTACATCTGCCCCCTGACATCAAGGAAAAAAGCCGAAAAAGCTGTCTAAAAACGGGGTGAGCGGTTCAAGGAGATAGAAAAAGCTGATATAATTCCCATCGTTGCTTTTGGTCTTAATAAGAATATGGATTCCCCGCCATATCACCCCTTCCGCTCCGAGAAAGCCAGGGGGCGTTTTCTGAAGCTTTATGAGAAAGGGGCGCTAAGATGGCCGATTCCCTCTATTACCAGGATGGTCGAGACTTCTTTCGGTCAGACTCTGGTCAGAGTGAGCGGGGCAGAAAAAGCTCCTGCCTTGATCCTTCTTCATGGTATTAACGGCAATTCTCTTCAGTGGATTCCAAATATAAGGGCTCTGTCTGAGCGTTTCAGGACCTATGCCGTGGACGGCATCTATGATTGCGGATTGAGCGTCTATACGCGCTTTATAGAGAGCCCGCAGGACTTTACGACCTGGCTTGATGAGTTGTTCGATGCTCTTGAGCTCAAAGCTAAAATCTGCCTGATTGGGCTTTCTTATGGAGGCTGGCAGGCCATCCATTATGGCCTTCGCTTTCCCGAAAGGCTCGCCAAGCTTGTTCTGCTGGCGCCAGCGGGCACAGTCCTCCCCATCCGGCTGGAGTGGCTCATCCGCGCCGCTCTGTGTGCTTTTCCTGTTCGCCGCTTCACCAGGAGTTTTATGTACTGGATGCTAAAAGATGCCACGAAAAAAGATAAAGCCACGCAGGAGATGGTCGATGATTTGGTTGAAATATCCTATGTTGCCATGAGGTGCTTTAAAGCAAAGCGCCTAGTCAACCCGGCGGTTCTCAAAGATGCGGAGTTAGGGAGTCTCAAGATCCCGGCCCTTTTCCTAATCGGCAAAAACGAGAAGCTCTATTCTGCCCGAAAAGCGATTGCACGCCTCAACGGTGTGGCGCCCCAGGTCAAGACGGAGCTCATTCCCGGCGCCGGCCACGACCTCACCGTCGCCCAGGCGGACATAGTCAACAGGAAAATCCTGGAGTTCCTCCAATCTTAGAGGCTCTGGGCAATCTTTTCCCTACTTCCTGACGCGCACGGGAAAGGGAGGCCGCTCAAGCTTCCGGGGCGGGTTCTTCTTGAGCAGGTCCAGGACGACCTCGATCGCTTTCTCGAGCTGGGGGTCGCGGCCGGCGATCATGTCAGCAGGCGTAATCTCGACCTCGATGTCGGCCGGAACTCCCTCGTTCTCCACGACCCAGCCGTCTTC